>JAESRV010000012.1 GCA_016764475.1 Amylibacter sp.
TTTCAAAACCCCAGTGCAATGACCCGCGCCTATAAAGCCCGCTTTGGGGTAACGCCCAGACAAAGCCGTCACGTTTTACACTTGTCATAACTGCATTTTTTAGCCACTTTGCCCCAAATTTACGGGGTGAACCGTGCATAACTTACGAATAGAACGTATACTTGGCGATTGGGTGCGCAAACACCTGCCCACAGGTGCGGTAGAATTTATCATGTTTGTATTGAAACAGGCATGGGCTTGCCTGTTTGGCATCCTATTTCTTGCCGTGATCATCATAAGTTCAGCAATTTGGCAGGATAGCTGGGCGTTACAACGCTATGATGCACTGTTTATATTCGCCATCAGCACGCAAATCCTATTTCTGGCATTGAAACTGGAAAGCTTGCGTGAAGCTAAAGTTATCCTTTTGTTTCATATTGTTGGCACGATAATGGAGGTTTTCAAAGTTAAAATGGGGTCATGGGCATATCCGGAACCTGGATTGATCAAGATCGCAGATGTGCCTTTGTTTTCGGGCTTTATGTACGCTTGCGTCGGCAGCTACATGGCCCGTGTGATCCGCATTTTTGACATGCGTTTCGCGCCTTATCCGCCATTTTGGATCACGGTTCTGCTGGCGGTTACGATTTATGCAAACTTCTTTACCCATCATTATACATACGACATCCGCAATCTATTGTTTTTAGGCACAATTATTGTGTTTTGGCGTACTCGTATCTGGTTTTTCATCGGCCATATTCCGCGTTGGATGCCTCTACCCGTGGCCGCGTTCCTGTCTGCATTTTTCCTGTGGTTAGCTGAAAACATCGGCACAATGACAGGCACTTGGATATATCAAGGTCAAGCCCGTTGGGATTTGGTGAATTTTGGCAAGTTCGGGTCGTGGTACTTGTTGCTTTATATCAGCTTTTTACTGGTCACGGCCGTATACCGTGATGTTTTATACAACAGCGCACAAAAGCCCGAAGAAAAACAAAAATAGACCTTTTGGTCTTTAAATCTTCACACATTACGCCTATATTGGTTTTGTTCCTTCGGGGACTATGGTGATAAACGCGCATGTAATACACGGATCGGACCCGGGGGCGGTACCCGGCGACTCCACCAAAAATCCCTTCATTTGGGGGCGGTATGGGGTCGAAATAGGATCGACGGACGTCTAAAGATGTTAGCTTTTGCCCGGCAGACTGCCACCGTTATCGGCGTAAAATGTACAATTGCAAATGACAATCGTGCTCCGATGGCTTTGGCTGCGTAAGCAGTTCGAGCAATCGAAACTTAACTCCTTGCACTTAGCGGTGTAAGGCGGGGTTCGCAGGTACCTGGCAACAGAAACCTGCACTTTCTTCCTTGCAAGCTGGTTCACGATAATGGTTAAATAAGTCTTTCCAGTCTCACCCAATTCTATATGCTAGAGCATACAGGGATGACTGAAAGTTCAAAATGACAGATACAATCGACTACGCACAACTGATGCACAACGCCATGCGCGGGCTTATGGCTGATTTATTACGCAAAATCGGCAAAGACGGGCTGCCGGGCGAGCATCATTTCTTTATCTGCTTCGACACGAAGCATCCTGGCGTTGACATCGCAGGTTGGCTGCAAGAACGTTACCCGGATGAAATGACCATTGTGATACAACACTGGTTCGACAATCTGGTGGTTATGGATGACCGTTTTTCCATTACATTGAATTTCAATGACACCCCGGAACCCATGGTCATTCCGTTTGATGCAATCAAAACCTTTGTGGATCCAACCGTGGAATTCGGTTTACGCTTTGATGAAGACACCGATGGTGATAATGGCGGCCCTATCGAAGACGTTCCTGAAAGCCCTATGATGGAGATCAAGGAAAAGGATGACGCGCCTAAAAGCGATGCCGAAGTGATTTCGCTGGACAGTTTTCGCAAATAACCCCTAATCATCCACCCCCCCGTATTACTGCAACTATCAGGATATTACCTAACAAGTTACTGTAATTCGGCAAAAGAGAATGCTGTTTTCTATGACTTTTTCTTGTCATGGCAGGCTTTTCGGCATACAATGCGCCACAAGATATATTGGAGTCTGCCATGACCAACACGCGTACGGAAACTGACAGTTTTGGGCCTTTAGAAGTACCAGCCGACAAATATTGGGGCGCACAAACGCAGCGCAGCCTGATAAACTTCCCGATTGGCTGGGAAAAACAACCTGTTGCGGTAGTGCGTGCCTTGGGTGTGATCAAAAAAGCCTGTGCGCAAACCAATCTGGAATTGAAAAAACTGCCGGCACAAATTGCAGGGGCTGTGATTGAAGCGGCCAGCGAAGTGATTGAGGGTGAACTGGATGATCATTTCCCTTTGGTGGTCTGGCAAACGGGCTCTGGCACACAGTCAAACATGAATGCAAACGAGGTTATTTCCAACCGCGCGATTGAACTTATGGGCGGCGAATTGGGCACGAAAACCCCTGTTCACCCCAACGATCATTGCAATATGGGCCAATCTTCAAACGATACCTTCCCGACAGCCATGCATATTGCCACCGCCATGGTGGCCCATGATGTGTTGATCCCGGGCTTGGAAAAACTTCATGCGGCCCTTGCTGCTAAGGCCGATGATTTCAAGGATATTATCAAAATCGGGCGCACCCATACCCAAGATGCAACGCCGCTGACTTTGGGGCAGGAATTCGGCGGTTATGCGTTTCAAGTAGAACAGGGTATTGCGCGGGTGAAGCATGCCTTGATCAACATCTACCCGCTTGCCCAAGGTGGCACAGCTGTGGGTACAGGGCTGAACACGCCTATTGGCTGGGGTGAAAAAGTTGCGGCAAACATGGCTGAAATAACGGGTTTACCGTTTATCACCGCCCCCAATAAATTTGAAGCACTGGCCGCACATGATGCAATGGTGGAAATGTCAGGGGCACTGAAAACCGTGGCGGCATCCCTGTTTAAAATCGCCAATGACATCCGTTTTTTGGGCTCTGGCCCGCGATGTGGCCTAGGCGAATTGATTTTACCCGAAAATGAACCGGGGTCGTCGATTATGCCCGGCAAAGTGAACCCTACCCAATGCGAAGCACTGACACAGGTCTGCGCCCACGTGTTTGGCAATGATGCCGCCGTTGGTTTTGCCGGCTCTCAAGGGCATTTTGAGTTGAATGTTTACAAACCGATGATGACATATAACGTGTTGCAATCCATGCAGCTTTTAGGCGATGCATCGGTTGCGTTTACGGATAATTGCGTAAGCGGCATTGAAGCCGACGAAAAGCGGATCAACACGTTGATGTGGGAAAGCCTGATGTTGGTGACAGCACTTGCACCAGAGATCGGTTATGACAATGCCACAAAGGTTGCCAAAACCGCCCATAAAAACGGCACCACGTTGAAAGAAGAAGCGATAAGGCTTGGCTTTGTCGATGCAGAGGTTTTTGACCGTGTGGTTCAACCAAAAGACATGATCGGGCCTAAATAACAGGCCTGAAATTCACTTCAACCATACGATTTTTGCCCCCTGTTATTATACGAACAGCACCAAATACGTATGGTTCAAGTATTTACGTGCTTTAATTCATGGCGGGACACAAAACTGGGGTAAACTAATGCGAACCAGTGAATGTCAACAGACCTAGGGTCAGGACCTAATGCACGGCAATCCGTGAACCAAAGTAAGGCAAAGATATTACTTGAAAACCCAAGGGTATGACCCCTTACTTGTCTGTTTTTGCAAATACTTTCAACTGTTGCTAATTCAGTGGTGCTTAACTGTGGCAAAATTATTCCTGAAACAACTCAGTTTTGACACAATCATACACGATTATACGTATTGTTGACGGATGGTTGAATACGGGCAAATCTCATGGAGCAAATGAGCTGTAAAAAAACAGCCGAAAAAGATAACCCCTTGGACTTGCCAAAGGGATCGCATTTGCGAACCCCACACCCAAACCCTGGTCAAACCGCTGATCCATATTACGCTCGGTTAAAACAGCAGCGTGAAAAACTTATTGGCTACAAACCAGATGTTACCGCCCCCGTACAACAAAAAAAAACCGCCCAAAAAACACTCATAATGACAGATCGTGAGTTTCACCAAAGCAAGGCGCCATTACAATCCCTTGGAAAACCGCCAGAAGGATGGATGCCTAAAGACAAACTAATGTCCATTGTGCGTCAAATATCAGAAGCCAAAAAAATGAAAACTGCGGTTACATAAGATGCCTACATATAACGTAGATGGCTTTATATGGTCCGGGCTTGGCACCGCCAATACATTGGCCCCGGTGAGCATCAATGATGATGACGGCACTATGTCACCCTACTTCACCAATGACTTTGGCGAAACTATAACAATTGGCGGCACGACGTACATCAACCCCAAAGGTGGTACGTACAAACTAACATTCACGGATTCTGGTGGTATCACGCACACAGAAGATTTATTGCTATGGAGTACCGGGCCAGATTTTATATTTGTACCTTTACCTGGTTCCAATTTCGACTCTGGTTCAACAATTACCTCCCTAGGTGGCTGGCAAAACTGGACAACAGGCTTTACCTGGACAGACGTAGTTTGTTTTACGAAAGGCACCGAAATTGCCACGCCAACAGGTGCCCGCCTGATTGAAACGCTAAGCATCGGTGATCTGGTTATTACCCGCGATAACGGCCTGCAACCGATTAAGTGGATCGGGCAGAAATTCATTACCGGGGCCCGCCAATACGCATTCCCGCATCTGCGCCCGATTAAAATCAAGAAAGATGCTTTGGGGGCAAATACCCCGCAAAAAGACATTTGGTTGTCACCCCAACACAGGATACATCATAAAAGCCATCAAAGTGCTGTGCAGTTTGGTAGTTATGAGGTTTTAATTCCAGCCAAAGGCATGATTAACGACAGCACTATTTTGACAGACAACAGCATGAATAGCGTTGCATATATTCATATTCTTTTTGAACGCCATGAGATCGTGTTTGCGGATGGCCTGGCTTGCGAAAGCTTCCATCCGGGTGCCATTGGAATAGACGCAATGGAAGATGCCGCACGTGCAGAGCTATTCGATATTTTTCCTGACCTTCAATGCAATCCAAACGGATACGGGCCCAGTGCACGGCAATCGCTTTCTGTATCTGAAACGCAACATATATTTAAAGCCAACTAAACATACCGATTCGTTACATTAGAAGCCTTTAATAAGCTATTGTTTAACAATAGTTTTATCAAACCCGACTGCTATGCCTGTTTTGTGCTAAATGCGTTGATTATATCGTTTATCTACAGTATGTTGAATAAAACTAGTATCTAGTGACTATAAGTACCCAGTAAATGATAAGCTTAGACCCACGAAAAGATGGGCATAAAAGCAAAATGAGGCGGGCAGAATAGATCACTCACTATAAGATGTGGCTAACCTGTTCATAAGAGCGGTGAATACAGGTAAATGCCACAAACATTTACATCCTTTCGGATCAATCGGGATCCATTAGGTGCCAACAGTTTAAATGTTGGCGCGGCTGAAACTGTGACCGTTACAGATAATGATGGTTTCTTAACACCCAATACACAAGATACAGGTTCTCAGTTCAGCATTGGCGGTGTGAATTTTACATCTTCTGCATATCCGAATTACGGCGGGACAGGCACTGGCGTAGAAATATACACAGCAACTGTAAACGGTTTGCCGGTAACTTTTGCCTATCTAACATCCAGAAACGATGGGGTCGATGATGGGGTCGACCGTATTGTTGTTCTGGCCGGCACAATGTCCCCCGGGGATAGCATACGGAACATCAATCTTGATAATAGTGGTGCCAATGATAACATTCCCTATGACACGATCCCCAGTATTATATGTTTCACCCCCGGCATCCTGATCACCACCCCGCGCGGCGCCATTCCAGTGGAATATTTGCGTGTGGGCGATCTGGTAATTACCGCTGATAACGGGCTTCAGGCAATTCGCTGGATCGGGCACAAACGCATCACCGGGGCACGCCTGAATGCGTTTCCGAAATTACGCCCCATTCGCATTCGTAAAGATGCTTTTGGCCCAGGCCTTCCCCGCCGAGACATGCGCGTTTCACCGCAGCACCGTATGCTTATCGACGCAGATCGCGCCTTGGTCAATTACGGCGAAAGTGAAGTTCTGGCCCCCGCCAAAGGATTAATCAACGACTACAGCGTGACGGTAGATTACAACATCAGATACACCGATTACATCCATATCATGTTTGACCGTCACGAGATTATCTTTGCAAATGATGCAGCCACTGAAAGCTTTCATCCAGGCCATATGACGATGTCAGCCATTGATGATGCTCCGCGTGAAGAACTGTTTGAAATTTTTCCAGAGCTGGAAACCGGCACAAATACTTATGGCCCCTCTGCCCGCAAAGGGCTGCTTGTGCAAGAAACCATAGCCTTGGGCGACGAAGGCTTTTCGCTGTTTGCGGATTAAATCATGATCACGCTCATTAACCAGCTTGAACTGGGTCGCCCTAAAAAACACTCGTTGACCTTACGGGGGCACAGAACAAGCGTTTCGTTGGAAGACCCGTTTTGGCGGGCATTCGTGCAAATCGCCCAAGATGAAAACATCCCGATTAACGCACTTGCAACCCAAATTGATGCCGCCCGCAAGGTGGATGCAGGGCTTGCCAGTGCAATCAGGCTTTTTGTTTTAAAGTGGTATCAGACCCGCGCTTTGTAAACTTCAGATAAATACCATCCTTGGAACGCACTGTTAGATGCGCCACAGGGATCGGAACATCACCCGTTGGTTCAAGTTTAAAAGCCCGCAAGATCATCGCCAGCATCAAGACCCCCTCGATCATCGCAAACCCTGCCCCGGTACATGCCCGCTGGCCTGCTGAAAACGGCATATAGGCTTTGCGCGCACAAAGCCTGGTTTCCTTGGTTTTCCAGCGATCAGGATCAAACACATCGGGCCTGTCCCACAGCCGTTCATGGCGTTGAATATGCCACGGGCTAAGCACAATCTGGCTGCCGACCTTGATCTGGCGTTTCCTGAAAACCTCTGGCTGAAGCGTTTCGCGGATCATCATCGGCACGGGCGGATATAACCGCAGTGCTTCGCGAAACACATCGCGGGTAAAGCGCAGTTTTGACAGGTTGGCAAAGGTCAGCTCTTCAACTCCCGCCACCTCTTTGGCCACACGTTCCTGCACTTCGCTATCCACAGCCAGCAAGTACAATGTCCAGGCCAACGCACTGGCCGAGGTTTCATGCCCTGCCAGAAAAAAGATCGCCACCTGATCAACCATCTCAGCGGGCGTAAAGGTTTTGCCCGTCACCGGGTCTTTGGTGGTCATGATCTTGGTCGCCAGATCATCAGGCGCCTTGCCCGCCTTGATCAACGCATAGCGGTCTTCGGTCAGTTTTGTCAGTAACGCCCGAATATCCGCGCTGGTCTGGCGGGTGCGTTTACTTTGCAAGCGGGGTATCCAGTTGGGTGTTTTCAGAAAACTGGCGATGTTCAGCAAAGGTTGTGTGCGCTGGTATTCCCGAAACTTATCAAACACCTGCTTGGCCACGTCATCGGTGATCGGAATGGAAAATAAGGTGCGGAAAATAATGTCGGCGGCCATCTGGCTGGCCTGCTCTTCAACCTCTACCGCACGCCCATCCGCAAGCCCATCCAGCCGCGCAACCGCCGCCTGCCCTGCATTAAGCATCGACGGGAACACATCACGCAACCGCCCGCCTTCAAAGGCAGGGTCAATGATGCGCCGCTGGCGTTTCCAGACCTCGCCGTTGGTCACAAACACACTGTCGCCCAGCAATGAATATAACGCGCCTTTGATGATCTCGGATTTGGGGAAATTATCAGGGTCTTTTTTCAAGACATGTTCCACCAGATCCGGGTCGTTGATGAAATAGGATTTGAAGAACGGTAACCGAAATTCGGCCATCCACGCGCGATATAATTTAGCAGGCTGAGACGCAAAAATATCCTTACGGAACAATTTGATATGGGTAAATATTGAGACCTTATCAGCACGGGCCTCTGGTTTGGGCGGGATAAAACCTTTACTCATTTAGCGGCCTCTTGGCTGGTGTATTTATTCACGGCTTTTGTGATCATTGAAGGACTTGGGGCGCGGTCTTTAAACCGTGTCTCTAACGTGGCAGGCCCGCCAGTGATCTGGAAGTAGTCATAATCACGCGGGCGGTCGAAATGGCACAGATACTGGAAATGCATCCTAAAAAACTTTCGTTTGATACGGGCAAAATACTTGGGCGATAGGGTTTGTGAAAATGCGGCTGAAAACACCAACGGCCATTTATGCCCGCCTTTTGGGGCCACACCGCTGACCGATGCAGGATCACAAAGTGCGAATGTGCAGCCGTCACCGGGGGCAGTTACATCAACCCATGTCAGCTCTTCACGTTGGCATAAGTAGTTCAAATCACGGCGTAATATCCACGCTTTGGGCAGGAAGCTGACCATGGGCACCACATGGCCCAATGTTAGAAACCCCAGTTTAGGCCCCTTATCAGGTACACCCAAGCGGCGGATCAAATCGGCCAGAATGGACACCGATAAATGCGCGCCCGATGAATGACCCACAACCAAAACCTCATCCACATCACTTTCAAGTGCCGCATGGATATGATCGGCAAATTCGTGCATTCTGGCCATCAACTCAGGCGGAATATCCCCGCCATATTGCGCCGAAAATGCGTAATCATGCATCAAATAATAGGCGTATATTTTGTTATCTTTCGATTTAAACCAAATCATCACAGCGGATAAAATACCAAAGCCGGTGACAAGCCCAAGCGTCCAATGGGTGTAATCCGTGACGGTTTTATAAGCAAAATAACCCAGTATCAGCCCCAGCGTGAGTTGCGCTAAAAGAACCACAATCGGGTAAAGGGCGGCTATAATTGGCCCCTTTTGCAGCTTCATCAGCCGAAACAACGCGCCCGTTGAAATATAGGCCCAAGCCGTGCGCGCCAGCAGCCAGAAACTGCCTGCTATACTGCGTTTCATAGAGGCTTGAACAATGTCAGACCACAACAGAAACTCAAAATCAGAATGGGTTTTTTGGCCCTCAATGTCGGTATCAACCGTCCAGCCATAATTCACACCCTTGCCGCTGCGCCCTTTCAAAGCCAAGTTGTAGCCAGAAACCTTAGCCTGCAAAGTGCCTTCGGTGCGGTATAATTCACGGTAGCGACGCGGCAACATCGGATCGTAACCCGGAATATAAAAGACTTTACGCTGTCTGACCTGTTGCGCCTGTTTTGGCATTATTGCACGCCTGTTTCACTGATTTTAAGCAAACTATAAGCGCGGAATTGGTGAAAAGTAAGGCGGCAAACTAGCCGATTTCAGCTAAAGCCGGAAAAACTTCCAGTAGCCAGAAAGAAAATGAGGAAAACGCGCCCGTGATCAGCATCACCCCGACCAATACCAACAAAGCCCCCATGACCATTTCAACCTTACCCATATGGCGTTTGAAGCGGTTCATCACCCCAATGGCGCGGTTAATAAAGATCGCGGCAATGATAAAGGGCAGGCCCAATCCGATGGCGTATGCCGCCAGTAAAACAGTGCCGCGTGTGATAGATGCCTCTTGTGCGGCCATCGACAGGATCGTGCCTAAAATCGGGCCAATGCACGGTGTCCAGCCAAAGGCGAACGCAAGGCCCAGAACATATGCGCCAAAGGCACTGCCACCGCGATCACCCGCTTCCATGCGCATATCGCGGTTCAAAAACGGAATGTTGATTACCTTCAAGAAATGCAGGCCGAATATGATGATCACACCACCTGCAATACGGCCCATAAGCTCTTGATATTCCAGGAATGCTCGCCCGAATACAGACGCGGCAAAGCCCAGAAATATAAACACTGTGGACAGGCCCAAAGCAAAGAAAATCGCCGCGATAATTGCGGGTTTATTTGACACTTTCTCATCCGTCATCTCGGCCATCGAAATTCCGCCCATATAGGCCAGATAAGGTGGCACAATCGGCAGTACACACGGCGACAGAAAACTGATCACACCCGCAACAAGGGCGACAATCAGGGACGGCGTCAGGGCCGCATCAAACAGATCAATTCCAAACATGCGCCCCTTGTAACGGGGCAAACGGCCTGCGTCACGCTGCATTACGTCACAGGGCAATCACATATGCGTGGACTTTTTGAAATACGGCATTTATGGCATAGGGTATGAACTATGACGCTGAACTTGATGCCACCGGGCTGTTATGCCCCCTGCCCGTGCTAAAAGCGCGCAAACGTCTGAAAGCGTTGGAAAAAGGGCAGGTTTTGAAAATGCTGGCCGATGATCCCGCTGCCATTGTTGATGTGCCGCATTTTTGCGCCGAACAGGGCCATGAATTGCTAAAGCAAGCGATTGAGGGTGACGCGCAGGTTTATTTTCTACAAAAAGCCTGATGCCCCCCTGTTTTTCCTAGAAATCATAGCTATATTCGCTATTGTTGCAAAAAACGCATAGCTGGGGGACATTATGGATTGGGATAAACTACGCATATTTCATGCGGTGGCAGATGCGGGCAGTCTGACCCATGCGGGGGACACGCTGCACCTGTCACAATCTGCCGTCAGCCGTCAAATTCGGGCACTGGAAGAAAGCCTGGATGTAACGCTGTTTCATCGTCATGCACGCGGCCTGATTTTAACCGAGCAAGGTGAGCTGCTGTTTAACGCCACAAAAGAGATATCCAAAAAGCTGGAAAGCACAGAAGCGCGTATTCGCGACAGTGAAGATGAGGTTTTTGGAGAGCTGCGTGTCACCACCACTACCGGCTTTGGTACGCTTTGGCTGGCCCCGCGCATTGGCAAACTATACGATAAACACCCTGACCTGAAAATTGATCTGCGACTGGAAGAACGCGTGCTGGATTTACCCATGCGCGAGGCCGATGTTGCCATCCGTATGAAAGAACCCAGTCAGGCTGATTTGGTGCGTCGCCGTTTGATGACCGTGAACATGCGGTTTTATGCAACGAAGCCGTATCTGGATAAATTCGGCACCCCTAAAAACTTTGATGACTTAAACGGTCACAGAATTTTAAGTCAAAATCTGACCGTTAGACAGGTGAACGAAAGTGTTCGGTGGTTAAAGCCGTTGTTAAATGCAGATCACACATCCCATTTGACGGTGAATAACTACTTCGGCGTTTTGCAAGCCACACTCAATCACGTGGGCATTGGGGCACTGCCCGACTATGTCAGCCGTAAGTTCTCTGAACTGGTGCGCGTATTACCGGAAGAGGAAAGTCCCGAAATCCCCGTGTTTTTGGCTTATCCGGAAGAGCTACGTCAATCAAAAAGGGTGCAAGCCTTCCGCGATTTCATCGTGGAAGAGATACGTGAGTACCGCAGAGGTTATGGTGCTATATCATAGTTTCAACGGGTTAGGGCTTACGTTAACCCGCCATGCACAAAGCGACTAGCGGGTATGCGCAAAAAGAACGCTCTCTACACTTGTTGTAAACACTTTTAATATATACATACCCCCATGAAGCGGCGCAGATGAGCAACACTGTTGCGTTCCTGCACTTCTTCACCTCCCTGTTGAACTTCAAGGCCGAGCATTGCTCGGCCTCTTTTTTTGTGGCACGGTTTTTTTACATAAACGCAGGTGGTTTATCCATTCCACCCTTCCCCTTTGGCCAGAAGATAAGTAAAAGGCCCGCAAACATGTGCATCTTGGGGATACTTTCATGACCATCGAGCCGGAAATCACCGAAAGCCTAATCGCAGATCACGGGCTAAAGCCCGATGAATATGCCGAGATCATCCGCCTGCTGAACCGCACGCCCAGCTATACCGAGTTGGGTATTTTCAGTGCGATGTGGAACGAGCATTGTTCTTACAAATCTTCCAAGAAATGGCTGCGCACCCTGCCCACGGAAGGCCCGCAAGTAATTTGTGGCCCCGGTGAAAATGCAGGCATTGTGGATATTGGTGATGGTGACGCGATTGTGTTCAAGATGGAAAGCCACAACCACCCGTCTTATATCGAACCCTACCAGGGTGCGGCCACCGGTATGGGCGGCATCTTACGTGATGTGTTTACCATGGGGGCGCGGCCAATAGCGGCAATGAACTCGCTTTCTTTTGGAGAAGTAACCCACCCAAAAACCAAATCCCTGATCAACGGCGTTGTTGAAGGCATCGGCGGGTATGGCAACTGCTTTGGTGTGCCCACCGTGGGCGGCGAAGTGCGCTTTCATGAAGCTTACAACGGCAATTGTCTGGTCAACGCATTCGCCGCAGGGCTGGCAAAAACCGACAGTATTTTCTATTCCGCAGCCAGTGGCATCGGCATGCCGGTGGTATATTTAGGGGCCAAAACCGGCCGTGACGGGGTTGGCGGGGCGACAATGGCATCGGCTGAATTTGATGACACGATTGAGGATAAACGCCCCACCGTGCAGGTGGGCGACCCGTTCACCGAAAAACGCCTGATGGAAGCGACGTTGGAGCTGATGCAAACTGGTGCTGTGATTTCCATACAAGACATGGGGGCCGCAGGCCTGACCTGTTCAGCCGTGGAAATGGGCGACAAGGGCAATTTAGGTGTAAAGCTGAACCTAGAAGACGTGCCTATTCGCGCCGCTGACATGACCGCCTATGAGATGATGCTGTCAGAAAGTCAGGAACGCATGTTGATGGTGCTGGATCCTGAACTGGAAGCAGAGGCCAAAGCCGTTTTCGAAAAGTGGGATCTGGATTTTGCCATTGTCGGCGAAACCATTGCAGAGGATCGCTTTTTAGTGTTGCACAATGGTGAAGTGAAGGCAGACCTGCCGCTAAAAACACTTGCAGGCAGCGCACCCGAATATGACCGCCCTTGGGTGGAAACGCCTGTCCCTGAGGCGTTAAAAGATGCACCTGAAGTTGATGCGGCAGATGCATTGCTGAAACTGGCTGGCACACCCAACTATTCATCTCGCGCATGGGTTTACCAACAATACGACCAGATGGTGATGGCCGACACGGTTGTGCGCCCCGGCTCTGACGCTGGTGTTGTACGCATTCATGGCACTGGAAAAGCCATTGCATTTACATCCGATGTGACCCCGCGCTATTGCAAAGCCAACCCTTATGAGGGCGGCAAACAGGCGGTGGCGGAAGCTTACCGGAATCTGTGTGCAACAGGTGCCAAGCCATTGGCAACAACGGATAATCTAAACTTCGGCAACCCTGAAAAGCCAGAGATTATGGGTCAGTTCGTAGGCTGTATCAAAGGCATTGGTGAAGCCGTTGCCGCATTGGATATGCCGATCGTTTCGGGCAATGTTTCATTGTACAATGAAACTGACGGGGCTGGTATCTTGCCGACGCCTACCATTGGGGCCATCGGCCTGCTAAGCAGTTTGGATCAAGTGATCTCCATGCGTCCCAATGACGGCGATAGACTGGTTTTGATCGGCAAAACCGATGGCCATTTAGGTCAGTCCGCCCTACTCAAAGAATTGTTCAACCGCGAAGACGGCGATGCGCCGCATGTGGATTTAGCGGCTGAAAAAGCAGCGGGTGAATTTGTACGCACCGCCCATGCAGGCGGGTTGATTACCGCCGCACATGATCTGTCAGACGGTGGTTTGGCATTAGCCGTAGCCGATATGGCCCTGGCGGCAAATGTCGGTGTTACGGTTCAACAGGGCGATACAGGCTGGTTCTTCGGTGAAGATCAGGCGCGGTATCTTTTGGCCACAAAAGATGCTACAGCCCTGCTAAATGCGGCCAAATCCGCAGGTGTTGAAGCCGCCGAAATCGGCAGTTTTGCAGGCCACAATATTGCACTGGGCGACAGTAAAATCGCACTCGCAGATATCAGGGCCGCGTTTGATGCAGGCATCCCGAACATCGCAACCTGACCTTGTTTTTCACAAGGTTCGCCCTTATCTATAGTATAACAACAAGGATTTAACCCCATGGACGCATCAGTATTAGAAGACCTATTGCGCGAAGCTTTCCCCACCGCCGACATCATGGTTGACGGGGCAGACGGCGTGCATATGTCGGCACAAATCGTGGCCGAAGAATTCAAAGGTAAAAACCGTGTAGCACAGCAACGCATGGTTTATGCGGCCTTGAAGGGTAAAATGGATGGGCCAAACGGGGAATTGCATGCGCTGGCTTTGACCACAAAAGTGAAAGAATAAATGGATATTTAAGCCATTTGGAAAATTTGCAGGGTCATATTGCCCCTTGCAAAATCGTCTGGGCTTGCTAAATCCTAGAACAAAGACATGCGATTTTAAGGATCATACATATGACTGACGCAAATGCACAAATCAAAGAGATTGTAACAGACAACGATGTTGTCCTGTTTATGAAAGGCACATCCGCCATGCCGCAATGCGGGTTTTCATCGCGTGTGGTAGGTGTGCTGAACTACATGGGCATTGAATACAAAGACGTGAACGTGCTGGAAGACGAAGTCGTGCGCCAAGGTATCAAAGACTTTTCCGACTGGCCGACTATTCCGCAGCTTTACATCAAGGGTGAATTTGTCGGCGGCTGTGACATCATCACAGAAATGACCCTGTCAGGTGAGCTGGACACAATGCTAGAAGAAAACGGCGTCAAATTTGACAAAGACGCCGCTGATAAAATCCGCGCATCGAACGCTTAAGCATTCTGCTTTTGTATAGATGCTACCATACGTTCCATCGCCTCTAACGCGGCGGTGACGTTGGCTTTTGCATCTGCCAAGTCTTTTTCTTTACCCTGAAGGGCGTCTTGTGCCGTCTTCAGGTTGGCCTCAGACGCCTTTAAATCGCCTTTTAGCTTGGCAATTTCCTCAGTTATTTCACTGGTCAGCGGCCCGCCTTCATTGGCACGATCCGCCGTTGCCAGCTGATCTTCCAGACTGGCAGTTTTATCTGCCAGCATTAAACCTGACATCAACAACATACGTGCTTCGGGGATACGCCCCATGGCACCGGTTAAAGCCTGTGCTTCAATATCCAGCAAAGCTGCGGCAGATTGCAAAAACGGCTCTTCGCCCTTTTTACAGACAACTTCAAAATCGCGTCCGCCGATATGAATGGTAATTTCCGGCATCTATTTACCCTCCACAAGCGGTGTCAGTTTATCTAAAATATCATTAACCTCAGCCAGATCTGTCTCGCGTTGCGCATGCAATGCTTCCAGTTCGATTTGCATCGCAGTGTTTACATCTTTTGCATTCAAAACATTGCCCTTCAGACCAATGCGCACTTCGCGCAAAGCCCCCCGTAAAGTACGAATTCGGGTTAAATAGTTTTTCAACGTCGCATCGTCTAATTTGGATTTTTCTTCCAGCTGTGTAATTTCTGCATTCAAACCAGAATTATCAGATACGTTTGCCGGCCTGGCACTGGCAGCTTTTACTTGCGTCTCAAGTGTATCAATTTTCATTAAGGCATCCGCTTTAGCAGCAGAAGCTTCTTTGACTGCTGCCTGAAGTTGCGTAATTTCGTTTTGCGATGTGGCTTGCGCTTCTTTCAACGCATCAACCTGTTTCAAAGCATCATGCTCGCGTTCGGTGATACCGTTGAGCTTTTCACGAAGCCCCTTAATCTTCTTATCTTTGTTGACTCGCACAGCTTCCAAATCTCTTATATGCATGGAAAGCTTTGCATTTTCAGCAACCATATCATTATTATCAGCCGCTGCATCAAGCTTGGCTAACGCCTGATTAAAGCTATTTTCAAGTTTTATAACTGCCTGCATCTTGCCCCTTACCGTAACACCCGGTCGTTTGATTCGAAATTCTCTTCCGTTTATTAAGCATTTTTTCTAATAAAAAACAAATCAATGCGGTGATAAGTTCGCGTAATAGCACACATCCGCTTGACCCATCCCAAATGCTTGTTATCACAGGTGTTGAAACGCCTTATCTTTTAGCTGCTATAAAGGGCCCACCCCGTGGAATTATCAGAGCTTAAAACCCAACATCCCGACCATTTCAAAAAAGCCGCCGCGATCCGTATCATGGCCGCAGACGCGGTACATGCGGCCGCTTCAGGCCACCAAGGCATGCCCATTGGCATGGCTGATGTCGCCACGGTATTGTTCGAAAAACACCTGAAGTTCGACGCCGGCAATCCAAACTGGCCTGATCGGGATCGGTTCATCTTGTCCGCAGGTCACGGGTCTATGCTGTTATATGCTCTGCTGCATCTAACTGGCTATGAAGACATGACCATGGACCAAATCCGCAATTTTCGCCAAACGGGCGCGATCACGGCAGGTCACCCCGAATATGGCCATGCCACAGGCATTGAAACCACCACCGGCCCGTTGGGTCAGGGCATTTCCAACGCGGTTGGCTTTGCTATGGCAGAACAGGCTTTGCAGGCGCGTTTCGGCAAAAAAGCGGTTGATCACCACACTTACGTGATGGCAGGCGACGGTTGCCTGATGGAGGGTATCAGCCATGAGGCCATCGGCCTTGCGGGCCGTCACGAACTGTCAAAACTGATCGTGATGTGGGATGACAATAACATCACCATTGACGGCACGGCTGATCTGTCTGATCGCACCGATCAGATGATGCGTTTTGAAGCGGCAGGCTGGTCTGTGTTTGCGGTAGACGGGCATGACCCTGTAGCGATTGATCGCGCATTATCAGAGGCCAAGAAATCACCCAAACCATCTATGATTGCCTGCAAAACCCATATCGCATTGGGTGTGGACGGTGTGCAAGACACCTCTGGCGGGCATGGCTATAACATTAAAGCCCCGCAGCTAGTACAAATGCGCGAAGCCTATGATTGGCCCTACCCTGCCTTTGAAATCCCGAAAGATGTGAAATCCGCATGGGAAGCCATTGGCGCACGCGGTGTCGCAACACGTGAAGCATGGGAAGCGGCATTCGCAACCCTATCAGGTGCAAAACAAGCTGAATTCAACCGCTGCCTTGCTGGCGAGCCTTCCAAAAAACTTTCTGCAGCGATCAAACGTCTTAAACGTGAAATCTCTGAAACACAGCCAAAAGCGGCAACACGTAAATCCAGCCAAATGGCATTGGAAGTAATCAACCCGCTAATGCCTGAAATGATTGGCGGTTCTGCCGATCTGACAGGGTCAAACAACACCCTGACCGCAGGCTTGGGTACGTTCGAGCCAGAAAACCGTGGTGGCCGCCATGTTTACTGGGGCATCCGCGAACACGGCATGGCCGCCGCGATGAACGGCATGGCCCTGCACGGCGGTATCCGCCCTTATGGCGGCACGTTCATGTGTTTCACTGATTATGCACGGCCCTCAATGCGCCTTGCCGCCTTGATGGGCATCCCCACCGTTTTCGTGATGACCCACGACAGTATTGGTCTGGGCGAAGACGGGCCGACCCACCAGCCAGTCGAGCATCTGGCGATCAGCCGTGCGACCCCCAACACATGGGTGTTCCGCCCTGCCGACAGTGTGGAAACGGCGGAAGCTTGGGAACTGGCTGTGACCTCTACCAAAACACCCTCGGTGTTGTCATTAACCCGTCAAGGCCTGCCAACCGTGCGCACCAAGCACACCAACAAGAACATGACCGCAATGGGGGCATATGTTTTGGCGGAAGCTGAAAACAAGCGTAAAGTCATCTTGCTGGCCACGGGTTCGGAAGTGGAAATTGCCATGGATGCCAAGGCCAAGCTGGAAGCGCAAGGCATCGGCACCCGCGTGGTATCCATGCCGTGCTGGGAACTGTTCGAAGCCCAAGATGAAGCTTACCGCCGCCGCATCCTGCCCCCCGGCCCCGTGCGTGTAGCCGTAGAAGCCGCATCCCGCCAAGGCTGGGATCGCTGGTTGTCAGGCGAACGCGGTTCATGGAAAAAGTCCGCCTTCGTCGGCATGGAATCATTCGGGGCCTCTGCCCCGATTGACGAGCTGTATAAACGCTTCGGGATCACCGCCGATAAGGTGGCAGAAGCGGCCAAAGCCCTGCTTTAAGTTACTTTATCGCTAACATATCGCGCTATTTTGACGCCCATGGGTAAAACCATGGGCGTTTTACTATTTATAAAGGCCTTAAACCTTTATCTGTATCCCAAATGGAAATCTGGCGACTTGGCCGGTATAAATAGGGAATACCATGACATTAAAAGTAGCCATTAACGGGTTCGGGCGCATTGGACGTTCCACACTTTCCGCTATCATTGAAAGCGGGCGCACAGACATCGAAGTCGTCGCCCTGAATGCCACTGGCCCCGTTGAAAGTGCCGCACACCTGTTGAAATACGACAGTGTGCATGGTCGCTTTGCAGGTGATATCAGCATCGAAAACGGTGCGCTGAACGTGGGGCGCGGCCCATTGCGGATGTTTTCCACATACAACCCGCAAGAGCTGGATTGGGAAGGCATTGATGTGGTGCTGGAATGTTCAGGTAAGTTCAATTCAAAAGAGGCCTGCCAAGTGCATCTTGATCGCGGCGCCAAGCGCGTGCTGATCTCTGCCCCCGGCAAGAACGCCGATAAAACCGTTGTTTACGGCGTCAATCATAACACGCTGACCGCAGACGATCTGATCGTCTCCAACGCGTCATGCACCACCAACTGTCTGGCCCCTGTAGCCAAGGTTCTAAACGACGCCATCGGCATTGAAAAAGGCATCATGACCACGATCCACGCCTACACCGGCGATCAGCCGACACTGGATCGCCGCCACAAAGACCTGTACCGCGCACGCGCCGCCGCGATGTCTTTGATCCCGACCTCAACAGGGGCCGCCGCTGCCGTTGGTTTGGTATTGCCAGAACTTAAAGGCCGCTTGGATGGTTCTGCCATTCGCGTGCCCACCCCGAATGTATCTGCGGTTGATCTGACCTTTATGACCCCGAAAGACACCACCGTTGAAGAAGTAAACGCCGCAATGGAAGCCGCTGCAAACGGCGCGATGAAAGGTATCTTGGAATATGCGGACGAGCCGCTGGTATCGGTGGATTTCAACCACAGCACCTATTCATCAAACTTCGCGCCTGCGCAAACCAAAGTGATGGGTGGTAATATGGTGCGCATCTTGTCTTGGTACGATAATGAGTGGGGTTTTTCTTGCCGTATGGCTGATACTGCCGTAGCTATGGGCAAGCTTATCTAATTGGGATGGCCCGCGTTGTTGCGGGCCAATTTATATGACAAACAAAACCGCAATCGTATTTGGTATTTGCCTACTGGCTGCAATTACATATGACGTCACAATGAATGACAGTACCTATCTGGTTCTATGGGGCAAACAGGGCCTGCGGTTGATCAGTTGGATCGCCTTTTGGAGGTAAGCTTAATGGCTTGGAATACCCTTGATGACATGGATATGGACGGCAAAAACGTTCTGATCCGCGTGGATGTGAACGTACCTTGCGAAAATGGCAAAGTGCTGGATGCAACGCGCCTTGACCGCATTGCCCCCACAGTGCTGGAAGTGCTGGCCAAGGGCGGTAAACCGATCTTGCTATCGCATTTTGGCCGCCCCACACGCGGCTTTGATCTGGCCCTTAGCACCCAACAGGTTGTGCCGGCATTAGCCCAAGTCCTGAACCGCCGCGTACATTTTGCCAGCTCATGCATTGGCCAGGTTGCCCGTGACAGCGTGGAAACACTGCCCGAAGGTGATGTATTACTGCTGGAAAACACCCGCTTCCATGCAGGTGAAGCCCGTAATGAACGCGGCTTTGCCAAAGATTTGGCAGCCTTGGGTGATATATATGTCAACGACACATTTTCCACCGCACACCGCGCGCATGCTTCAATTGCCGCCATTGCCGAACTTCTGCCAAGCTGTGCCGGGCGGCTGATGGAAGAAGAACTTAGTGCTTTAACATCCGCCTTGTCGAACCCGGAACGCCCGGTTCTGGCCGTCATCGGTGGCTCAAAAGTATCCTCAAAGCTGGAATTATTGCGCCATATGATTGGCCCAATGGACCAGATCGTGATCGGCGGCGGCATGGCCAATACGTTTTTGGCAGCCCTTGGTTACAATGTAGGCCAATCYCTTTGTGAACACGATCTGCAAGATACKGCACGTGCCATWTTGGCCGARGCCAAAGCCGATAATTGTGAGATTATTTTRCCYATAGATGTGGTTACWGCCCGCGAATTCAAAGARTTYGCAGAWCACCAAACCGTTGCCGCMGATGCCTGCCCGCGCGATTCKATGATYTTGGATGCAGGKCAAAAATCCATTGATAATATYTGCAAACAYCTKGATCAGGTCAAAACYGTCATTTGGAACGGCCCCTTGGGYGCYTTYGAAATCCCGCCTTTCAACATCGCAACCGATGCGGTTGCCCTGAAAGTGGCTGAATTAACCGAAGACGGCAARRTWTTATCSGTYGCAGGCGGTGGTGACACAGTTGCGGCCTTGAAAAAGTCMGGYGCAGCCGATAGTTTCTCGTACATATCAACGGCAGGTGGTGCTTTTCTGGAATGGATGGAAGGTAAAACACTGCCGGGCGTTGCCGCACTGATCAATAGTGCCAAATCACATTAAAGCGCAAAAACCGCGCTGCCATACATATAACAGGACGAAACATGTCGAAATCTTCACAGACACAACAAATGCAATCAGGTGCGGGCTTTATCGCCGCTTTAGATCAAAGTGGCGGCTCTACGCCCAAAGCCCTGAAACTTTACGGTGTTTGGGAAGACGCATATGAAAATGACGCGCAAATGTATGACCTGATCCACGCCATGCGCGCGCGCATCGCCACCGCCCCTGCCTTTACCGGCGACAAGGTGATCGGTGCCATTTTGTTTGAAATGACAATGGACAGGCAAATTATGGGCAAACCAACCGCCACATATCTATGGGAAGAACGCGGTGTGGTGCCTTTCCTGAAGAT
The DNA here is from genome assembly GCA_016764475.1 of Amylibacter sp. Taxonomy (GTDB): domain Bacteria; phylum Pseudomonadota; class Alphaproteobacteria; order Rhodobacterales; family Rhodobacteraceae; genus Amylibacter. The sequence continues at coordinate 20,826 of JAESRV010000012.1, forward strand.
CGACAAGGGCCTGGAAGAAGAAGCAAACGGCGTGCGCCTGATGAAACCGATCCCGGAACTGGATGCCACACTGAAACGTGCGGTTGCTGCGGGTATATTCGGCACCAAAATGCGCTCGGTGATTGATGCGGCCTCCGCCACTGGCATTGCCGCGATTGTCGCCCAACAATTTAAGCTGGGCCAACAAATCCTGTCCCATGGCCTGATGCCAATATTGGAACCGGAAGTAACTATTTCTATCAGTGATAAGTCTAAGGCAGAAGAATTGCTGGTCGCCCAGATCACCAAACATCTGGATGCGCTGCCCGAAGATCAGCAATTCATGCTAAAACTAAGCCTGCCGAACCAAGCCAACATCTACAAACCTTTGGTAGACCACCCCCGCGTCATGCGTGTGGTTGCGCTGTCAGGTGGCTATAGTCGGGATGATGCCAACGACAAGCTGGCACAAAACGCGGGCATTATCGCAAGTTTTTCACGCGCCCTGACCGAAGGCTTAAGTGCAGATCAAAGCGATGACATCTTTAATGCCGTGATTTCAGATACAATCGACAGCATTTGCGCCGCTTCTATGGCAGGTTAGGCCGCTAAGCCTAAAAAACCATCTTTTTTGCATTCTTTTCATTTTAGGGATTCACAAAGCGAATCACTTGTGCGATGATTCGGTATGAGTTTGGCGAAAGATCAAACCGTGAGGCAGTAAATGTATAAACAAAATGGTAGTTCCGGCGCACTAAGTACAAGTATGTTTTTGGTAACGGCATTGTTGCTGATGGCATATTTCGGGTTTGCCGCGATACAAGGTGACTTTGGCCATTTTCGACGTAATCAGGTGAATGCAGAAGCAAAACTTCTGAAAGTGGAACTGGCGCTACTTCAAACAACACGTGGGTATCTGGAAAATAAAACCCACAGGTTGTCTGATAAATACCTTGATCTTGACCTTCTTGATGAACAGGCCCGCAAGGTTCTGGGCATGGCCCGCGAAGACGAGATTATCATAAGATAAAGTCGACGATCCCAAGACTTGAAGTAAGCCGTTAAGGGACCCTTCCCTTAGCGGTTTATTTTTGTGAAAAAAGCACGTGCTTTTCCCGCATAACTTCTTTATAATATAGTTTAACGTTAAACTACTTTTATTCAGGAGGGGCGCATGGCTGCCAAAAAACAGGCGCGCAAGACAAACACGTCAGGCGAAGAACTGCTGGAACACTACAAAAACATGCTGATGATCCGCCGCTTTGAAGAAAAAGCCGGCCAGTTATACGGCATGGGTGTGATCGGCGGCTTTTGCCACCTTTATATCGGCCAAGAAGCCGTTGTTGTCGGTCTGGAAGCTGCCGCCAAAGAAGGTGACAGTCGTCTGACTTCTTACCGCGACCACGCCCATATGCTGGCCTGCGGCATGGACCCAAAAGGCGTCATGGCCGAATTAACCGGCCGAGAGGGCGGTTATTCACGCGGCAAAGGCGGCTCCATGCACATGTTCTCAACCGAGAAAAAATTCTACGGCGGTCACGGCATTGTTGCCGCCCAAGTCCCCATCGGCGCAGGCCTTGCATTCGCCGAAAAATACAACGGCACAGACAATGTCAGCTTCACCTATTTCGGTGATGGTGCTGCCAATCAGGGCCAGGTTTATGAAGCCTTCAACATGGCCAGCCTGTGGAAACTGCCGGTAATATTCGTTATTGAAAACAACCAATACGCAATGGGTACATCCCTGCAACGCGCCTCATCCAGCCCCGAACTGCACACCCGTGGTACCGCCTTTATGATCGAAAGCGAAGCCGTCGACGGTATGGATGTCTTGGCGGTAAAAGAAGCAGGCGTTCGCGCCGTCGCCCACTGCCGCGCAGGCAAAGGCCCCTATATACTGGGCATCAAAACCTACCGTTATCGCGGCCACTCAATGTCTGACCCCGCCAAATACCGCACCCGTGAAGAGGTGCAAAAAATGAAAGATGAACGTGATCCAATTGATCATGTCCGCGAAATGCTTGAACAAGGCAAACACGCCACAACGGAAGAATTGAAAGCCATCGACAAACAGATCAAAAAAACCGTGTCGGAAGCCGCCGATTTCGCCCAAACCAGTCCAGAGCCGTCACTTGACGAGCTTTACACTGACATTTTGCGTTAAGGAGAAATATCATGGCAATTCAAATCCTTATGCCCGCCCTATCCCCTACAATGGAAGAAGGCACACTGGCAAAATGGCTGGTCAAAGAAGGCGACACCGTTGAAAGCGGCGACATCTTATGTGAAATCGAAACTGACAAAGCCACGATGGAATTCGAAGCGGTTGACGAAGGCGTCATCGGTAAAATTCTAATCGCCGAAGGCACCGAAAACGTAGCGGTAAACACCGCCATCGCAGTCCTGTTGGAAGACGGCGAAGACGCCAGTGCGGCGGATAGCGCAACTGCGGCGCCTGCCCCCGCATCCGCCCCTGCTGAACAAGCAGAAACAGTTCCCGCCAAAGCCCTCACCCCCGTGGACGTTCCGATGGAAGACATCCCCGAAGGCACCACATTCACCAAAACCACAGTCCGCGAAGCCCTGCGCGATGCTATGGCCGAAGAAATGCGCAGCAACGAAAAAGTGTTTCTGATGGGCGAAGAGGTCGGCCAATATCAGGGTGCCTATAAAGTATCCCAAGGATTGCTGGATGAGTTCGGCGAAAAGCGCGTTATCGACACGCCGATCACCGAACACGGCTTCACTGGCCTTGCGGTAGGTGCCGCATTCGGTGGCCTCAGACCGATTGTCGAGTTCATGACCTTCAACTTTGCCATGCAGGCAATGGATCACATCATCAATTCCGCCGCCAAAACGCTTTACATGTCAGGCGGCCAAATGGGTTGCCCGATTGTGTTTCGCGGCACCAACGGTGCGGCCAGCCGCGTTGGCGCCCAACACAGCCAATGTTATGCCGCATGGTACGCCCAAATCCCCGGCCTGAAAGTGGTGATGCCCTATTCCGCCGCAGACGCCAAAGGCCTGTTGAAATCCGCCATCCGAGACCCCAATCCGGTGATTTTTCTAGAAAATGAAATGGTCTACGGCACCAGTTTTGATGTGCCTGATCTGGACGATTTCACCGTACCTATCGGCAAAGCCAAAATATGGCGGGCGGGCGAAGATGTCACCCTTGTCAGCTTCGGCATCGGTATGAAATACGCACTGGAAGCGGCAGATAAACTGGCGACCGAAGGCATATCAGCCGAGGTTGTTGACCTGCGTTCATTACGCCCCATCGACTATGACACACTGATAAACTCTGTAAAGAAAACAAACCGTTGCGTCACAATCGAAGAAGGCTTCCCTGTAGCCTCCATCGGCAACCACCTGTCCGCCGTGATCATGGAACGCGCGTTTGATTACTTGGATGCCCCCGTGATCAACTGCACCGGCAAAGACGTGCCCATGCCCTATGCCGCCAACCTTGAAAAGCTTGCACTTGTGACCACGGACGAGGTTATAGCCGCCGTCAAACAAGTCACGTATCGTTAGGAGAATATAGATATGGCAATCCAAATCCTCATGCCTGCCCTTTCCCCTACAATGGAAGAAGGCACACTGGCAAAATGGCTGGTCAAAGAAGGCGACACCGTTCAATCAGGTGATCTTCTGGCAGAAATAGAAACCGACAAAGCCACGATGGAATTTGAAGCCGTCGACGAAGGTGTCATCGGCAAAATTCTGGTAACAGAAGGCACCGAAGGTGTGGCGGTAAACGCCCCCATCGCCATACTTTTGGAAGAAGATGAAGATGCAAGTGCAATGGATAACCTAGGGCAGCCCCCTGCCGCCGCAAAAGCCAAACCCAGCGCAGAAAAACCAGTAACAACACCTGCACCCGTGGCCCCGGCACCTGTAAAATCAGGCGACCGCGTGTTTGCAACCCCGCTGGCAAGGCGCATCGCCGCCGACAAAGGCGTTGATCTGGCAAATGTCACAGGCTCCGGCCCGCATGGCCGTATCATCAAGGCAGATCTGGAAAGCACACCTACCAAGACCGCAGCACCTGCGCCTGCGAAAGTCGCAATCGCATCCTCTGCCAGCTCCGACAGCGTCAAAGCCATGTACCAAGATCGCGCTTACGAAGAAGTGCCTCTGAACGGCATGCGCAAAATCATCGCCGCACGCCTAACGGAAGCCAAACAAACCATACCGCATTTCTACCTGCGCCGCTCAATCCATCTGGACCGCCTGATGCAAGCCCGCAAAGAAATGAATGCCGTATTAGAGGCAGATGGCATCAAACTATCGGTCAACGACTTCATCATCAAAGCCTGCGCCAAAGCCCTGCAAGACGTACCGGACTGCAACGCGGTTTGGGCCGAAGACCGTATTTTAAAACTGGAACCCTCCGACGTTGCCGTAGCTGTTTCTGTAGAAGGCGGGTTGTTCACCCCTGTTCTACGCGACTCGCACAAAAAATCTATTTCTGAATTATCCAAAGAAATGAAAGACTTGGCAGGTCGTGCCCGCGACAAAAAACTTGCACCCCACGAATATCAGGGTGGCAGTTTCGCCATTTCCAACCTGGGCATGATGGGCATCGAAAACTTCGATGCGGTCATCAACCCACCCCACGGTTCAATCCTCGCGGTTGGGGCTGGTATGAAAAAACCAGTCATTGCAGACGACGGCAGCATCAAAACCGCCATCGTGATGTCGGTCACCCTATCGGTGGATCACCGGGTCATAGACGGCGCATTAGGCGCACAATTCCTGGCCCGTATTGCCCTGTATCTGGAAAACCCGATAGTAATGTTTGCGTAACACATTAAAAAATCCCCGAAGCATATCGCTTCAGGGATTAGAAAATAATCTGTAACAGTTCTATTTCGCCAATATCTGATCCATAGATTGCGCAGGTTGCGAACACCCTGCCTCACCCACAACTTTAGCAGGTACACCTGCAACAGTTTTGCAAGGTGGCACTTCTTTTAACACCACAGAACCCGCAGCTATTCGGCTGCAATATCCCACAGTGATATTGCCCAATACCTTGGCACCCGCCCCGATCAAAACGCCGTTTTCAATGTTCGGGTGGCGAATGATATCACCTTTACCAGTACCCCCTAAAGTCACCGAATGCAGCATGGAAACATTATCGCCAACCCGCGCGGTTTCCCCGATCACAATCGAGTGCGCATGGTCAATCATAATGCCCTTGCCAATTTTGGCGCCTGGGTGAATATCAACACCAAAAGCTTCAGAACTGCGCATCTGCATAAAGTAAGCCATCTCTTTACGGCCCTCAGTCCACAACCAATGCGCCACACGGTAAGCTTGAATTGCCTGAAAACCTTTAAAAAACAACAACGGTTGCAACGGGCTGTGGCACGCAGGATCACGCTCCATTACAGCTGTGATATCAGCACGTGCATCATTCCCCAGGCTTGCGTCAGACGCATAAGCCTCATCAACAATTTCACGCAGAATTTGCGGTGTCATTTCATCACTGGATAACTTTAAAGCAATCCGGTAAGATAATGTTTTTTCAAGACTTTTATGGTATAGTATGCTGGAATGAACCATGCCAGCCATAACCGGCTCGCGCTCAACCAAGTCTTTTGCATCCCTTCGGATACGTTCCCAAATCGGGTCAACTTCGCGTAATTTTTCTGCTGTCTGAGCCATCTTCATGCCCCTATCATTGATACATTTACCTTTCAATGTAGTACATAATTGACATCGTCAATACAAATCAGTTTTAGTTACAAGTACTATGACAGATGATGAACAAATGAAATTCACCGAAATTCTGCGCGCGCAAATCGCAGAATTAGAAAGCTATGACCGGTCAGCAAAAGACAGCCGCGCCACCGTAACCCTTGATCAAACATCCGTAGGCCGCCTGTCACGCATAGACGCCATGCAACAACAAGCCATGGCAAACGCCACCAGTCAAAGGCGCAAAGCCGAAATCACCCAAGCCATAGCCGCACTTGCACGCATTCAACAAGGTGAATTCGGGTATTGCGTTGAATGCGGAGAAGACATTGCGCCAAAACGGTTAAGCCACAATCCGGCCATCGCCACCTGCATCACTTGCGCATCAGGATAGGTTTTTATCTGCAATACGGTCAAAAATAACCCCCATACAATCAGCATAATCCTTGTCTGATAAAAAAGGCTCTGGCTTTCGCGGCAAGCCCCAACAGGCGGATGCTAAAGTACCGGCTCCAAACCTGTGATGATAACGCCCGAATCGTTTGCGAAATTTATCACCCGCATGGGCCATTACAAAAACCTTATCACAAAGCGGCATGCGTCTATCGACCTCAACCGCCAACAGGCAGCGCGCCAAGGTTACAACATCTGTATGCAATATAGCGCGCATGACACCACCCCGTAACCACAATGTATCTCAGACATTTATCGTCATCCTGTTATAGGGCCCATTTCCAAATCTTATGGATATTTGCGCGATCTCAACACTCAAGACACCACTGCCCCCGTCGCTGGCAATGTCACTGGCACTATAAACCCATGCAGGCACTGTTGCATCAACCTGTCTTAATAAGGTCGCCCCATCCCATATTCGCAAATTATACCGCTCACTGTCTTCGCCCAAAGGCACCTCGATAGATTGCCAACTGTCCCCGTCAATCCGCGTACGGCGCACCCAGCTAAACGCCACCCCCCCTGCACCATCAGATTTACTTCGTAAATGCACAGGCGCATAAGGCCGCAAGCCGACCCCGTCAAAGGCCAGTGATACCTGTGTATAAGCATCACTGGACACAGGCTTGTTTGCCGGCCCGACACGGTAATGCCGCAACAATCCTCGCGCAGTTTCAGCCAGCTCAATCTGCTCTATCCCCGCCCCCAACAACACAACCTGTGATCCAACAGGCCAGAAATCAGGCATCACCCATTCCGTGCCAACCTGCCCCCGCAATAGCCCGTGCAATCGGATACTGCCGTCACCTTGCAAATCCGCATTGGCAAACTGAAATACTTCCCAGTCGCCAGGCCCAACTCTAATCGCCGCCGCATTAGCACCGTTTAAAACATCCAGTTCCGATCTACTTTGAACATCGCCCGAAAAATCAACAAACACCCCCGCGCCGCGATCCCAGCGCGCAGGATCAGCCTGCGCCAAAGCACTCAAAGTCACCCCGAACACCGCAGGCCTATCCGCCGTGATATTCAGCCCAAACCCTTCCAGACTGCTGGAACTGTAAACCGCCACCCCACTGCCCCAAGGCGTCTTGGTGGCAGCAAAATGCGGCGCATGGGCCACCTCTGAGCCCGTCAGCAACGGCAGATCCATAAATGCAAAATGCGGGGCCGTATCTGATACAACCGGCACAGGTTCCTGACTTGTTCCAACCCCGCTAACCGCATCAAACACTCCGCGTTCCACACGCACGGCCTCTACCAATCTGGCCCCGAAATCTTCAATCCGATCAATGCGGTAAGTAAACGGGCTGTCCCCGATGGTCACATAATCCCCCAGCACCATATCCACATATGACGGTGGCAAAGCAAACTTCACCTCATCACGCGCAACACGCGCTTCAGCAAACAAACGGTTGGCAATATTTTGCCCCGCGCCCCGATCAATAACCAATGGCAGTTGCAAAGAAGACGTCGCTTGCGAATTATCCCCGGTAAACCGCGCCTCAACCGAGGCCGCCTCATACTGCTGGTTCTGATCCCAAAACTGCACCCGCAACCGCCCGACACGTTCCGCATCAGGGGCGCGCACTTTAGTCAAAACATCATCCTGATCCGCCACAACCGCCAGCTGGCCTTCATCCAGATGCACCGCATCATCGGCATTGCGTGATTTGAAAGCCAGCACACCACCATCTTCAAAACTTGAAAACCCGTAAGCCAGCATCAGGGTTTGCAGGCTTTGCCGCCCGGTTTCCACATCCCTTATGGCAAAGCCCACAAGACTGCCGCGCAAGGCACTAACATCATAATCAAACACACCCGATATTTCGCATATTTGGCATCAACATTGATACCAACAACCGGTATGCCGGATGCATCGTTCGATGAGCCACCCTCAATGGCTAAAAACGCACCAGAAGGC
>JAESRV010000045.1 GCA_016764475.1 Amylibacter sp.
TTTGACACTGTCGCAGCTTTCGATCTATTTTGAGGGGAGGTTAGACGACGTGCTGGATATCTAGACTAACCCCGTGACACGGAATTCTGAACACCCTCTGTAAGACCGCTCGTCATTGCAATGCGAACTGCATCACGTCGAAACTCTTCTGTGTATTTGATTGTCATTCCTGATCTCCTTCAATGTAATTATTGCTCGAAAGAGGCCGGAACTAAACCGTGACAAGACCACTTTTACCAGAACACGGGCGCGAACCTGCCGTTCATCGCTATGGTCCATGCCTCATTACAGCTTCCCGTTGGCGGCCATTCGAACATCACTCATCATCTGTTGCAATCGAGGGCAGCTAAAGGGGCAAAATTACCGTTGGAAAAACCTTTAATGTCAAACCATTTCCGCCAATTTTAACCGCTGTATTTTACCAGATGCGCCCTTTGGTAATTCGCTAAGCACGTAAACGAAGTCGGGGGATTTAAACTTTCCAAGTTTTTGCTCGCAAAGTGCAATCAACTCATCGCTGGTAGCATGGCTGCCATTGCATAATCTGACTGCGGCTTCAATCCTTTGACCATAAGTCTCGCAAGGTCGGGCAAACGCTGCCGCTTCGATCACGTCTTTATGGGCATAAAGTGCTTCGTCAATCTCGCGCGGTGCTATGTTTTCCCCGCCTTTTATTATCAGCTCTTTCAGGCGACCTGTGACAAAAACATAGTTATCCTTATCCAGATAACCCAGATCACCAGTACGCATCCAGCCGTCTTTAGTGAATGTGGCCTTCGTCGCTTCTTCATTGTCCAGATATTTCAGCAGCACGTTTGGGCCGCGCACGGCCAGCTCACCAATAACCCCGGTTTTCACCGGTTTTTTCTCATGATCGAGTATCGCTATTTCATTGCCATATCCGATGCCAGGAGATCCGATTTTTCGCATACCCGGCGGCAACGGGTTAGACAGGATTTGTGCAGCGGTTTCCGTCAGGCCCATGGTCTCTACTATCGGAATATAAAATTTATCCTCGAAACCTTTCTGGGTTTCGGGTGCTAACGGGGCAGAGGCAGATCGGCCAAACCGAATACGGTTTTTGCATGCGTCATTTGGCACACGATCACTGTGCGACAGATGCGAAATAATTGTGGGAACAATCGAAAACCAAGTCACTTCCAGTTCTTCACAATCGCTCCAGAAACGCGTGTTCGAGAACTTCAATGCAATCGAGACTGCACCACCAGAAATCAGTGGTGCAATCAGTGTGACGCATAGCCCATTGATGTGATAGAATGGTAAAACACACATTGCATGATCTTCAGGCGTCAATTGATGCGCCACAGCGGTAGTCCAACCGCCCGCAAGCAGGCTGGATTGCGTATGTACCACCCCCTTGGGCAGACCCGTTGTTCCCGAAGTGTACATAAGAAGTGCATGATCATTTGGCAAAACTTCATGCAGATCAACTGTTTGCAATTTTACCGGCCCCGGAAACAGGATATCCCTGTCAGCGGGGATCGTACAGGGATGCACATCTGTTTCTTCGAGTGCTGCGGCAAAGGTGCTGACCTGGCTTTTCCCCAAGAACAGATAGCGGCTTTGGGAATGGCTGATAGCATGGCCCATTGCAGTCGGGCCTGCCGCCAAGTTTAATGGCGTTGCGCGAAACCCGCCGTAAAAAGCCCCGAACAGACAGATGATTGCGTTGCGGCTGTTGGGTTTGCAAATGGCAACACTTTCACCTTTGGCAATCCCAAGCGCGGTTAATCGCAGGGCCACGTCGCGTGCTGCTTCACGCAACTCACCCCAAGTCAACTGACTACCGTCGGTCAGAAAATGGTGGCTGACAATATCGGGCGTTGTTTCTGCGCGGAAATCAATCCAATCACGCAGCGTGCCCTTGGGTGGGATTTTAGGGTCAAACTTCATTGACCTGCTACCTTCCAGTAGCCTTCAAATATACTATCTACCGTTGGCTCGTTGACGGGAATTTCACGCACCACTTTGGTTATATTCAAAAAGTGTTTCCAATGCAGGTTTTCATCAATGGAGTTCCCGCCCCAACTGCCGCACCCCATGGACAGGGAAAACGGTAGGCCATTGTTGAAAGACCCGCCCGTAGCAAAGCAATGTGCCTGATTTACGATCACGCGGCAGGTCGGCAAAGTGTGACCCATTTCAACGGCACGATCGGTCTTGGCGGTATGAATGCCGACGGAATGCCCGGCACCATAGTGGTTAAGCATGATTGCCGCTATCCTTCTGGCATCGTTAAAGTCTGATGCACGGTAGAGTGCTGCAACGCGTGACAGTTTTTCACCTGACAACGGGTGATCCCGCCCAATCCCTTTGGTTTCAACGCAAATAAATTTTGTGGTATCCGGCACTTTGCCTTTCAAATCCAATGTATCAATCAGAACGTCAGCATTCTGGGCGATTGCATTTTTGTTAAGGCGTCCCTTTTGCCATAAATGCCCGACAATATGGGCTTCCAAATCAGCCCCAACCGTAGCACCACCAACCTTGGCAAGCTCAGCAATGAAAGCGTCATAAATTGCATCTACAACAATTATGGAATTCTCGGATGAACACGAGGTTGCATTGTCAAACGTTTTGGACGCGGCTATTTTGGCTGCAGCGGCAGCAAGATCAGCGGTTTCGTCGACAATAACAGTGACATTACCGGCACCAACGCCAATGGCTGGTGTGCCGCTGGTATAGGCCCGGCGCACATTGTTCTGGCTACCTGTGACGACCACAAGGTCGGTAATTTCCAACATACGTTGGGTTTTATCTTTAGTGCCGGGTGCGGGGATCATTTGAACCAGATCGCGGTCGGCGCCAATTTTATCAAACTCTGCATGGATATAGCTGATCAGGCGGGCGCAGCCCTCTACCCCTTTAGGCGAAGGCGACAGTACAATCGCATTACCGCATTTCACAGCATTAATAATGTTGTTTGCAGGCGTCGCAACCGGGTTGGTTGAAGGCACAACGGCCCCGATCACCCCGATGGCGCGCGCAATTTTGGTGATGCCGGTTTTCGCGTCTTCCGAAATAATGCCGCAGGTGTTAATCGTTGCAATATCACGCAGCAGACCCAGTGTTTTACGGTGGTTTTTTGTGACCTTATCCGCCACATTGCCCAGCCCGGTGGTTTCGACCGCCAGTGTCGCCATTTCCAGATTGCGATCCGGCTGCATGATTGCCCAACCGACAGCCAAGGCTGCGCAGTCATAGCGTTCCTGCGTTGCGTCTAGCTCAAAAGCGGCCTGCGCTTTGCGGGCATTGGCAACGATTTGATCTACGATTTGGGTGTTGCTATCGGTGGGCATATCTTTTCCAATATAGGTTGCAGGGCGAGAATAATCCCGCCCTGTAAGATCATCAAAGACCTTTCAGAAGCTCTTCGAGTGTTGCTTGGCGTGCCGCCCACATAGCGATGACTTCGTCGCGGGTCATGATGTACATCGGTGAGCCGCCTTGCTTCATTTTGCCAGCTACTTTTTTGTGCTTGAACATTTCCGGCATGATTATTGCCAGCTTGTCGATAATATTTTGCGGAGTGCCTTTTGGTACCATCACACCGCGAAAATTTACCGAGGCATTATCGACGTCCAGGCCCTGTTCCATCATCGTCGGCACATCGGGTAAAAACACATTGCGTTCCAGATCCGCGACACCAAGGATTTTTATGCTGCCAGCCTGGGCTGCACGGTAAGCGTCAGACAGATTGTTCACACCGCCCAATACATCACCCGCGATCACCGATTTCATCGCAGCAGAGCCACCACCTTTGGTCGGAATATAGGCCATTTTCACGCCAGCGGCTTTTTCAATTTGCAAAGCCGCAATATGGTGGCCGACAAACAATCCGGCCCCGGAAAATGTCAGCTTACCCGGATTTTCTTTGGCAAAAGCCACAACGTCCGCCATAGAGTTGAAGGCACTGTCTTTCCCCACAATAAAGACAGCCGGGTCTGCCCCCCAATTGGCAATCGGCTCAAAACTATCTGTGCTGAAATCAACACCACCCTTAATCGATTGCGCGATAAAATGTGGAATGTTGTAGGCGGCCAATGTATAGCCATCTTTGTCTGCCTCTGTAGCAAACCAGTTCCAGCCAACACGGCCACCTGCACCGGGTTTGTTAATGATCGCAATAGGCATGCCCAGTGCATCGTCATTTCCAGCTGTCATGGTCACAATGCGCGCCTGAAAATCTGTGGCACCCCCGGCACCATAAGACACCATCATCATCACTGGCCGATCTGGATAAGATCCCGCTATTGTGGCTGTTCCTGTGAAGCCCGCCAGCGATACCGCTAGGGCCGTAAATAGTTTTTTCATAAGGTTTCCTCCCTTGGTTTGCACCGTATCAACGGCTCTTTAGATAAACATTCCACGCGGGGTATAGACCTTTAAAACAACCGCGAAGAGTGCATACATAATTGCGATAAAAGCGGCCGTGATCAGGCCGCGTTTCATCCATATTCTAAATTCTGTGTTAGGCGATGGGTCATAGAGTGACAGCAGTATAAAAAAGGCGAATATGCTTGCAGTGTAGAACCCCAAAGTTTTCGCTGCCCAAAAAATATAGATACCGGTGATGGCAACACCTGGTGCCAAATTTTTAGCCGCAGCCATCGACAGCCCATTGCCCACCTTTGAGCGACCCAACATAGCTTTGGCAAAGGTCCAAAGTGCCAACAGCAAAAAGAAAACAGCGATTATCCGTGGAAACAGAAAGGCTTCTGCGGGTTTTTGGGTGAAACTGATCCAGCAAACCCAGATTGCAACGGCACAGATGATACCCGATGATATTCGGTGTTGTAGGTAATTCATTACACTACCTTTCTTGATGTGATCTCTGACCAGGCGGAATATCCGACGGAGAGGACAACCACCGCAATCAGGGCAATATTGAGCGTGCCACTAAAGAAATAGATCATTGGACCATCTTGCGCGTTTGCAATCATTGAACCCTGTACAAAGTTCGATTCTGCAATTGGCCCCAAGATAAGCCCCAGAACCAGCGGAGCTGCCGAAAACCCAAACCGTTCCAGAAAATACATCATGCCACCCAATACAGCCATGACATAGACATCGCCCATGGATTGTTGAACCGCATAGGATCCGAATAAGGCAAGACCAAGCACAGTTGCGGCCATGACAGATTTAGGAACCTGTGCGACGCGTGCCGCAAAGGACGCAATATATATCCCGAAGATACACATCAGAACCTGACCGATCAGCATAGAGTTGATGAACGGCCATACGACCTCTGGATAATTTTGAAATAAATCCACGCCCGGGAAAATTCCATGGATCAAAAGCCCGCCCAAAAGCACTGCAGCTGTCGGGCTACCTGGAATAGATAGGGTTAGAAGCGGCACTAGGGACGGGCCGACCATTGCATTGTTGGCGGCTTCGGCGGCGATCACGCCTTCTGAATGGCCCGTGCCGAACTTTGCCTTTTCAGGCGAGAATTTTTTAGCTTGATCATAGGCGACCAACCCTGCGATCTGCCCCCCGACACCGGGAATAAGGCCGATGATAGATCCGATTATCGTACCAATGCCAAGTGCACGCTTGCGTTTAAAAACCTCTTTGAACGCAGCCCCAACCGGGTGCTTTTTAACCTCAATTCGGCTGGTATCCTGATCAAATCGCCCCTTTGCAAACATCGTAATGACTTGCGGGATGGCGAACAGACCGATAAGCGCGGGAATGATATTTACGCCCCCGCCAAGGGAAGAGTGGAATACAAACCGTTTCACACCCAACATGTCATCAAATCCGATGGTGGCCAACCACATGCCAATACAACCCGATAACAGACCTTTGACAACCGAGTTCGACTCCAGCGACCCAATAACTGTAACCCCTAAAATAGCGAGCCAAAATAAATGGGGCGGGCCAAATGCCAATGCCCATTCGGCTAAAACAGGTGTTAGAAAAATTAGCAGTAAGACGCCAAAGATACCGCCGAACAGGGAAGAGATAAACGACAATTGCAGTGCCTTGGCCCCTTCGCCCTTCAGGGCCATCGCATGGCCGTCAAGGGTCGTGGCAATATTTGCAGGGGCACCCGGTATCTTCAACAGGATCGCCGAAACCGCCCCACCTGCAACGGTGGAAGTGTAAGCCGCACCCAAAAGAATAAGTCCATGAACCGGGGTTAATTGAAATGTAAACGGGATCAAAAGAGCAACTGCCATGGTGGGTGAAAGTCCCGGTGTGGCGCCCAATATCAATCCACCAATCGTACCCCCGATAAGCAAAAGCATTGATATGGGCGTGAATACTTCACCGAAATAATAAATGAATTCCATATAAGTTCTGTCCCCCTTGATTCGTAAACTATGGGATGAAAATAGTAATGCAAACGTTTTCATTTTATGTATTATCAAATCATGAAAACAAAAAAATACGCTGATATTATAGATGTTGCCAATCTGGCAAACGTGTCCCCCGCAACGGTTTCACGGTGCTTCAATCATCCTCATAAAGTCCGGCCGGATACACGAAAGCGCATTCAAGTAGCGATAGAAAAAACCGGGTACATTCGAAATCGAGCTGCCCAGGCAATACATGGCAGACGTAGTGGAACCGTCGGGTTGATTGTTCCGACATTAGATAACGCAATATTTTCCAACTTAATTCAGGCTTTTTCGGAACAACTCAATTCGAATGGTTTCACAATGTTGGTGGCTACTCACGGCTATGATTTGGATAGGGAATACCAACTTTTAAGATCACTGCTGGAACACCGTGTTGAAGGTATTGGCCTTATCGGTCTTGATCACAAAGACGAGACTTATTCTTTGATCGAGCGGCGTAAAACGCCAAGTGTGGCAATGTGGAACTATCATCCTGATACAAGAATTTCCTGTGTCGGGGCTGACAATACCGAAGCTGGAAAAGTGATTGCCCAACATATTTTGAACCTAGGGCACAAACGCATTGCCCTGGTTTTTCCAGATACGTTTGAAAATGATCGTGCCGCAAATAGGGTAGAAGGTGTGCTGGATGTTATGAAAAAAGCAGATGTTCAAATACCTGCCGAATGGCATCTGAACACACCCTATTCAATAAAAAATGCAAGGGAAGTAAGTGCGCCGTTACTGTCTTCGCCAAACAGGCCAACCGCAATAATTGCTGGTAATGACGTCATCGCACAAGGTGTGATATATGCCGCACAATCGCTGGGTTTGAATGTACCAGCCGATATTTCTGTGGCCGGCATCGGTGATTTTTCCGGTTCCGCCCATTTACTGCCAAGTCTAACCACCATTAAGTTGCGGTCAAACAAAGTCGGGCAGACTGCTGCCATGATCTTGGATGAATTGATCAATGATAGTGAGAATAAGAATATTCAAAGAGTTGCTATTAAAGTAGAACTAATGAAACGCCAAAGCACCTGCGGACTGCCAATATAATCATCTTGGCGAAGCGAATACTGGTGAACTGCACGTGGTGCGTCACCAGGATCAATCGATCTTACGTCCAGTTGAACTGTAATATTCAGTCAGATGTTTGTGAGCACCAGATAAATCAATTACGCTATCAATTGCCCGTAAAATGTGACCGCTCGGGACATGATCCTCTACCGAAAACTTATAAAACAGTGCCCGCTGCGCTTCTTGTTCTGGCCCCATCATGGCATTCAATCTCCTTAATCATCATGGAAATTGAATCGGCCATTAAACAACAAATCAAGTAGAGTTTTTCAACAGAATAGGCCCTTAGCCGCCGTTCGTGTAAAGTGTTCTAACTTCGTAGATAAACGACGGCAGTGTGGGACAAAAAACGCCAATCAGCCGCGCCCGCTCCAATGTCTTCTGTGCAGCTCCCCATCGGGAGTTTTCCTCTCTACTCCGTTTCTGGTGCTTTCTGTCAAGGCCAGCCTTTGATCGCACATAAAAATATCGTCGGTGGCAGACATTGGAACCTAGATTGTGCGCGTTGACTCTCCAAAAAATGCAAATACGCTTTACTGCATTGCCTAATTAACCGCCAGCCATCTGGTTTTCGTGAAGTTCCGCCAAACTCGTTGCCGCACGTTGTAAAGGGCCTAGAAAGCCAATTATCTCTGACAGGCTGTGGCGCTGAACTGGGGCATGGACAGAAAGCGTAGCCAATAATCGCTTCTGTCGGCTCTGGATGGGCACTGCGATGGCCGCCATGCTGGTCATGAACTCCTCGTCATCTGTCGAGTAACCGCGATCTCGTGTTTTCTGTAGCTCGTCGCGAAGTTCTTCGGGGGATGTGATGGTCTTGTCAGTCTGCCTCTCCAGAGGCTGGGCAGACAACAAACTGTTCAGGGTCGCTGGTCGAAGGGTCGACAGGTACATTTTGCCACTGGCAGTACAGTGGAATGGAACCTGAGTGCCGATCGGTAGCTGAATACGCAATGGCCATTTGGTTTCTACCCGATCAAGATAAGTCATGCCTTCGCGGTCTGGCGTCGCAATGTTGCAGGTTTCCCCGATCTCTTCGGCGACCCCCTTTAGGATTGCCAGCCGTGCCGTGCGCAGATGCTCGGACGATATGGTGTTGATCGCAAGCATTCGCAGCCGGGGGCCGGGGCCGTAGGATCGTCCATCCAGACCCCGCTGCAGAAAGCCCTCGGTTTCGGCGGTGTGCAGCAGGCGATGAATGGTTGGTTTGGGCAGGCCCATCAATTCAGTAAGATCTGCCGGTTTAACCGCAACACCCAGGCGCGCGACCTCTTCAAGGATCAGAAGCAATCGAAGATTGGTTGGGATAGGATTATCTTTCTGTGTCGTCATGTCGTCTGGCATCGCATCACGCTTTATCTATCGGGCAGCAGCATCAGTGCAAGGTCAGGTACCAGTGCAACCAGTATCCAGACACTGATCAGTGCGAACAGGTAGGGTACTATATATCTTAATATTCTGAAGTAGGGAACGCCTGTCACGCCCGATGCGACATAAAGGTTCAAGCCATAGGGCGGCGTAATGAACCCGATCGACGCGCCAACTAGGAAAACCACTGCAAAGTGGACCGGATCTATTCCTACTGACGCCGCAATCGGTGCCAGAATCGGGGCTAGAATGATGGTAACAGGCAGGCTTTCCAGAATCATTCCTGCAAAGAACACAATAACCATCGAAGTAAAGAGTACCGCATAGTAGCCCCCCATGCCGGTAACAAAATCCCCGATGACCTGCTGCGCACCAAGGGCTGACATCACCTGCTGCATGGCAATCGAGACCGCAATCAGCGGCGCAAGTATACCGGTGATCTGGGCTGAGCGAACCACGATGCTTGGAATTTGTTTCAAGGTGAAGCCACCAACGACTAGGAATGAAGAAAAACCTCTTTCGTTTATCGGTGTATCTTCGTCCGCCCCCATCATCTTGTTCAGCGGGTAACAGATCAGACCTACAATAATACAGAAGCCTACCGTCACACCCGCCGCCTCTGTGGGCGAAAATTTTCCAGTGTAAATGCCCCAGAGCACCAGCCCAATGGCGAAAAAGCCCAGCCATGCACCAAAAGCGGTCTTCAGAATCCGATTTAGTTGCAGCGGGATCAGATGACCCCAGCCGTTTATGCGGCAGATGATCCAACAGGCCAACTGCATGCCGACAACCATCAAGATGCCTGGCAGGATGCCAGCTACAAACAGGTCCGAAATCGGCAGGTTCATCAGGAAGCCGTATACAATAAAGATGATCGACGGCGGAATGATGATGCCCACGGTACCACCCGCAGCAGCCGTGGCCGCCGAGAAGCGTTCATCATATCCACCCTTGACCATTTCAGGGTGCAGCATTGATCCGATTGTGGCCGTGGTAGCCGAGTTCGACCCCGAGATTGCCGCGAATAATCCACACGCGGCAAGGCTTGCCATTGCCAGACCACCCCTGAGCCAGCCTAGACAGGAATATGCAAAGTCAGTTAATCGTTTCGCAATCCCCGACATGTTGATCAGGTCACCCGTCAGGATAAAAAGCGGCATGGCAAGCAGGGCAAACCCTTTGTTGAAGGTATTCATCAACTCGGACCCTGTATTATCAAGGCTCAAGCCCAACACCAGGCTGCACCCTATTGTCCAGTAAAAAATCACCAGTAACACCGGTGTGCCCAGCATGAAAAGGAAGGTAACGCCAAGTGAGATCAACGTGATTATTGTACTATCGGCCATCAGATATCTCCTCCGATAACGGCTTGTTTGATCATCGGCTCACCTGCCTGGTAATTATGAATATCTTCCAGCAGGTTCTCCAGAACCCGCCCTGCCATCATCAAAAATGATATCGGTACTGTGATGATAAACCACCACTGCATCACGTCGTCAGTGCCCAGAACGATCTGGAAATTGGCGGCCGAATTGGCGGTGACGCGTGCCGTAGTAGTAACAGCAATCAAGCAAAAGCCGAACCACAGCACAGCATCCATGCTCAGCACCGTCATCTGCATGATGCGTGGCATGTTGGCCCTGAATTCGCTGAAGCTCAGATGGGTGCGCAATCGCACGTTATAGGAACAGCCGAACCAAACCATAACCATGAACAGCATGGGCGGGATCGTCGATGACCAGGGCGGTTGCCCATTCAGCACAAACCGCTGGACAACCCCTGCAAAGATGATCCCGGCGATGATCAGATAGGCGTAGACAATAATGAAACGTTCCAGGTTGCGTTCCAGAAACGGCACCACGCGGAAAACTACAACAGTGATCACCGCCCCTAAAAGCGTCAAGCAAGCAAAAGCCAGATAGGCACCCGCAGTATTAAATGCAGCCTTCATCTCGAATGAATCGTTTGCGAAGAAAGACGAGACTACATTGCCCGCCTCGGTCATGATCGACATTTCGGCATTCCTCTCAGTTGGACGGCCCGCTGCGATTATTTGTACAGTCTGGGCCCGAAGGGCCAGCTTACTTGCGTAGGCCGGCCCCCTTAGCTTGTCAGATAATTATGATTTCCACCAGCGGCGGGGTTCAACATTCTCGGGCAACATATCGGCAGGAACCTGACGCGCGATGTCATAGATTTCCTGATAGGTATCGATGCCACCTGCCCATTTGTTCAAACGCTCACGCCAGTCGGTCCATAGATCGGGCTGGAACTCAGGTGAGCACATCTCTTCGGCCATCTTGATCTGGTCATCAGCCAAGAAGGCGTTGCGCACATTGTTTTGGGCAAAGATGGTACCCGGCAGCTGCGGATCGGAATGACCAACGGTTTTGACAAGTGCCGCTTCGTTGGCGGCCTGAACATGGGTCTGCGTCCAGTACGAGCTTTCCAGAACCGCATCCTGCAATTCACCACTCAGGCTGTCGAAGATACTCGAATTCATCGCGGTATGTTCGGTGCCGCAGAAGAATTTCAGATCAACCGATTGACTTACAACTGGACTCATGTTGGCATAAGCCACGGCCGAGGCCCATGTTTCCGCACCATCGATCAGGCCCTGCTTCAGGCCATCAAGGGTTTCTTCCCAAGCCACCGGCACCGGATTGAGGTTCAGCGCCTGCATTGCGATCCGGCCCAACTGCGTACCTGTCACGCGGTTCTTGGTACCAAACAATTCTTCCAGTTTGGTCACAGTGGGAGCATCCTGCCACTTCAGGCCCAGCTGGATGCCGCGTAATTCGCAATGGCTAAAGAGGAACTTCAGACCATGGCGTTTTTCATAGGGGTCGCGCAGGATACGTTGTGATTCAGGGCTGTAAAGGAAGTGATACTGCGACGCCCGGCCTGGGAACATATAGGCATAGTCCAGCACGTTCAGGTAAGGTGCGCCACCAGCCGAGTTCTGGGTCGAGGCCGCATAGATATCTATGATTCCCTGCTGGGCTTTTTCCACACAGGACACCTGACCACAGATCTGGTTGTCGCCGACAAATTCGATCCGAATCTCGCCGTCAGTACGCGATTCCAGATCGCGGGCAAATTCCAGTGCACCAGCACGTTCGATCAAAAGGTTACGTGCGTTAAAGCCCGATGCACCGAATTTCATTGTGTGCTTGGCTTTCTTGGCAAAGCGCTTGTCATATGTCGATTCAGCAGCCGAACCGAGATTGGCCAAACTCATTGCCCCACCAAAGCTGCCCGCCGCCAGAAGCGTCGAGCTCATACCGAATCGGCCAGCGACCCGGAACAGGTCGCGGCGCGAAATTCTGCTTAAATTTTCCTTAAGTTTCATTAACTTTCTCCCTATGTTATTTATTGAGACGTTTTGTATCAAAAAAGCTATCTTATTTCATGCAACCTGTATAGACATATTTTCAGAGCTAAGCAGGGGGTACATATTTTGGAGGCAGATTTTGTCATAATTGGAGCGGGATCTGCGGGATGTGTCATCGCTAACCGCCTAAGTGCTGACCCAACCAAGAAGGTCATTTTGCTTGAGGCTGGCGGCAAGGATATCAACCCTTGGATTCATATACCCGTTGGTTATTTCAAGACCATCCACAATCCGAATGTAGACTGGTGCTACAAGACCGAACCTGACCCCGGCCTGAATGGCCGCTCCATCGAATGGCCGCGCGGTAAAGTGTTGGGCGGGTCATCCTCTCTCAACGGGTTGCTTTATGTCCGCGGGCAATCGCAAGACTATGATCGTTGGCGCCAGATGGGCAACGAGGGTTGGGGGTGGGATGATGTTCTGCCTCTTTTCAAACGCTCGGAAAACAACGAGCGTGGCAGCGACGAGTTTCATGGCAATCAGGGCCTACTATCTGTTTCGAACATGCGCATTCAGCGCCCCATCACCGATGCTTGGGTCGCGGCCGCACAAGCTGCAGGCCACAAGTTTAACCCCGATTATAATGGGCGCGATCAGGAAGGCGTTGGCTTTTTTCAACTCACCTCACGCAATGGCCGACGCTGTTCGGCAGCCGTCGCTTTTCTCAATCCGGTCAAATCGCGTAAAAATCTACAGATCATCACCCATGCGCATGTTCAGCGTGTAGTCATCGAAGGTAAACGCGCCACCGCTGTCATCTACAAAGACCGCAGCGGTGCCCTGCAGACAATCAAAGCCCATCAAGAGATCATCTTGTCCGGAGGCGCAATCAACTCACCACAAATCCTGATGCTGTCCGGCATCGGCGAAGCGGCACAGCTTTCTGATCACGGTATCGACGTGGTGGCCGATCTGCCAGGTGTCGGGAAAAACATGCAGGACCATTTACAAGCGCGTCTGGTTTACAAATGCAACGAGCCAACCCTTAACGACGAAGTTAATTCACTCTTTGGGCAAGCCAAAATCGGGTTGAAATACCTGATGTTCAGGGCGGGACCTATGACAATGGCCGCTAGCCTGGCAACCGGATTTATAAAGACTCGAGATGATCTTGAAACACCAGACATCCAGTTTCATGTTCAACCCTTGTCAGCCGAAAACCCCGGGAAAGGGGCGGATAAATTTTCTGCATTCACCATGTCGGTTTGCCAGTTACGCCCTGAATCAAGGGGTGAAATTCGCCTGAACTCAGCAGATGGCAAAACCTATCCAAAGATCATTCCGAATTACCTGTCTGCCGAAATCGATTGCCGCACGATCGTCGCCGGCGTTAATATTGCACGCACAATTGCACGGCACGCACCACTAACATCGAAGATTTCCGAAGAATACCGACCGCATGCCAGCCTTGATATGGATGATTACGATGCCACATTGGATTGGGTGCGCAGCAATACCGCTTCTATCTATCACCCCACGGGAACCTGCAAAATGGGGCAAGGGTCTAATGCAGTTGTTGATTCCGCCCTTCGGGTTCACGGTATTTCGGGTTTGCGTGTAGCGGATTGTTCAATCATGCCCGAAATCGTAAGCGGTAACACCAATGCCCCGGCGATTATGATCGGTGAAAAGGCAAGCGATCTAGTTATTGCTAAATGAAATAAGCTAAATCAAGAAAATGGCTTGTCGACATCCCCATTCAAACAGTTTGCGAGCCTGGCAACAGAACTCTGGCAAGAATTAGACAAAATTGAATTCGAAAAAAGTTTGCGGCAGATCCGGTTTTCCTCAAGTATTTTGGCTAGGTTTACTTACAGTAACCTATAACCCCATATTATTAAGGGTAAAATAGCAATATGAACTTTGGAATGTTTAAGCATCCGGTGTACGGATTAATGAATTACATTAGGCTTTTTCTAATTTTTTATACCTTTCTGAGCGCGGCAATAGCTACCGAAGCTTCCGAAACCATAAGATTGGCAACTGAAATAATTCGATCCCTCAATCAAAAAAGACAACCTTATCTTAAGTGTGCTTTCGCAAATCTGGAAATATCAAATGAGATAACATCAATGCCGTGGGCGCGTTCGCAATTGGCCACAAAATACGGCAATTACCATGGGTTTTTTATGGCTTCACGAAATGATAAACGCGATCAGTATGCCGTGTTGTCAGAGCCTTTTTCAGTATCGACTGGGTGTATGTTATTGAAAAGGAAAGTAGCTTGACACCTGACAGTCCAAAGTTTCAACAAGGAAGTTCCGCAGAAAATATAGGCAGTGCCCGAAGCACATGGTTGCAAGATAAATATGATAAAGTCATGATATCACAAGAAATTATCACCCCCGCCAATACATTACAGAGTTTTAAAATGCTGGCTTTTGGGCGGGTTGGTATTATTCTGGAAAACAGTGAAAATATCAAAGCAATCTTTGAACAGACGGCCTATTCCGCTTCGGGTTTTAATATATATCGCCAGAACAATCCCTGTGGGCATATATTTCAGCAAGGTTTTTTTGAAGAGCCGTCCAGATTTTTGGGGCAAGTTCAATGCAAGCATTAAGACTTGCAAAAAACAGTAAACAAGACGAATGATAAAAATGAGCACCTTAAAATGGCATCAACCCATATAGCTGGATGAAATGAGCAACCAACTTACAACTTCAAAGCCAGGCACACAGGCACCCTCAGTTCGGGAGGGGCTACTATTTAAAATGGTATGTATTTCCACCTTGGCGGCCCTTACCATCTCTATCATCATTACTGTTGTAGAGTTGAGCCTTGAAATCAAAGCCGAACGAAACGATATAAAGCAAAGTATTTATCAAATTATGCACACCGTTTCAGGGCCTGCAGCAGATGCTGTAGACGCGATTGATATAGATAAAGCAAGCATTATCGTCGATGGGTTATTTAACTTTTCGGCAATAAATTATGTAAAAATCGACACCGATATTGGCGTGACTTTGGTTGAAAAATCCACAATCACCGCGACTGAAGATATCAAACCAATGACTCTTTTTCTTTTTGGGGATCTGTCAAATCATAATCATAGAATGGCTTTAACCGTCCCCAACCGTCTGAAAGCCGTTGGTAATTTATATGTACGGCTGAATCTAAACGCGTTGGCAGATAAGTTTATAGCTGGGTTCTGGAGTGATTTATTTTATATTATTATAGGTGTCACCACATTTGTCAGTATGGCGGGTATTCTGTTTTATTATCTATTAACCAAGCCACTTATCGTTGCATCAGAAGAATTGGGTGCTTGGTTAAATGATACCGATGCGGATATCAAACTTTCAGTTCCAGATTTTCATCGGAATGATGAGTTGGGTAAATTACTTCATTCAGTTAAATCCGTAATTGCCGCGCGTAAGAAATTGGATGTTGACTTAAATAACCAACTGCGCGCTTTGGATGAGCATGCGATTGTCAGCATTACAGACGTATCCGGCAAAATTATATCTGTTAATAAAAAATTCATCCAAATTAGCGGATATACAAGAAAAGAATTGTTGGGGAATACCCACCGGATGATTAAATCAGATGAACATTCACAAGAATTTTATAAAAATTTATGGAAAACTATTTCTAGCGGGAAGCCGTGGACAGGTGAAGTTAAAAACCTGAAGAAAAATTTAGAGCCGTATTGGGTGAAAGCAACAATTTATCCATTTCTTGATGAAACGGGCACTATTACTCAATATATTGGAATGCGTACAGATATTACAAAAATGAAGGAAAAATCCGCGCAAATACAACAGTTTAAATCAACATTGGATTCTATGAAAGATGAAGTCTATATGTTCTGGCCTGACACGTTACAAATATTTTATGCAAACGAGGCGGCCATTACCAGCGCGGGCATTACGCAAAAGGAGTTATATAAATTAACGCCAATAGATATGAGCACCGGGTATGAACAGCAATTTTTACTTGACCAATTTGAGCGATTACTAAACGGAGAAAATGCTGAATTCCGCTATCAATCACTTCACTATAATCACGGTGGAACGGCCATACCTGTTGAAACCTTGATTGCGCTTATTCGCCCTAAAGGCGAAAAACCCCGTTTCGTAGCTATTACCAATGATATAAGCGCGCAACTGGAAGTTGAAAGAACAAAAACCGAATTCGTTTCAACTGTCAGCCATGAACTACGAACCCCGCTGACATCAATTATAGGTGGACTAGGATTAGTCCGGACTGGTGCGTTGGGGGACATATCTGAAAAAGCCAAGAAAGTTCTGGATATCGCGTATCAGAACAGTGAGCGTTTGAAAAAACTGATTAATGATATTCTGGACATCGAAAAAGCTGAAGCTGGTATGTTAAATATCGTAGTTGAATCTCTGGATATTTCAGAATTGATTGATGATGTAATTGAAGCCAACAAAGGGTATGGTGATGAACACTCGGTTACATTTGTGGCACTTGACAATAATGATCCCGTATATGTGCATGGTGATAGTGAACGCCTTATACAGGTGATGTCCAACTTGATGTCCAATGCTGCAAAATTTTCACACAAAGGCGGCGTGATAGAGATTTCACTTACGCAAAGTAAAAACCGTGTACAGGTATCCGTAACTGACTTTGGATCTGGCATCCCAGTTGCTGCACAACCCAGTATTTTTGAAAAGTTCACTCAGGCAGATTCTTCAGATCAACGGCAAAAAGGCGGCACCGGCCTTGGGTTGAGCATTGCCAAATCACTTGTCCAGGCAATGGGCGGGTCAATTGGTTTCACCAGCAATGTTGGCAAAGGCACAACATTTTTCTTTGACCTGAAAGCCAGCTCAGTGAAAAAAGAAAAACGTGCGGTTTAAGCATTAAAATACAGTGCGCATTCGGTTAATAGCTTAGACCACTGATGTATCAAATTATGCTCGCGGGACACATATGGCCTAACCCACCATTTCATCCAATAGGGACGCAAAAGCGAACAGTTCTGTCGCAAAGCTTTGCGCTGTTTCTCTACGTTCTCTACGCCGTTTCTTATCGTGATCTAGGGTCAGGACCGAGCGGGGCGGGGCGTTCAGGTTGACCACGCAACGCTAAACATATGGGTTGTAAAATATTCACCTGATACCGGCAGAACAGCTCAGCAAAAGAAGCGACCAACAGCGGCATATTGGCGAATGGACGAAAACTTTGCGGCAGAACCACCTTTCTACCCCGCGCTTATATCACTAAGTGCCCGCACTGGTGACACGTGTAATGTACCACTTGGCCCTAGCTGTACTTCGGCGGCAACACGGTAAACCTGTTCCAAGATTTGCGGAGTTAGCACATCGGCGGGTGGCCCGTCGGCGGCAACTTGACCATCATGCAAAAACACGATTCGATCCGCAAAGCGGGCGGCCAGAGTCAGGTCATGCATTGCGGCAACCGCAATCATACCGCTAGTGCGGCAGGTCTCTTTAATGCGTTCCAGTACGATCAATTGATGACGCAAATCCAGCGCAGCTGTAGGTTCGTCCAGTAGTAATACATCAGGCCCGCGAAACAGTGATTGCGACAAAAATACCAGCTGGCGTTGCCCGCCGCTTAAGGCACCAATCGCACGATCTTGAAACCCCTCGAGTCGAAACCGTTGTAGGGCCGCCACCGCCTGCGCCCTGATATCATCACCAACCCGCAAGCCAAGTGAACGCAAACGACCCAGCAATACCACCTCAAGCACCGTCAGTGAACTTTGTGCGCCCGTGTCTTGCGGCATATAGGCGATCGAACTAAGCCGTCCCGCGCTGTTCAGGGCCAAGTCACCCAGCCGGACCACACCTTTGGATGGAATAAGCCCTGCCATCGCTTTGAGAAGGCTGGATTTTCCGGTGCCGTTCGGCCCGACAAGGGCGGTCAATGTGCCTGGTTCAAACTGCGCGTTAATTGCATGCAAAACCGCAGTGCCATCATATCCGACATTGATGTTTTCGATCTTCAGCATCACCAATGCCTCCTTTTTCCAGTCAGGATCAGGGCGAATAAAAAGGGCACTCCGACCAATGCAGTTACGATGCCCACAGGCACCACCGCACCCGGAGACAATAATTTTGACGCAATGGATGCGCCGACCATGAGCAACCCACCAAATACCGCCGAGGCCGGAATCAGGATGCGTTGATCTTCGCCCACCAACATGCGGGCCAAATGCGGTGCAACCAGCCCGACAAAACCGATAGTGCCAACAAAAGCCACAGCCCCTGCCGTAAGCAATGACACAATGAAAAACACACGGCGGCGTAGGCGGGGCACATGAACGCCAAGACTGGCCGCGCGTTCATCGCCAAGGCGCAGCGCGGTCAGTTTCCACATGTCTGGGATCAGCAGGGCAAGGCTCAGCGCCAGAATACTGCCCGACACCCAGACCGAAAACCACGAGGCTTTGAGCATGGAACCGAATAACCAGAATACGATTTCCTGCAATACTTCGGGGGCTGCCAGATATTGCACCAGCGATTGCAGCGACTGAAACAGGAACAATGTGGCGATGCCCGCAAGCACCATCACTTCGGCGGTGACCCCGCGAATATGGGCAAGGCCGTAAACCATCAAGCAGGCCACTGAGGCTGCCGCAAAGGCTGCAATTGGCACGGTCATTTGCGGGATCAGCGGCAGTTGCAAGCCAAACAGAATTGTAATTGCCGCGCCAAAACCCGCAGCGGCGGAAAACCCCAACGTATAAGGGCTGGCCAGAGGATTACCGAGGATGGTTTGCATTTGCACCCCCGCAATGCCCAATGATGCGCCGACAATCAGTGCCATCAAGGTCATCGGTAGGCGGATCGCATGGACGATGGTGACAACCATCGGATCAGACGTGCCGGATGGGTTCACCAATGCGCCCAGCACATCAAACACGTTCAAAAAGGCAGGTCCGATCAGGATGTCAGCCAAGGTCGCAATGGCCAATAGCAACGATGCCGCAATAAGCCACATCAGGCGGCGCGATGCAAAAGACAGGCGCGAAGTCGCGCCGTTTGTGGTTGTGGTCATGGGTTTGTTTCCCGCAAAAAAATGGGGGCAAGGGCCACGAAAGCCCTTGCCTATTTGCTTAGTCGGCCAGCTTGACCATAAAGGTGCCTTCTGGCGAAACGGGCATGTATTTTGCGTAATGCGCTGCCAGATTTGCCATTGGGTCAACATCGGAAAAAGCGTCAGGGTACAGAACCTTGGCGATGTATTGCAAGTATGCAAAGTCATAAAGCGTACGTGCGCCGCCATGGTAAACCGCATGGACCTGACCATTTTGCACAGCCTTCATTCTGGCCCATCCTGGGCGCTGTGTATAAGGCTGCATCCGGTCGCGGGTAACTTGTGCGTCCACACCAAACCCCATCAGCACGGCCTTGGGTTTACTAACCCAGTCTGATCCCGCCAAAAACACCGCATCAGGGTTTGAGGCAAGCACATATTCCGGGTTAAGCGGCCCCCAGTTTTCGACCTTGCCAGCCGCGATGTTGATCCCACCTGCCAGCTCGACAACGCCGCCCCACATGCCGGAGCCATAGGAATTGCCGTATTCTTCGGCACCCTTGTTGCCCAGTTCGACATAAACCACCGGCTTGTCAGCACCAGCTTTAGCGATGCGAGCTGTCACATCGGCAACCGCCGCCGCATAGCTATCAGCCAGTTCTTGGGCACGGTCTTCTTGGCCGACAATCTTGCCGATCAACAACGTGCTGGCGACGTGTTTTTCAACAGTCTGGGCATTATAGTCAGCCACAACGACGGGTATGCCCGCAGCTTCCAGCTTGCCAACAGTATCGCCAAGGGCGCGGTATTGCCAAGCGGCCAGAATGGCCACATCAGGCTTGGACGCAATTGCGGTTTCAATCGAAAACGTGCCGGCATCCGCCTCGCCTATGTCGACAAGGTTTTCGAGATTGGGGTTGATGGCCACATAGGCCTTCCATTGGGAATTGCGCCAGCCTTCCCATGCAGGGCGCGAAATGGCGACGACTTTATCATAGGCGTCCGCGCCGCCGATGGCGTAAAAATCCTCAAAGTAAAACCCGAGCAGGATGCGGTGTGCATCATCGGGCACTTCAACGGTGCGATCAAGGGTGTCGGTTACAGTGATGGTTCCGGCAGGTGCGGGAGATGCGGTCATGGTCAGGCTGACGGCACATGCCGCCAGTCCTGCAAAAAATTTGCTGTGCATTTGAATTCTCCAATAAAGCAAGCATAGAAGTTGGGCACATCACGGGGATGCGCGCGAAAGTTATCTATAGTTCAAGCTTTTCTTGGAGGGGCGCGGATTGGAAACCCATCACAAAATACCCGTGGTTTCCAGACAGTGCTTGGTTGAATGGAATAGACATATTCAACCAAACGCAATTCAAAAGGGGCGGGTTGAATTTCTTTGGTCAGAGTTGGTGCGCCACTGAAACTTGTACACCACTTGCAAGGTTGGGTTGATTGTGCATCGCCTTCGATTGGATTGCCATCTGCATCGAAATAGATCGTGACAAGCCCGTCTCCGGAACAGATGACCACCGCTTGCCCAGCCAGCGCAGGTGAAGCGGAAACGCCGGGACTCCATGCACTGATCATGACAAGCTGAATAAACAGCCATGCCACCACGGGAATGAACCCCAGCACTCGGAATTTCCTTAACGATCGATGCACGTTTCCGCCTTTATACCTGAGACGGGTGCGCCGCAGGAAAACTACTTTGGTTCAAGAGCCCCTATTAGAATCTCTATCGAGTTGCAACTGTGCTACATCTTGTGCTCAAAAACCAGCCGTAAAGTTACTGGAAATGCCCGCGTGATACTGGGTAATTTAGCCAGTTCCATCAATTTGGTCACACCAGCATCAATGCCCGCCTCTTCGGTCGATATCCAAATCATTTCAGCAGTTAAAAAACGCAATGTTTACTGGTATCATATTGCATGTTCTTATACTCCAGTCTGAAAGGCGGGGGGTTTAGACCAATGAGTGGATGCCAAATCGGCAATACTTAATTCACTCACTATGCCACAGTTATGCCTGCATCCTGCAGCTGCTCCTGATCCGGCAGGTGTCTCAGGCTCTGCAAGCCAAACGCCACCAAAAAACCCTGCGTGGTGACATAAGTATAGGGCGCACCACGTTGCGGACTGCGCGGCCCCGTGGCAATCAGATCTCTGGCATAAAGCCGCCCGATCAAATCGCGATTAATATCTTTACCGAACACGTCCTTCAACGCGGCACGGCTAATCGGCTGGTGATAGGCAATGGTTGCCAGCACTGCCATTTCATAGGGGGTAAATTCCATGCCCTGATCACCCAGGTTCGCCGCCACACAAATCGCCTCGGCAAACTCGGTACGGGTTCGCATTGTCCAGGCGTCGGCAACGCCGGCTATCTCAAACGACCGACCTGCCAGCTCAACCCGCAAATCCTCGATCAGCAGATCAACACTGGCCCCCGGCCCCACCACGCGTTGCAAGGCTTCGCGCGACACTGGCGTCGCAGAAGCAAAAAGCACCGCTTCTATCCGACCCATCCAGCTCCGCCAACGCAACTCCGTTGGCAGGTCTTCCAATTCTCTATCCAGTGGTGCTTGGTCTTTTCCCATCACGCCACCCCATAAAGGCGGAAGGTGCTGCGCCCTGTTAGCTCGCGCACCACACCAAGGTCCACCAGCCGATCACACAAGCGCCTTGCTGCCCTGTCCGTCATCCCAGCAGAAGTGCCGATAATGCGGGGTGACAGCATTGTGCTTGGCAACACTGCATCTTCACGCAGAAACAATGCCACCGCTTCAGCCGATCCTTTGGCCCGCAATTTGGGTGCCACCTCGCGCAACCGCTGCGCGCGTCGCGTCAAATCATGACCCAAGCGCACCGCGTTTTGTGCAGCCTTTGCCACCGCACGATGACAGGCCGCACCCAGATCATCATTCCTGCCCTGCCCTGCTGCCTGCAGCAAATCCTTACGTTTTAACTGCACCCCGAACAGCGGCACCGGATGCACCCACCCCAAAGCCCGCGCCAGTACCAGATCACCACAGATCAGTGCCAAAGCCTCCTCACACGGAAATGCGGTTATCACCAATCCGATCATAGCCGCCGCCTGTGCCACAGGACTTTTGCCCTGCGCCACTCCTTGATCCACGCCTTGACCCATCGCGTTATCAATCCATTCCGGCAATTTTTCTGCGACCTGTTCCGGCACACATGATCTGAGCCGACCCAGCCAATCCCGTCGCTTCAACCCAATCGCCGACAGCTTGCGCCACCTGACATACATCTCGCCTGCTGGCCCCAATTCATCACCGGCCCGCGCGAGATAATAAGCATCCCGGATTTCGGCTTCACTATCGCGGCGGCCTTCATGTTTGAGACAGGCTTCAGCCGCGCGCAGTGCCAAGCGGTTGCGCAGTAATTCTGCAGGCAGAGTATTTGCAAGATCCGCCAACATCATATGCAGCATCGCTAAGGATGCGCCGGATAAAAACGCCTCACATTCAGGGGCTTTGCCATGATTTGGGGTGACCCAAGACGGTAAGGGCGGTAAGTGTGTTGGATCTTTATCCAGCAGCATGATAGTTTTTCTCATGCAAAACCCTTAACACGCTACGGCGGTTGATACCAGTATATTACAAGATAACCGCCGTCGCTTATACCCACTTAGTGGTGCCAATCTGGCGGATCTTCTGCGGATAAATATTGGGCTGAAATCCTTTGGATGAAATACTTGAATAACATAGTTGAACAGGATCATCGATTTATGCCGCTGAGATGAAGGGAAAGCCACGTCCAACGGATTTGGCATATTTTCCCACTGGATACGGTACAGTTGCTTGAAAATAGACGGAATTTACTGCGCAACGTTCGGTCCAGTCCTCGAACCAATGGCGGACTGGCCCTCACCTACCCAGTGAAAAATCTGTCAAACCAGAGGTGCAGGATTAATAGGTCCTGACCCTAGTTGTAGTCCGGCGTTCAAAACCCAGCCAGACGTCAGGCATTAGGTAAAATAGATGATAGAGGTAACATGCTATTATAGCATTGACCTGTATTTAAAATTGAAGTTTTCGAGTTGTTTTTGTTTCTTATGGAGACAAGGTTTTCCGCTATGCGTACCCTTGCGCCAATCTCGGTCATAGTGAATGGCTTGGTTACGTAATCTGTTGCCCCTGCCGCGAAAGCCTCGTCAATATCTGTCTTGCCCGAAATGGCAGTCAACATGACGATTGGGGTTTCTTCATATTTCTGAATATTACGAACCTTTTTACACAGGTCAATACCATGAATGAAAGGCATAATAATATCAAAGAAAAAACAGTCGAACTCGACATCATCGTTTTCAATATGTGCAAGCGCAGTTTCGGACCCTTCACATACTGTAACATCATAATATCCAGCTTCCGCCAGATATATCCGAAGTATCGAGATTACTAAATGATCATCATCCACAACAAGTATCTTCATAATTACATCCTAATTTTGATTGCTCTACAAACCTGAGGTTTGATTGGTATTGTTTCCATTATAGCAACAACCATGCGGTGATATTTTGTTTTGAATGTGTCCATTTTGTGCTTGTTACTAATTGTTTAGTCCCAGCTTGTGGTGTGGTGCGTTGGGTTTACGAAGAACTTTTTTGGTTCCGACGTCCATGTTTTGCAGATGTATTTAAACGGCGTGATTCCTTCTGATGATCACATATTGACCTGAGCCCCAAGTTCCCTCCAGCGTTATTAGAGTCCTTGATTTGCTCTTGCCCCCAACCTTGGGCCGCCTTGGTCTAGACTTTTCCGGCTTTGATCAGTTTGATGGGCTGGTTTCACCTTCTGATTTAACGAGCATGATCGGGCATTTATTCCCAAAACGCAAAGATCGCCGCTGCATTCAGCCCAGAACGCCAGCCGTGGCGGATAAAATCTTCACGTTCCAAGTCATCCTTCAGGCTGGCAAAAAACAACCGCTTATGCAACAACGCCTGAACAGATCGCTTCAGTATTATAGGAAGGCCTATCCATGCAGCAACGCCCCTAAAACTGCTATTCATGAAGTAAATGAATGAGTATTGCTGACATTACTCGCATATTCACAAATATGTGTGATAAAAATGTTCAACTTAAAATAGATAAATTTCGCCATAATTTCGCCATGATTGTTACTAAAAGTGAAGTAAATAAGTTAAATATTTACTGATGCAATCAAAATGCAAGTGCTGACACTATGACCAAGTATAAGCCTATCTGCTTGATTAAGAGGTGTGATAAAAGAATGAGAATACTTTCTGTAGATGATGATCCGATTATCCTAGAGCTTTTAGCGGCTGTTCTGGTATCCATGGGTCACACGGATGTTACAACGGCTGAATCGGCGACTGAAGCTTTCGAAATTATAAAAGATGATCCTGAACCGTTTGATTGTTTCCTTTTGGATATTCAAATGCCGGGGATAGATGGCATTCAGCTTTGCAAAGCTTTGCGGTTAATGCCTGAATATAAACGTACCCCGATCCTTATGATTACAGCGATGTCAGATAAGGGTTATATTGAAAGGGCGTTTGCCGCTGGTGCAACGGATTATGTCACCAAGCCGTTTGATATTGTTGAATTAGGGGCGCGGGTCAAAGTTGCCGAAGCCTTGGTGGATGCATGGCGCGTACCTGATGCGGATGCGGTTGCTAATGCTGACCAAACAGCGGGGTATTTAAATTATGATAAGCCCTACGGGATTGAAGAAAAATTTCCGGTACATGATGTGGAGGGTGTGATTGATTATATCGCACTTGAAAACTATGTAAGCCAGCTTTCGCGTGGCATGTTATTTGGCTCTTCGGTTTTTGCTTTTAGCATTGTTGAAATTGACCGTATCTTTAACAGCACGTCCGCGTTTGATTTTGAAGCCTTGATCACGGATGTGGCAGAGGCGATCACATTTTGCCTAAAACGCACGCAACATCTTGTAGCTTATGCGGGCAATGGGACGTTCGTATGTTCAGCGGGTGCAGGCAAAAAAATAGAGCCCGGATTTTTAAAAGTAGACCTGCGGGAAATTATAAACGAAATGGGGCTATGTTCAAGCGATGGCCGTTCAATTGTGTTTTCAGTTGAATTAAGCAAGATGGTAGGGTTAACGTTCAGATCAAACCAAAATGTGATAAAATCCCTATCAGAAGTGCGCCAATCAGCCCGTAACAAAGCAGATGATCTACTTCCTGCGGGCGCATCTATGTTAAGCCTTGCTGGATGACACAGGGGGCAAAAAATGCATTGCAAGACCAGCTAAAGGTCGTGCGCGAGCGGTTTATCAGCCTGCTGGATGAGCGGCTGGACGAGCTTGAGGTTTTACGTGAACATATTGATCAGGGGAAAAACCGTGAAGAAGCCCTTAAAAAGATCCAGTTTATTGTTCATAAAATAAGCGGTACAGCTGGCACGCTTGGTTTTCCTGAAACTGGTAAATTGGCGGCGCGTGCGGAAGATGCAATTATCCGCACCCTAGCAAGCGGGGGTGAACAGCCTACGTTTGAAGACACAATAAAACTAGTTGATGTGTTTCATGAAAATGCATTGGATGTCAGCTCTAGTTATTATTGGAATTAGAGCCTCTTGAGGTTTGATTTGATGTGCAAATGAATGCTGCGGGTTTTAACTGTTGCCCGCAAGTATAGTCTTAATCTGTTCCGGCAACAACATTGCATCAAAGGGTTTTAGGATGACATCCAGCGCACCAAGTTCTTTTAACAAAATAATATTTTCTGTTTGCGCCCGTGCGGTCATGAAGATTGTCGGAGTGTTTTCTAATCCGGGAATGGCCTTGAGCTTTGTATATAATGTGTCACCGCTCATTTCTGGCATCATCACATCAAGTAGAAATAGGTCAGGATTAAAAGCCACCACTTCATCCAGGGCTTGTTGCCCTGATGCGCATTGGTGAACTGTGAAACCGCCAAGGGCCTCTAGGGAAAGCTTGGCTATTTCCTGAATGTCCAGATCGTCTTCGACGTGAAGTATTTTAAGGCTCATCTTAAGCTTCCTTTTATTCCGCAGCTATGCTGTCAGGCTCAATTGTTTGGGTGGTTGTGTCATCATGGGCTTTTGGCAGCTCAAAGAAGAACTTGGTGCCTTTGCCCCATTGGCTGGTAAAGTCGATTTTGCCGTCCTGTTGCTCGATCAGCGTTTTAACAATACTCAGGCCCAAGCCTGTGCCACCTTTGGCGCGGCGGTCTGAAGAGTCTGCTTGTGTGAACCGATCAAAAATTGTGGCTTTGGCTTCACGGGGAATGCCTGCACCAAAATCTTCGATGCTGACGTAAATTGTGTCGGCTTTTTCTTCAAGCCGAATTATAACTTCACCGCCTTTGTGGGAAAACTTGACTGCGTTGGATAAAAGATTGTTCATAACCTGAAAAATGCGATCTTTATCGCATAGGCACATGACGCCATCATTCAGCCCATTGGCGACCATCGAAACGTTATAGCGCTCACTGTAAGGTTTGTTTTCGACAATGGCGTCTTCAATCAGTTCAGCCATATCTACTGCGTCTAGGTGGAATTCCATGCGGCCCGCTGCGATTTTTTCCAGATCCAGAATATCATTGATGATCAAGCCCAGCCTGTCGGCATTACGGTAGGCAATATCAAGCATCCTTTGGGCTTTTTCACTTAACTCACCAAATGCACCAGATAGGATCAAGCCTAGCGCACCTTTGATTGAGGTTACAGGCGTACGTAGTTCATGGCTAACGGTGGAAATAAAATCATCTTTGGTTTTGTTGAATGCATGGCGATCAGATATGTCACGCACAATTGTCATAAAGTAAGGCTTGCCAATTTCGGGGCGCACCAATTGCATTTTTACTTCGCTAGGCCGGTTATCTATTGTTAATTCATGGGTGATTTCTTCGGTTTCGCCGTTAATCAATGGGCGGGCACGGTTATAGAAGGCTTTAATATCGTAAGCACCATTTTCACCAATTTCCATATCGCGTTCAAAAAGAGACTTTTGCGGGTATGTGTTTTCATCCCAACCACACCGTTCCATTGCGGTTTGGTTTAGATAAGTGAAACGCAAGGTGCCCGCTTCAAACATATAAATTTCATCACGCAGAATATGAAGTGCTCTGCGGGTATTTTTATCACCAGTGGCAACTTTACTTTCGGTGATGTCTGTGCGGATAGCGATGCTACTGACCAATTTCCCGTGACGGTCGGTTTGCGGAACATATGTGGTGCGGGTGTAAATGATTTTGCCGCTTTTTGTTTTAATCGGAACTTCGCCGAACCACTTGTTGCCAGCTTTAAGTCTGTTGCGCAGTTCATGCAGTAAAGCGTCCGCGCCATCGGCCCAATAGATACGAGAGGATTTCCCGATTAAGTCTTTGCGGGTATAACCTGTCGCTTCCAGAAACTTTTCGTTCACATAAGTGATGCGGCTATTGCTATCCGTTTTCGTGACCAATGAATGATTATTCAACGCCTCTGTTTGCTGCGCGGTTTCATTTTTAATGGCATTGTTCGATTTGGAATGATCATAGATACGCGAAAGAAAGCCTAAAACAAAGATCATTGTAACGGATGTTGCTGTGGTGATTATAAGCAATAGGTCTGTAACGCCGACGACCTTATACATGATAACCGCAATGACGGGCCCGATCATTGGTACGAAAAGGAGTGCAATAATGAAACTTAAATTTTTTCTAATCCAGGTACTTTTTACTTGACCCATACTGTATGCCCCTCAGCCTTATTAAGGGCCTGCGATTTGTATCGCATAGCGCAGTTAATCTGCTTTCACGCCCCTTTCGGCCACCCCTATTTTAAGAATAGTACCAAAATATGGCAAGCATTCTTTTTTATTTGTAAATTTGCAACACTTATTCTTTACGTATCGTAAAAAGCCAACTTGTTCCCCAGGCATTTAACTAAAATTGCTGTTATTATTTAACGGGCAATGCCGTTGTTACCCATACGTTGCCTGTTATTTGTAGAGCGTTTATCGGGGGTTTGTGCAGCGGGAATAAATATAATGCTTAAATATCAATCTATAATCTACATTTTAAAATCACGGTGTATCGGCAAAATGACATACTAATTTTTGATAATGGGCGAAGTTTTCCTTATTGTATGGTGCATTTTATATATGTGAGATTGTGAATTTGGTGTTTTGTAAGAACAAACCTGTTTTTAAAATACGGTTGGAAAGCATATATACAAGGATGTTGCGGCAAAAAAAAGAACACCCTAAAGTTGTTTCCTTTGTGCAACAAGCCGAGCGTTCAAATTACCCTTACGTTGCTTGTTTTAAAATAAATACTTGTTTAACGATACTAATGTGTTAGCGTTAACTATGCGGTAAAAGCCGAATTTCGTCAGAAAGACGATTTAATGAGAGCAGAAACTGGAGCAGCTTATGTCTTCTATATTAACTAACAACTCCGCAACAGCCGCGTTGTCGGCCTTACGGTCAATCAATACGAATCTCGATCAAACACAAAACCGGATCAGTTCTGGCCTGAAGGTGGCTTCCAGTAAGGATAATGCCGCG
>JAESRV010000107.1 GCA_016764475.1 Amylibacter sp.
GTCGCAAGGATCAAAAAATCCACCGACCTGCCGATCTGTGTGGGCTTCGGCATCAACACACCAGCGGATGCGGAAGGCATGGCACGCGTCGCAGACGGTGCCGTTGTAGGCTCTGCGATTGTATCGAAACTGGGGGCTGGCGACAGTGTTGAAGATATTCTGGCGTTTGTCGCTGAACTGGCTGCTGGGGCGCATCGGGCTTAACCTAAGGAAACTTTGATTAAAGCGAAAATTTTGAAAAAATGTCAGCCCCTGCCCGGGTGGGGCCTGCGCCACGGTTTCCAAATTCGCAATCTTACGAAAAACATGATATATATCAATCAGATGCGCCGTTGAAATAGCCCCCGCCGAGGGGCGGGCAGGGGCTGGCATTTTTTCAAAATGCTAAGTGGTGTATTATTCAGACGGCGCGTTGCCACGGTTACACCAAAGACGAAGGGCGGTTATATAAGCCCAAAATAGCCAAGGCACTTTTGGGCTTATGGTTGTTGACGTGGGCTAAAGCCCACCTTACGTTTGCTATGAATGAGAAATATCAAAGCAAAATAAATTCAAAAATCACCGAGAGATACGAAGATCACACCACATATCAGCCGCTTCAAGGCAAAGGAATCATTTTACCGAAAAA
Source organism: Amylibacter sp. (assembly GCA_016764475.1). Lineage (GTDB taxonomy): Bacteria > Pseudomonadota > Alphaproteobacteria > Rhodobacterales > Rhodobacteraceae > Amylibacter. The sequence goes on from JAESRV010000107.1 coordinate 629, forward strand.
TCCATTTGCCCCCCTGTCAAAGCGCATTAGCTTGGCACAGAGAAAACATATTTAATGAATGAAAAGGTTTCGTCCAACATGACCCGAAAATTCCAATTCGTTGTCTACAAGATCACCTTCCCAAACGGCAAAATCTATGTCGGCAAAGACATTGGGAAAGATGGGCACACTATCCGCTATTTTGGTAGCTGGAATTACGCGCTGGTAGAGGATGACTTCACGAAAGAAGATTTGCAAGACTTCACAATACGCCGCGAAATCTTGTTTGAAGCTGATGACAAGGTGGCAGTAGGCCAAAAAGAAATGGCCTTGATCGTTGAACTTGGCGCAAATGATCCAGAGCGTGGTTACAATCGAACGCCAAAATTCAGGCCCTAGCCTAATCTATTATTTTCAACTCCAGTTAAGGCTGCATAAGTCTACCGAGTTCCAAAATTCAGCCAGCGTAGGGTGGGCTTCAGCCCATGTTTACAGCACAGTTATTGCAGCTAAGACAATGGGTTAAAGAATATTTAAACTAGTAATCTAGGACAGCCCCCAAGTTTATTCTGACAGAGCTTTCAAGGCTCACTATTCCCAACAAACACTTTAACCCCAACACCTTAACCCAATGTCCCAACCGGGACATCACGCTGAAACCCGCCGCATTCAACTCTCCACTGGCTCCACCGTCAACTCCAGCGCGGGCGGTGGTACGTCCTTCAAATCGCTCACATCCAAAGGCCCGTCAGGCTTGCCCAGACGGTACCGTGTCACCCAATGCAGCCGTTTTTCAGCCCGTGTGATCGCCACATAGGTCAGACGTTTCCACATCGGAATACCCGCCTCCATCCGCCCGGCCCGCGCAGCCGCATAAATATCAGGCGCAAACACCTGAACTTCAGGCCATTGCGACCCTTGGGCCTTATGAATGGTACAGGCAGCCCCATGCAAAAAACTGGCCCCCATACGCGCCGCATAGGGAATGAACGGCTCTTCCCTGTCAGGGGCTTCAATCTTGATAATCGTCGCCGCTGACACATAAGGATCAACCGCCCCCAACACGTTGAGGCGCGAAAACCCGGGCTTGCGCCCTTCCCCCAGATAAACCACCTGTGCGCCTTTGATCAGCCCACGCGCCTCCAAATCCAGCCGCTTTTTGCGGTGTTTGGCAGGCAATTCTATCCCGTCACAAATCAACGGCTCGCCCGGCAATAACATATCGGCAGGTGCCCCGTAAGCATTACGAAACGCCTGTATAAGACGAATGCGCGTGGCATTGCGCCAGCATAAAACAGGGGAACGCGCCATCAATCCCGCTTCCACACGCGGGGCGACAACCACGCGGTCATCTTTGGCGGCCGCCTGTTCTATCATCCGCTCAAACGCTTCGAACGTCAGGTCAGGATCAGACAGGGCGTGGGCCAGATCAAGGATCGGGCTGTCTTGTTCTTGTCGGTGCACACGGCTTAACACCAGCGTATGTTGATCGCTGACCTTCTCAAAAGCCATAGAACCCGATTGGCCTACGGGGGCTAATTGAGCAGGGTCACCAAACAGGATGAGGGTGGTGAAAATATCACACAGGTCTTCGAACTGTTTGTCATCCAGCATAGACGACTCGTCAATAAACCCGATATCCAGCGGCTCTTCACGCCGCTTCCAGCCGATGATAAAATCAGAGCCGCGCACCCCCGCAGTTGCCAACGCCCCGGGGATGGATTTGTTCGATTTGTAAAACAGGGCCGCGCGATCAAGGGCTGCATCGGTGATGCCCTCTATTTCGGGTCGTTCCCCATTACCTTCCAGCCATTCGGCGATTTTCTCATACTCGGGGTCATAAAGTGGCGTGTACAATATGCGGTGAATGGTGGTGGCCGCAACCCCGTGATTGCGCAACACGCTGGCCGCCTTGTTGGTAGGGGCAAGAATGGCCAAACTACGCCGGTCTTTGCGTGCCTTGCCTTCATAATCACCTGAAATAATATCGACGCCCGCGCCCGATAAAGCCTCGCCCAATTTGGCCAGTAACATGGTCTTGCCGGAACCCGCTTTGCCCAACACCGCGAACACTTGCGCCTTGCCGCTTTCGGGCAGCAAAGTCGCGTTTGTAATGTCCACGCCTGCCCGCAAAAGTGCTTCGCTGATCGTGTCATAGGCTGCGGCCTGATCGTTTGAAAATTGCATAAGCGCCGGAATCCCTTTGGGGTTTAGGGCAGTCTATGCCCAAGTGCTTTGCAAGACCAGATACTATACCGCGAAAACCGGTTGCTTCGGGCCGATTTCTTTATCAATGCAAGGCTTCACCACTGCCATTTCAGACGCGGCGATATGGATGGCATCATCCAGTTGTGCCGTCAGTTTTGCCATAGAATTCTTTTCTGCGAATTTACGTAAATCCGCTAATACGTCTATCATCCAATGTTCTGTCATTTAATCCTCACATAATGCTATTCAACCTAAAAACGAGTCACTTACACATAACTAACTATTTAGTTGATATCATAAGATATGAAGTAATGCCTATAACTATTTGTTTTTAATATTTTAATGCTATGGATTTCTTATATTAAAATTCAAAATATTATAACAAAAAAGACATCACAATGTGATGCCTTCTTTTTGTTACGCTATAGGTTGTATGAGTGCAGCCTTATACCACAAGGTTTGGGATGATCTGTTTTTTGCGTGAAACGATACCAGGTAGAACGATTGCATCACCGGAAACAATCACATCAAAGGATTTTTGTGCGATCTGCTTTACCGTATCGTTGGGTATCAACAATGTGGCCTGTTCATTCAAGATGTCCACAACAAACAGCAGCACCTGATCCACACTGTCCTCAGTGGCAACCGTTGCCATTGTTTCGATCAGGCTGTCTTTGCGTGACAAGACGGTTTCAGGGCTGGTGGTTTCCAAAACAGATATGCGTAATTTAACGCCGTCAACGGCGTATTCTTTGCTGTCCATGCGCAGAAGTTCTGCATCCGAAAAATGTGAAACATCTGATTTTGCCGCAAACATTTCGCCCGCGTATTCTGTTACATCCAAGCCCAGTTCATCGGCCAAGAAGCTGGCCAAGGCCACGTCCACATCTGTGGTCGTCGGGCTGCGGAATTCCAGCGTGTCAGATAGCACACATGACAGGATCAAACCCTTGATCGCGTCAGGGGCAGTTGCCAGGTCTTCACCCATCATATTAGCCATCACAGTGGCGGTCGAGGCCACCGGCTCGATGGTGATATTGATCGGCTGTTTGGTTTTCAGCCCACCCACCAACATGTGGTGGTCGATGATTTCAATCACCGTGGCGTCATTGATATGTTCGGGCAACTCGGCCGGGTTATTGGTGTCCACGATCACTACCATATCGTCCGCATCCACATCGTCCAGAATTGCAGGTGTTTCATAGCCCCAACGTTTCAGAACAAACGCCGCTTCGGTGTTGGGCGTGCCCAGAACGTAAGGTGTGGCTTCCACATCCTTGGTGCCTAAAAACCAGCTCCATATGATTGCGGAGCCTGTTGCGTCTGTGTCAGGGGCTTTGTGCCCGAAGATTTTGATCATGTCTGTGCCATTTCAATATGAATTTCGCGGCACTTATAGGCGCAGATGTTCAAGATGTCACCCCAAATGGGCAATGGCGTTGGCATAGTAACCCAACAGCGTCACTTCGTCTTGATGCAGATGATACTTGCCGCCCTCTTCTTTAATAACATGGCGCAAGACCAACATGCGCAGGCCCACCTCTACCGCATAATCAAAGTCTTTATGCGGGATATGCATATAGGCACCTTTGGCCTGCAAGCGTTCAAGCACAATATTGCACTTCTTAATCACATCTTCCTTGCCAAGTGGCATCTTTTGATTGGTCAGAAATATCCGCGCCACAAGGGAAACAGGCAAGATCGGAATGACAGCACCCACCTTTGTCATCAGTTCTTTACCCAAGGCTTTGGTCATCGCCTCATGTTTACGGTGTTTATGGGCTTTCAGGAACTCTTTGAACGAAACAGGCGCACCAAAGCTGACGCTGGCATAGCCAAAGCGGTAAAACTTACCCGTCACCCGCAAGCCGATCTGACGCCCCATAAAGCGCAGGAAAGCTAGAAGTTTCTTCATCCCGCTGGTCTTTTCGCCTTTATTTGAGGCCAAAAGCACGCGGTCTTCCAGCACACGGTCGTAATTCACCCCCACAGGCACAAAATAGATGTCACGGCTGGTTTCAGGATTAAAATCCGCCACCATATAGCTAAGCAGGCCCAGCTTGGCCGGTTTCAGCTTGCCATCGCGTGACAACCCGCCTTCGGGGAAAACCGCTTGGGTAACGCCTGCCTCTGTTGCCATCTGCACATAGCGTGCAAGCACACGGCGGTATAGCTGGTTGCGCGATTTGCGGCGGATAAAATAGGCCCCAAGGCTACTGATCAGCGGCTTTAGTGGCCAAACCCGCGCCCATTCACCCACCGCATAAGACAGCGCTGAACGTGATGCGGCCAGATATGTGACCAGAATATAATCCATGTTGGAACGATGGTTCATCACGAAAATCACTGCGGCCTCAGGATCAATATCCGCTAGGGCTTGTTCATCCACATAGCCCAAACGCACACGGTATAAGGATCGTGACAGCCAGCGGGCAAGTTTAATTGCAACCCCGAAATAACCTGCCGCCGAAAATGACGGCACAATTTCGCGGGCGTATTTATGCGCCATCTGTTCCACAACAGGATACGGTATTTTTTCGGCTTGGGAATATTCAACAATCGCTTCAATCACCTGCGGATCATAGGCAAGCCGGTCAATCATCACCCAGCGTTTGGTCAGCTTGAAGGGTTGGATTTTAAGCTGCAATTTTTCGTTCAAAACCGTGATTGCACGGTTCATACGGCGGCGCAGATACCAGCGCACTGTCGGCATCAAGATGCGATCCAACAGCCCGATCATGGCCAGAATACCCGCCAGCCAGACCGTCCAAACCGGAATTTCTATTGTTTCGAACATTGGTGCAGCGTATCAGGTAAATAAAAATTCCAAAGACAAACGTTGGGGAAGTCATGAAATATCGTAAATTAGGGGCAAACGGGCCTAAAATCAGTGCCATCGGGCTGGGATGTATGAGTTTTGCAGGCTTCTTTGGGGCCACCGATGATCAATCCAGCTTTGAATGCCTGAGGGCGGCACAAGACATGGGTATTGATTTTCTGGATACCGCAGATGTTTACGGCATGGGCAAATCCGAAACCGTGATGGGGGCGTTTATCAAAGACCACCCGCACAGTTTCAAGATTGCCACGAAATGCGGAATTGCAACCAAGCCCACACGGCATTTTGATAATTCAGAGCCTTATATCCGCRMMGCTTTRGCAGGGTCWTWTRGCCGATTRGGTGTCGATTAYGTTGATCTGTATTACATCCACCGCCGCGAYCAAAMCYGCCCSGTTGAAGARGTRGCCCTGACCATGGGCAAGYTGATTGATGAGGGYAAAATCGGCGGTTGGGGCCTGTCAGAGRTWTCCCCCACCACCATTCGGCGCGCCCACGCGGTCACRCCSCTKRSKGCRGTWCAATCCGAATATTCRCTTTGGACACGCACACCTGAAGKGGGTGTTTTRCAAACCTGTSAGGCTTTAGGCATTTGCTTCGTGCCGTTTTCCCCCGTGGGGCGYGGAATATTTTCGCARGARTTCCCTGATMTCAACANMWTTSRAAAGNAMYGATTTYCGSCKGAAYGTGCCCCGKTTCCAAGARCCKAATTATTCCGAAAACTGCCGCATCATCAAAGGTTTYAAAACCTTTTGTGCTGACAACGGCTGGACRGTTTCWGCCRYWGCCCTTGCGTGGATACTGGACCAGAACRRCACMATGGTGCCGATCCCCGCCACGCGCTATGCAAAGCAYYTGAAYGAATGGRMRATGGCSACCGAGATCAGTTTTACMGATGCCCAGCGCGYAGAAATMRACCGCKTRCTGCCCATCGGCTTTGCCTATGGGGATCGTTATAATGACAGCCAGTGGGTTGGGCCTGAGAAATACTCTTAGCCCTTGCTGAATTCCAAAAGGTTGGTCAGCTTATCCTTAGACACCAGCAAGCTACCACAATCCTTTTGCGCGTCACCAGCCCCTGACACACAATAATCATAAGCCCCCATATCCAGATTAAACGCCATCACCGGCGCCAGTTCTTCTTGCACCTGACGGGCCGCATCATAAAGCGTTTCAGCCTGCGCTGTTTCCCATATGGCAAAACTGCCGTCCTTTAAGGTCAAAAACAGGCGGCGTTTAAACCTTGGCGCACCATTCACATCTTTCAGATCAAGCACACCATCGGTGATCAACAAATGTGATTGTAAAACTGTAACCCCTGCCGCTTTTGCTTTGGCAATAAACGCATGGCGCAAGGTACGTTCTTTCAAATTGAAGTCTTCCCCATCTATGGTCACATTCTTGGCATGAAAAAGCTTCGGGCTGCCATTCGGGTCAATGATCAAAACCCCGTCCCAGTTTTGATACCTGCGGCTAATACTTTTACCGCCCTTGATCACCAAACCTTCGATGCCAAAACGATCGCCGCTGGAATAGGTGCCTGCAACGGTCAGTAAATGTTCAACTTTGCTAACCGCCTCATCCGGCAAGACCCGCAAACGCACGGAAATATCGCCTTTGCATGACTGCAATAATATGGATGGTGAATATGGGCATTGCGCATTTTCTTGCGCATAAGCCAGCGCGACAGGCGCAAAACTTAATCCAAAGACCAAAGCAAACCGCTGGATGAACTGTACTAACACACAAACTCTCCTGCCTATTTTTTATAAGTTTGCCAGATATTATCCGCCTTGCCAAACCCCTAAAGTACCGCGTCGGTGATTTTTTGCCTATGGCCATCCATGGCTGCGCGAATAGCCGTTTAAAGCAGGCGATTGCCAGCCTTTCAACATATCGTCATCCGTGCGAAATATTTCTACTTTCAGTGGGTAACAGGCAGCTGTATCACTGGAATGGCCGCTGCTGCAATCGCCCCCTGGACAGGCAGACAAGCCGCCCAGCAAGTCGATCTCGGCAAAGAACTCAATGTAATCTCCGGGGCGCACCGGGCTGGCTTTCATGAAATACTGCTTGGTGTCGGGGGTAAAACCCGTGCACATGAACACGTTCATCACGTCATGCACAAAAACCTCGGCCTCATTCGGCGATATGCCGCGCTCGGCTGCCAAGGCGCGGATCAGGTTGGAATGGCAGCAATGGTGGTAATCCACCCCGTTCAACACATCGTTGGTGTAAGGGTCACACCGCGTGCCGATCACATCATGCACCGAGCCGCCATATTCATCCCAACCATACCAATCCAGCGTGTCATACGTCACTGTCGCCATCGGGCGCATGGCGGGGAAACTTGACCACATCCGGTCGCCGGTACTGATATGGGTGCCGTGCAGGGCGCGGGTTTTACCTGAATAGAACGTCTCATTCAAATCGTTGGCATTCCACAGATTCAAATCCCCCACTTGCGGGCCTTCAACACTGACAATGCGAAAGAAATGACCCGCAGGTACATGAAAACAACAGGCTTCGCGCGGGGCCGTTATGACTGTATCAACCAGTGTCAGGGTTTTGCGCGCCGCCCTGTAAAGCGCCATATCGGGCTTGGGCAAGGTATCTATTGGATAACACACGGTCGGGGCTATTTTGCGCAAAGCATCGGCATTGGCAGGGGCGGGATTTTCGGGTTTGTATTTCATTTGGGCATCTTTGGCAGATTACGGGTACCCGTCAAGCATTGCGTCCCGTCTAGGTCTAAGCCCCAAGGGGCCTGAGTTTGGAAAGCACAGAAGAAAACCCGACGTAACGGTTGGATTTTCAAACGATTGACCTTACCTGTAAGGTTATCCATCTTATCAGGCGGGTATTCATTAGGGGATTTCACATGTGCCCGTGGCCCTTGCCGCAGGCGGCAAAGGACGATGCAGAAAAGGGGCCGTAAAGCCCCTTTAAAACTCAGCAATGCAAGCGTTGATTACATCGTCCGCTCAACCATCATTTTCTTGATCTCGGCAATCGCCAGCGCAGGGTTCAACCCTTTAGGGCAGGTTTTGGCGCAGTTCATAATGGTATGGCAGCGGTACAGTTTGAACGGGTCTTGCAACTCGTCCAAACGCTCGCCCGTGGCCTCATCACGGCTGTCGATAATCCAGCGGTAGGCGTGCAACAAGGCTGCCGGCCCCAAGTAACGATCACCGTTCCACCAGTATGACGGGCAGGATGTGGAACAGCAGGCACACATCACGCATTCATAAAGCCCATCCAGTTTTCCGCGATCTTCAATAGACTGCTTCCATTCCTTGGCAGGACGGTTGGTTTTGGTTTCCAACCACGGCATGATAGACGCGTGTTGCGCATAGAAATGCGTCAGATCAGGGATCAAATCCTTAACCACGGGCATATGCGGCAGTGGGTAAATCTTTACATCGCCCTTGACCTCGTCCATGCCATAAATACAGGCCAGCGTGTTGATCCCGTCGATGTTCATCGCACAAGAGCCGCAAATACCTTCGCGGCAGGAACGCCGGAATGTCAGGGTCGGGTCGATCTCGTTCTTGATCTTGATCAGCGCGTCCAGCATCATCGGGCCGCAACTGTCCATATCCACAAAATACGTATCCACGCGCGGGTTATCGCCACTGTCGGGATCATAGCGGTAGATGCTGAATTTACGCACATTGGTCGCCCCTTCGGGCTTTGGCCAGGTTTTACCCACAGTCATGCGGGAATTCTTTGGAAGGGTCAGTTCTACCATTTTATTCGTCCTTTTCCCTATACCACTATAGTTTCAGCGGTTCGGTTGGTTTTTCGCCGGATTTGGCGACAACACATGTTTCATATACTTCTTCGGGCGGCGTGCCCTTCAGGTAATCTGAAGACAGCTCAATACCAATGCCTACGCCCGTGCGCACCCTGCGCCCGATACCGATGCCCACGCCGACAGAGACATCGGGTTTTACCGCCGAGCGTGCCCGCTCAGTACATTGTGCCATCGCCTGTTCAACGGATACAGGTTTCGGGGCGGTGCAGGCCGACAGGCCCGATACGGATGCCAAAACAAGATATGCCGTATGCGACAGTTGCATTAATATACCCGTTTTTTCGGCGCCAGTTTCTTCATATCAATACCACCGTCTTTATGCTCGGTCAGCGGTTTCAGATGCACATCGCGATAGGTTAGTTTCACCTTATGCCCATCGACCCAAGACAATGAGTGCTTGCGCCAGTTCTTGTCATCGCGATCAGGGTAATCTTCATGCGCATGTGCGCCACGGCTTTCTTTGCGGGCTTCGGCGGCTGTAATCGTCGCCATCGCGTTTGGCATCAAATTGGCCAGTTCCAGCGTTTCCATCAGATCGGAATTCCAGATCAGGCTACGATCCGTCACTTTCAGATCGTCCATTTTTTTGGCCACAACCTGCATTTTCTTGCAGCCCTCTGCCAAGGTTTTATCGGTACGGAAAACGGCTGCATCTTCTTGCATGGTTTTTTGCATCTCAAGACGCAAATCAGCAGTAGCCACCGCGCCATTAGCATGGCGCACCCCGTCAAAGCGTTCCATAGAAGCCTCTACCGATTTCTCATTCAAGGTTTCATTCGGGGTTTTCGGATCAACAATTTCACCCGCACGAATAGCCGCCGCACGACCAAACACCACCAGATCAATCAAGCTGTTTGATCCCAAACGGTTGGCCCCGTGAACCGATGCACAACCCGCTTCACCAATGGCCATCAGGCCCGGCACTGTACGGTCATGGTCTTTGGCGGTCGGGTTCAACACCTCGCCCAGATAATTCGTGGGAATTCCGCCCATATTGTAATGCACGGTGGGCAATACAGGGATCGGTTCTCTGGTCAGATCGACGCCCGCAAAAATTCGCGCACTTTCGGAAATACCCGGCAAGCGCAGATCAAGCGTTTCAGGGGGCAGGTGATTCAGATGCAGGTGGATGTGATCCTTGTTAGGCCCCACACCGCGCCCTTCGCGGATTTCCATGGTCATGCAACGCGACACCACATCGCGCGATGCCAAATCCTTATAGGTCGGCGCATAACGTTCCATAAAACGCTCACCTTCAGAGTTGGTCAAATAGCCGCCTTCGCCGCGCGCCCCTTCGGTGATCAAACAGCCGGAACCGTAAATCCCTGTGGGGTGAAACTGCACAAACTCCATATCCTGCAACGGCAGGCCGGCACGTGCCACCATACCGCCACCGTCACCGGTGCAAGTATGGGCAGATGTAGCGCTGAAAAATGCGCGGCCATAACCGCCCGTGGCCAGCACAACCATCTTGGCGTTAAAGCGGTGCATCGTGCCATCGTCCAACTTCCACGCAATCACGCCTTGGCAACGGCCATCTTCGGTCATGATCAAATCGGTAACGAAATATTCGATATAAAACTCAGCGTTATGCTTCAGCGATTGGCCGTAAAGCGTGTGCAAAATGGCGTGCCCTGTACGGTCAGCGGCGGCACAGGTGCGTTGCACCGGCGGGCCTTCACCAAACTCTGTGGTATGGCCCCCGAAAGGCCGTTGGTAAATCTTACCTTCTTCGGTGCGCGAAAACGGCACACCGTAGTGATCCAGCTCATAAACCGCCTTGGGGGCTTCGCGCACCAGATACTCCATCGCATCCATGTCGCCCAGCCAGTCAGAGCCTTTGACCGTGTCATACATATGCCACTGCCAATGATCCGGCCCCATATTTTTCAAACTTGCCGCAATGCCGCCCTGGGCTGCAACCGTGTGGGAACGTGTCGGGAAAACCTTGGTGACACAGGCGGTTTTCAACCCCTGCTCGGCCATACCCAATGTGGCACGCAAGCCCGCACCGCCGGCCCCCACCACAACAACGTCATATTCGTGATCAATATATTCGTAAGCAGTCATTTTCAGTGTCTCCGATCAGCCGCCAAAGGCTATTTTGGCCACAGCGAATGCGCCCGCAAACCCCATGCCAAGGCATGTAAGTCTTGTTGAAACCAGCAGCACCACCAACAGGGCTTTGCCGTGTACGTAATCCACGATCACCTCTTGCAGGCCACCTGCAAGGTGGACGAAAGCGATCATGATGAAAAGAATGGTTGTGATAGCGGTGAACGGGCTTTGGAACGCGGCCAACACTTCAGCATGTGTGCCGCCGATCAACGGGGCCACACGCCATAAAAAGCCTAAAGTCAGCGGGATCAGAGCGACAGAGGTCAACCGGCCGATCCACCATTCATGTGTACCTTCTTTGGCAGTACCCAGCCCCTTCACACGGGCCATATCCGTTTTATAAGTCATACGCGCGCCCCTAGAATGTAGCTAAGCAAAAAATGCTTACTGCGGTTAAAACAAAGCTCAGCCCAACAATGGCCCAGCCCCAGAAATCCACCGATTTCAATTCATAGCCGTAGCCGAAATCCATCACCAAATGGCGCAAGCCACCAAGGAAGTGAAACCATAAGGCCCAAAGGGATCCGAACATGACAATCAAACCCACCCATGAGGTCAGGATACCGTTCACAAAATCGAAATAGGCTTCATTTGTCGCCGCCGCCAACAACCACCAGACAATCAGGATCGCGGCCAACATCATGCCGACACCCGTGATGCGGTTCAAAATGGACGTGATCATGTTAATTTCGCTGCGATATATACTGATATGGGGTGATAACGGGCGCTTGCCCCGGTTCACATCTGCCATAGGTATTCCTCTCGTTGGCTTTCAAAGCTATTAAAGCGTTATACCAGTTTTTTTGGAAGGCACAGGGGTTAGGGGCAAAAAAATGGTGTTTTTAGCCTATAAATTGCCGCAGATGGGCTTTTTAGCGCGATGTGATCACGAATTTTTGCTTTGTGATCACAATTTTCCCAGTTTCACATCCCGTGAATACACCCCATCCGCATCCTTCACCACCGCCTGCGCACAGCGCATCACACCTTTGGATGCATCAAACCCATAAGACGGGCTGCCGTGTAATGCCCAACCGTTTGATATAGCTTCCGTCACACGGTGGCAAAAGTCAGACGTGTCGTCTTCGGTGATTAAACGATACGCTTTCATGCGTAATTCTTTGTAAACGGATTATATCCCAGCCAGATATGAATGCCCACAATCACAACAAAGACAACCGCCGAGATCACCAGCAGTTTAATATCGCTGGAAACAGGCCCCGCCTCGGGCTTTTTCCAAACCCCCTCAGAACGATTGATGATAATGCGAGAGGTAAAGGCCCAGAACCCCATGCCGCCAAACAATATGATCGAGGCCACATCGCCGTTCACCAGCAAATGTGCAATGGCCCAAACCACAACACCCGTCAGCATCGGGTGGCGAAACCATGTGCGCATCCGCCCCTTGGATGATCCCATTCCCATACACATAACGGCAAAAATCATCAGCAGATTATTCAAATGCCCGGCCCAGCTAAAGGGTGTGTAAACGGGTATGATTTCAGAGCCGCGATAACCCACAACCATCATCACAAGAGACACAATTACCAGCCCCGCAATCAGCCCGCGCGCAGGCCCTGCCCCCATGCGCCTATCCATTGCCGCCCGAACACTCGGCACTAGGCGCTTGACCCAATGCGCGTCAATCCAAAGGAAAACCCCTAATACTAACAATAAAGACATCTAAGACCCTTCCCTATTCGCAATGGCTTTTGCCATTTTCAGCAAATCACGTGCGGTTTCAACATGTAACCCTTCTACAAGAGCACCGTCCACTACGGCAACCCCCTTACCTTGCGCTACGGCCTGTTTAAACGCCTGCACTTGCCGCTTTGCCAGATCAATATCCGCCTCATTCGGGCCGAAAGCCGCATTTGCGGGGGCAATTTGTGCGGGATGGATCAAGGATTTCCCGTCAAACCCCAAAATCCGCCCCATTGCGCAATTTTCAGCAAAACCTGCCGCATCTGTAAACTGTTTATAAACACCATCAATGCAGATCAGCCCATAAGCCCGCGCCGCCAGCAAACACAGGCCGTAACTGGTCAGCAAAGCGTCCTGCCCTTTGCTTTCAACCGCTTTAAGGTCTTTCAGCAGGTCATTCGGCCCCACAATTATCCCCTTCAAACGTTTGGAAACCGCGCAAATCTCGCGCAGGTTCATCACGCCTAAGGCCGTTTCTATCATGATCCATAGTTGCGTGTCTTTGGCCGCAGGTTCGCCATCCAGCAATGCCACAGCCGCCGCTAAATCTGCCGCACAATTCACTTTAGGTATCACAATCGCGGCCACGCCTGCCTGTGCTAAAGCACTGATGTCGGGGATAAAATATTGCGTATCCACACTGTTCACGCGTACCATTTGCAACGGTGCGGTAAAGCTGCCTTGCGCCACGGCACCTATTGCCGCCTTGCGCGCTTCAGCCTTACGATCAGGGGCAATCGCGTCTTCCAAATCCAGAATAATCCCATCGCAAGCCAAGCCCTTGGATTTTTCAACGGCACGCACATTCAACACGGGTACAAACAGCAAACTGCGGCTTGGGGTCATGGTATCCACCTTATCAATTTGCCCCTACATCGGCAAATTACCAACAAATTGCAACATCCTACGTGCGCCCGATTAACCTGATATTACCCATTAAGCCCAAATATTTTAGGTAGAAACAGTATCAGAAAGGTTAAAAATGCCCTTTAAAACACACAAAATGCTGCTTGCATTATCTGTCGGGATCGTCGGCATAATGCTGACTGCAAATTCCGCACTGGCAATCCCCGCCAACTGTGCCCAACGCGCGGAAATGGTGGAAAAGCTGAAAATACGTTTCGGTGAAAGCCGTCAAAGCATTGGGCTTACACCGGGCGGCCAAGCCTTGGAACTTTTCGCCGATCTTGAAAACGGCACATGGACGATTCTATTAACATTGCCCAACGGTACCAGTTGTATGATGGCGTCCGGTCACGACTATCAGGCGGTAAAACAACCGGCCGGACAAGACGTATAGAACCGCAAAACGTCGCGTTTTAAAGAAAACTCTACTTTGCGACTTGCCCTTGGCGTGTAGAAACGCTACCCCACCTGCGAGAAAACTCATAGGAGAGATGGACATGGCAAGAGCCAAAATCGCACTGATCGGATCAGGAATGATCGGCGGAACACTGGCACATTTAGCCGCTTTGAAAGAGCTGGGTGACATTGTTCTGTTTGATATTGCAGACGGTATTCCACAAGGCAAAGCATTGGACATTTCCGAAGCCAGCCCGGTTGATAAATACGATGCCGCGATTTCAGGTACCACGGATTACGCCGATATTGCCGGTGCTGACGTGTGTATCGTCACCGCAGGTGTGGCCCGCAAGCCGGGCATGAGCCGCGATGATTTGCTGGGCATCAACCTGAAAGTGATGAAATCCGTCGGTGAAGGCATTGCCAAACACGCACCGAACGCCTTTGTGATCTGCATCACCAACCCGCTGGATGCAATGGTATGGGCTTTGCAAAAATTCTCTGGCCTGCCTGCAAACATGGTTTGCGGCATGGCAGGCATTCTGGACAGTGCGCGCTTTCGCCACTTTCTGGCAGAAGAATTCAACGTATCGGTCAAAGACGTATCCGCCTTTGTTCTGGGCGGCCACGGCGACACAATGGTACCGTTAGAGCGGTATTCAACCGTTGCAGGCATTCCTTTGCCTGATTTGGTAAAAATGGGTTGGACGACACAAGATAAACTGGATGCAATCATTCAACGTACCCGCGATGGCGGTGCTGAAATCGTCGGCTTGCTGAAAACCGGTTCTGCCTACTATGCGCCTGCTGGTTCCGCGATTGAAATGGCCGAAGCCTTTTTGGGCGACCAAAAGCGCGTACTACCTTGTGCAGCACACATCGAAAACGCTTACGGCGTGAAAGACATCTATGTTGGCGTGCCAACTGTGATCGGTGCCGGTGGCATTGAAAAAGTGATCGAGATCGACCTGAACAAAACCGAACAAGCCATGTTCGACAATTCTGTTGAAGCGGTAAACGGTCTGGTTGAAGCTTGTAAAGCGATCGACGGTTCACTGACGTAAGACTAGAACGACTCATTAAAAAAGCAGCTTTCATTGGTTTGAAGGCTGCTTTTTCCATTTCGTGATCACAAAAAATAACCGTGTGATCACAAAAAAGACCAATACACACAAATACGCGATTTATTCAACTTTCCCCTTTTTCCTTTAGGAAACCTCTGTAACAGTGGCGGTGACGAATTCACCAAAGGGGATACTCCATGAACATTCACGAATACCAAGCCAAAGGATTATTGCGCCAGTACGGGGCCAATGTTGCAGATGGCCGCATCGTAATGAACGCCGCTGAAGCCAAAGCCAAAGCCAGCGAAATGGATGGGCCGCTTTGGGTGGTCAAAGCACAAATCCACGCAGGCGGGCGCGGCAAAGGCCATTTCATGGAAGCTGAAGCAGGCGAAGCAGGCGGTGTTCGTCTAGCCCATTCTGCGCAAGAAGCGGCAGAAGAAGCGCAAAAAATGCTGGGCCGCACATTGGTCACCCACCAAACCGGCCCCGCAGGTAAACAGGTGAACCGCGTCTATCTGGAAGATGGCGCTGACATCGACAAAGAATTTTATCTGGCCGTATTGCTAGACCGCGAAACCTCTCGCATATCCTTCGTCGCCTCTACCGAAGGCGGCATGAACATCGAAGAGGTCGCCGCCGAAACCCCCGAAAAGATCGTCAGCTTTACCGTAGACCCCGCCGCAGGTTTTTCCGCCTACCACGGCCGCCGCGTAGCCTTCGCCCTTGGGCTTGAAGGCAAGCAGATCAAACAATGCGTTGGGCTGATCGCACTTCTATATAAAATGTTCATCGAAAAAGACATGGATATGCTAGAGATCAACCCCTTGATCATCACCAAAGCTGGCGACTTGAAATGTCTGGATGCCAAAATGGGCTTCGACGACAACGCACTTTACCGCCAACCCGGCATTATGGAACTGCGCGATGAAACTGAAGAAGACGCCAAAGAACTGGAAGCCAGCAAATACGATCTGAACTACATCGCTTTGGACGGTGAAATCGGCTGTATGGTCAATGGTGCGGGGCTTGCGATGGCGACAATGGACATCATCAAGCTTTATGGCTCGGAACCGGCCAACTTCTTGGATGTAGGGGGCGGTGCCACCAAAGAAAAAGTCACCGAAGCGTTCAAAATCATCACCTCTGACCCGCAGGTCAAAGGCATATTGGTCAACATCTTTGGCGGCATCATGCGCTGTGATGTGATCGCCGAGGGCGTTGTGGCTGCGGTCAAAGAGGTGGGCTTGCAAGTACCGTTGGTGGTACGCCTAGAGGGCACGAAAGTGGCTGAAGGCAAGAAGATCATCAATGAAAGCGGCCTGAATGTAATTGTCGGTGACGATTTGGGTGACGCCGCTCAGAAAATTGTTAAAGCGGTGAAAGGTTAATCTGATGTCAGTACTTATAAACAAACAAACCAAAGTAATTTGCCAAGGCCTGACAGGGTCACAAGGCACATTCCATTCGGAACAAGCCATTGCATATGGCACGCAGATGGTCGGCGGCGTCACACCGGGCAAAGGCGGGCAGACCTGCCTTGACCTGCCGGTGTTCAACTCTGTCCACGAAGCCCGCCACGTCACAGGGGCCAATGCCACCGTGATCTATGTGCCACCGCCCTTCGCCGCCGACAGTATCCTTGAAGCGATTGATGCTGAAATGGAACTGATCGTGTGTATCACCGAAGGCATTCCTGTGCTGGACATGATGAAAGTTAAACGCGCACTGGACGGTTCCAAATCCCGCCTGATCGGCCCGAACTGCCCCGGCATCATCACCCCGGGCGAATGCAAAATCGGCATTATGCCGGGCCACATCCACATGGCAGGCACTTGCGGCGTGGTATCCCGCTCCGGCACGCTAACTTATGAGGCAGTGAAACAAACCACCGATCTGGGCCTTGGCCAATCCACTGCCATCGGCATCGGCGGCGACCCGATCAAGGGGACAGAACACATCGACACGTTGGAAATGTTCATGGCCGATCCCGACACCCATTCCATCATCATGCTCGGCGAAATCGGCGGTACCGCCGAAGAAGACGCCGCACAGTTCATTATTGATGAAGCCAAAGCAGGCCGCAAAAAACCCATCGCGGGCTTTATCGCCGGCATCACCGCCCCCCCCGGCCGCCGCATGGGCCACGCAGGTGCCATCGTGGCAGGCGGCAAAGGCGACGCTGCCAGCAAGATCGAAGCGATGAAAGCCGCAGGGATTGTGGTGGCGGATAGCCCTGCGACACTGGGTCAGGCTGTTATGAAAGCAATCGGCTAGAGAAACGATAGCCGTGTGCAATTCATGCACACGGCTTCCACGTAATACCCGCGAAGCAATTCAAGGGATAATCTGGGATCAAAACATGACCGACCAATCATCCAACGACCAACTTCACGCATCTTCCTTCCTGCAAGGTCACAATGCGGAATATATTGAACAGCTTCACGCCAATTACGTGAAAGACCCCGCGTCTGTAGACGAAAGCTGGGTCGCGTTTTTCAACGACTTGGGCGATGATAATGCGTCGATCACCAAAGAGGCCGAAGGGGCCTCTTGGGGCCGTGACGACTGGCCGCCGATCCCCAACGATGAACTGACCGCCGCCCTTGACGGCCAATGGGCCGCAGACCCTGAGACCGCGATCAAAGCCAAGGCGGCATCAACAGGTGTTGCCCTGACCGACGATCAAATCCAGCGCGCYGTRCTGGAYAGTATCCGCGCCCTGATGATCATCCGCGCCCACCGTATTCGCGGCCATCTGGCCGCCGATCTTGATCCCTTGAACATGCGCAACACCGGCGAACATCCGGAACTTGAACCGACGTTCTACGGCTTTAGCGAAATTGATATGGACCGCCCTATATTCCTGGACAACGTGCTGGGGATGCAAACCGCTACGATGCGCACCATCATCGCCAAGCTACGCAAGACCTATTGCGGCACGTTTGCACTGCAGTACATGCACATTTCCGACCCTGAACAGGCAGCATGGTTAAAAGAACGCATCGAAAGTTACGATAAAGAACATTTCTTTACCAAGATGGGCCGCAAAGCTATTCTGGCCAAGATGGTCGAGGCCGAGGGCTTTGAAAAGTTCTGCCACGTCAAATATTCAGGCACCAAACGTTTTGGTCTGGATGGTGGCGAAGCCTTGATCCCCGCGATGGAACAAATCATCAAACGTGGCGGTGCCTTGGGTGTTGAAGACATCATCATCGGCATGCCGCACAGGGGGCGCTTGAACGTGCTCTCGAACGTTATGGGCAAACCGTTTCGCGCTATTTTCAACGAATTTTTCGGCGGCAGTTATAAGCCTGATGATGTAGAAGGATCAGGGGATGTAAAATATCATCTGGGTGCTTCCTCTGATCGTGAATTTGACGGCAATAATGTGCATCTATCGCTTACTGCCAACCCCTCGCACCTCGAAGCCGTCAACCCTGTTGTTCTGGGCAAGGCGCGTGCCAAGGGTGATCAAAAAGGCCGCAATCGCAAAGCCGTCATGCCCGTATTGCTGCACGGCGACGCGGCCTTTGCAGGCCAAGGTGTGATCGCCGAATGTTTCGGCCTGTCGGGCCTGAAGGGCCATATCGCGGGTGGCTGTATGCATATCGTGGTCAACAACCAGATCGGTTTTACCACCTCACCGCACGACAGCCGATCATCGCCCTATCCCACCGACATTGCGATGATGGTGGAGGCCCCTATTTTCCACGTCAACGGCGACGATCCTGAAGCGGTGGTTCACGCCGCCAAGATCGCTACAGAATTTCGTCAAAAGTTTGAAAAAGACGTGGTGCTGGATATTTTCTGTTATCGTCGTTTCGGCCACAATGAAGGCGATGAACCGATGTTCACCCAACCTGAAATGTACCGCAAGATCAAAACCCAAAAGACTTCATTGGCGATCTATACCGAACGCCTGATCAAAGACGGGCTGATCCCCGAAGGTGAGATCGAAGACCTCAAAACCGCGTTTCAGGCCAAGCTGAACGAAGAGTTCGAAGCAGGTAAATCGTATAAACCCAACAAGGCTGACTGGCTGGACGGCAAGTGGAAACACCTGGAAAGTAAAGACCCGGAATATCAACGCGGCAAAACCCACATCTCAAAAGAACGCTTTAATGAGGTGGGGGCAGCCCTAACCAAACTGCCCGCAGACTGGACAGCGCATAAAACCATATTGCGGATATTGGATGCCAAGGCCGAGATGATCAATACAGGCAAAGGCATCGACTGGGCCACCGCCGAAGCCCTGGCCTTTGGATCGTTGCAGGTCGAAGGTTTCCCGATACGCCTGTCAGGCCAAGACTGTACACGCGGCACCTTTAGCCATCGCCATTCCGGCATTCTGGATCAGAAAACATCCGAAAAATACTACCCGCTAAACAATATCCGCGCAGAACAAGCCCGTTATGAAGTGATCGACAGCATGTTGTCCGAATATGCCGTATTGGGTTACGAATACGGCTACACATTGGCCGAACCCAACGCGCTGACCCTGTGGGAAGCCCAGTTCGGTGACTTCACCAATGGCGCACAGATTATGATCGACCAGTTCATCAGTTCTGGCGAAAGCAAATGGCTGCGCATGTCAGGGCTGGTAATGCTGCTGCCCCACGGCATGGAAGGCCAGGGGCCGGAACACTCTTCCGCACGCCCCGAGCGTTTCTTGCAAATGTGCGCCGAAGACAACTGGATTATCGCCAACGTGACAACGCCGGCCAATTACTTTCACATCCTGCGCCGCCAGATGCACCGCAAATACCGTAAACCACTGGTGATTATGTCACCAAAATCCCTGCTACGTCACAAAATGGCGGTCAGCACGGCAGATGACTTCACCGGCACAACCAGCTTCCACCGCCTGCTTTGGGATGACGCGCAACTGGGCCATTCAGACACCAAACTGGTGGCTGATGCCGCGATCAAGCGCGTAGTGATGTGCTCGGGTAAAGTCTATTACGACCTATTGGCCGAACGCGATGCACGCGGCATCAACGACATCTATCTATTGCGCGTGGAACAGCTTTACCCACACCCCGAAGAGGCAATGACCAAAGAACTGAAACGCTTCAAAGGTGCCGATATCATCTGGTGTCAGGAAGAGCCGAAAAATCAGGGCTATTGGACATTCATGAACCCGCATATCGAAAATATCCTGACCGGTCTGGGCGCCAAAAACCCACGCCCGGTTTATATCGGCCGCGATGCCGCCGCCGCCCCCGCAACAGGCCTGGCAAGCAATCACAAATTACAACAAGACGCGCTGGTTAACGATGCGCTGACCCTTCTTGGAGGAAAATAAAATGACCGAAGTACGTGTACCTACCCTAGGCGAAAGCGTCACCGAAGCCACCATCGCCACATGGTTCAAAAAAGTTGGTGACAGCGTTGCCGTTGACGAAATGATCTGTGAGCTGGAAACCGACAAAGTCACCGTCGAAGTACCCTCACCCGTCGCAGGCACTTTAACTGAAATCGTTGCCGCCGAAGGCGACACCGTGGGCGTATCCGCCCTGTTGGCCAATATTTCCCAAGGCGATGTAGCCCCTGCACCTGCCCCGAAAGCCGCACCAAAAGCCGCCCCCGACAAAGCTGAAACCATCGACGTTATGGTGCCCACTTTAGGCGAAAGCGTGACCGAGGCCACCGTTGGCACATGGGCCAAGAAAGTCGGTGACACAGTTGCCGCCGATGAAATGCTGGTGGAATTGGAAACCGACAAAGTTAGCGTTGAAGTGCCCTCACCCGCCTCTGGCACCATCACCGAAATTCTGGCCGCAGACGGTGTAACCGTTGCCGCAGGTGCTAAACTTGCGGTCATTTCAGGCAAGGCTTCTTCTGCCGCAATGGCCCCATCGGCACCTGCCGCTGCCGCCGCAACTGATGCGACTAGAAACGCACCTGCAGCCGAAAAAATGATGGCTGAAAACAACCTGACCGCAGATCAGGTAACAGGCACTGGCAAAGATGGCCGGGTGATGAAATCAGACGTGCAAGCGGCCCTTGCCTCACCTGCACCTGCACCTGCAGCTGCACCGGCCCCCGTAGCCCCCGCAATTCCAGCCGCCGTACCACGCTCAGCCCCGGCCCCTGAACAGGCCGCCCGCGAAGAGCGGGTGAAAATGACACGCCTGCGCCAGACCATCGCGCGGCGTCTGAAAGAAAGCCAAAATACCGCCGCCATGCTGACCACATATAACGAGGTTGATATGTCCGCCGTGATGGATTTGCGCAACCAGTACAAAGATATGTTCCTCAAAAAACACGGCGTCAAACTGGGCTTCATGTCGTTTTTCACCAAGGCGTGTTGTCATGCCCTAAACGAAGTCCCCGAAGTGAACGCCGAAATAGACGGCACCGATGTGGTCTATAAAAACTACGTCAACATGGGGATAGCCGCAGGCACACCCTCGGGGTTGGTTGTACCGGTGATCCGCGACGCCGATCAAATGTCTTTCGCCACCATCGAAAAAACCATCGCCGAAAAAGGTGCCCGTGCGCGCGACGGCAAGTTGAGCATGGCCGAAATGCAGGGCGGTACCTTCACCATCTCGAACGGTGGCGTCTACGGCTCGCTGATGTCCTCGCCTATCCTGAACCCGCCACAATCGGGTATCTTGGGCATGCACACCATCCAAAAACGCGCCGTGGTGGTAAACGACGAGATCGTGATCCGCCCGATGATGTATCTGGCACTTTCCTACGACCACCGCATCGTCGACGGCAAAGGGGCGGTGACCTTCCTTGTGCGCGTGAAAGAGGCACTGGAAGATCCGCGTCGGTTGTTGATGGATTTGTGAATTTGAAAGCGCGGGCAGCCATACACCCAAAACGGAAATTTTATTCTGTATTGTTTCTGTGGCTCATTATGGTGGCTGTCCTGATATACGACTTAAGCAGCGTTTCTTCCGGGGGTGAGCCTCGAAATAACTTGTTGCTTCTCTTTGCCGCTTTTGGATGGCTGCTACCAGTATTCCACCTGTGGCAATGGTGGAAGCATCATAAGAATACGACATGATCATCTTCGACCATATTGCACCAGCTACAAATAGAATTGTGAGCCTAAAATGGACATGAAAGAATGGCGGGCCGTACATCCGAAACGCAAGTTTTATTCGGAACTGATCATGTGGCTTATCGTTGTCGCGGTTCTGATCTATGATTTCTATATCAACCCGCTTGTGGGGCGGCAACGTTTTGGATTGATGCTTATTGCCGGCCTTGGCTGGCTGCTGCCAGCCTATCGCTACTGGAAATGGTGCCAATATGATCGCGAGCAGAAATGACACAGGCCCGATGATCACCTTCGACCATATCGCCATCGCGGCCAATACACTTGCCGAAGGGGCCGCATACATGCGCAACCTCACGGGGTTAACCTTCCCCAAAGGCGGCGCACATCCCGATATGGCCACCCACAACCTTGTCACCGCCCTTGGCCCCGATACTTTCGCCGAAGTGATCGCCATAAATCCGGATGCCACGCCGCCCAATCGCCCGCGCTGGTTTGAGCTGGACAACCCTGTGGCCCAAGCCAAATTCCCCTGCACCCAAGCATGGTTGCTGCGCACCGATGATATAGACGGTTGCATCCGCAAAGCCGCCAAACTCGGCATCGACCTTGGAACGGCCACCCCGTTCCGGCGTGATGCATTACGCTGGCGTTTCGCAGTCACCGCTGACGGTTCTATCCCCTTAGACGGTGCTGCCCCGCTTTTATTGCAATGGGATGAAACCGGCCCGCAGCACCCGGCAAGCCGTATGGCTGATCTTGGCCTGCGCATGGACAGCCTCACCATCGACACCCCCCATGCCGACCGCTTGACCGCATTGCTGCATGCCCTCGGCCTGCAAAACCTGCCCACCATCAGGCAATCAAAAACCACCAAGATCGACGCACTGTTCTCAACTCCCGCCGATAGGGGCAAAGCATGACCGTTGAACTCACTGTCCTTGCCCTTGCCGGTATCCTGCAACTGCTACAACTGCTGATCTACGTCATCGCAGGCGACCGCCAAATCGGTTTGAAAACCGCCATGGGCAACCGTGACGACAAACCCGAACTCACCGGCATTCCCGCCCGTCTGCAACGCGCCTATAACAACCATTTCGAAAGCCTTGCCCTGTTCACCATTGCCGTGGTCGTGGTCACACTTTCAAACCAGTCCAGCCCGCTTACCCAAACCTGCGCATGGGTCTATCTGGCCGCGCGCGCGCTTTATGTCCCCGCCTACGCATATGGTCTGTCACCTTGGCGGTCAATCATCTGGACAATAGCCATCGGGGCTGCCACCATCATGTTGCTGGCGACCCTGTTATGAGCTTTCCAAATGGTCAAAATATCCTCGCCGAAGGCATAAAAGTTAAGAATAACCATCGGTACGTTTTCACGACGCGATACCGACGTAATACCGACGCAATACCGACGTCGCATTCCAGATTGAAACAGAAAGGTTAACACCCATGTCAGACTATGATGTTATCGTAATAGGCGGCGGCCCCGGCGGCTATGTTTGCGCCATCCGCTGCGCCCAACTTGGCCTGAAAACCGCTTGTGTCGAGGGCCGCGAAACCCTTGGTGGCACCTGCCTGAATGTGGGTTGTATCCCGTCCAAAGCTTTGCTGCACGCCAGCCATATGTACCATGAAGCGACACATAATTTCACCAAAATGGGCCTGATGGGAAAATCCCCGTCAGTCGATTTTAGCAAGATGATTGAATACAAAGATAATGTCATTGAACAAAACACCAAAGGCATCGAATTTTTGTTTAAAAAGAACAAGATAGACTGGATTAAAGGCTGGGGAAGTATTGCGGGTGAGGGCCAGGTTAAGGTTGGCGGCGACATCCATAATGCCAAAAGCATCGTCATCGCCTCAGGCTCTGAACCGTCATCATTACCGGGCGTCGAAGTCGATGAAAAAACCGTTGTTTCCTCCACAGGTGCCTTGGCCCTATCCAAAGTTCCAAACAGTCTTGTGGTGATCGGTGCAGGCGTCATCGGCTTGGAAATGGGCAGCGTTTACGCGCGTCTTGGGTCTGAAGTCACGGTTGTGGAATTCCTTGATCACATCACCCCCGGCATGGACAAAGAGCTTGGCAAAACATTGCAAAGATCGTTGAAAAAACAAGGACTTAAGTTCGTCATGGGGGCCGCCGTTCAATCGGTAGATACCTCTAAAGGCAAAGCCAAAGTCAACTATAAACTTCGCAAAAACGATAAAGAGGCTAGTCTTGACGCGGACGTGGTTTTGCTGGCCACAGGCCGCAAACCTTTCACCGACGGCTTGGGTTTTGAAGCTTTGGGCGGCAAAATATCACCGCGCGGACAAATCGAAACCGACGCTCACTGGCGCACCAGCGTGAGCGGCATCTACGCTATCGGCGATGTCATAGACGGCCCGATGCTGGCCCACAAAGCCGAAGACGAAGGCATGGCCGTGGCAGACGTGATTGCAGGCAATCATGGCCACGTGAATTACGGCGTAATCCCGGGTGTGATCTACACCTCACCCGAAGTGGCAAATGTGGGCCTTACCGAAGAACAACTGAAAGAAGCAGGCGTTGATTACAAGGTCGGAAAGTTCAGTTTCATGGGCAATGGTCGGGCCAAAGCGGTGTTCCAAGGTGAAGGTTTTGTGAAGCTTTTGGCAGACGCCAAAACCGACAAAATTCTGGGCTGCCACCTGATCGGCCCCGCCGCAGGTGAACTAATTCACGAAATTTGTGTAGCGATGGAATTCGGCGCATCAGCCCAAGATATCGCCCTGACATGCCACGCACACCCGACATTTTCAGAGGCGGTGCGTGAAGCCGCCCTTGCATGTGGTGACGGCGCAATTCACGCTTAGCCATTGATATAGCTGGAAAAAATTCTCCCTGATAGACGGCTCAAAGCCTATCAGGGAGTTTTTATAGGGCCTCGAATTGGGATATAGAAGCCAAAACAAACGATAACAATTCATCTGTTCTTATCCCTATAATACATCCCCATATAAGCAGTGTAACTTAAACTGTTTTCACAGTTGCGTGATTGTGCTAAAAGCGTCATAGGCCGCGATCACATAAATGTCATATCAAGACAAATATATTGCCGCATCCCCATAATCATGCAACGCCCTAGTGCATGAATAAAATGCCCTATTCCGTCTATCGCTACATTTTCCAAAAATCCTTTTGGCAACATCAGCCTGATCCTTGTCATGCGGTATGAAACATTGCTTGCGGCCTTTCCGGACGGCACCCACCGAACATAAAAACTCCCTGACAACCTGCTCAAAGCTTGCCAGGGAGCTATCTTTAGGCCTCAGTATGAGGGGTGGAGAGGCCAAGACCAGCTGGGGAAGCCAGCCTTTCGATATGTATATAACGTAATATACTGCCCATTCCGTCGCAATGGGGGCTCACTCAATTGTGAGCATACGTAAGCCTTGCGTGACATCGGCCCGAATGGCCAACCGCAGCCCCGCTTCATCGCCAGCTTTGAGTGCCGCAATCACCTTACGGTGATTATCAGAGGCTTCGGGGCGTTGTAATTTAGCGTAAAGCCGCGTCATAGTCGGGCTTAGTTGTAACCATACGGTTTCAATCAAAGATAACATGGCAGGTGCTTGTGCACGTAGATATAATGTGCGGTGAAATTCCATATTGGACCGGATATATGCCACAGGCTGGTTCTTGATGATCGCCTGTGAAATAGCGATATTTATGGCATAAAGCCGCTCTATCAGGGCCATATGCGCCCTTGGTAAAGCACGGCTGGCCAACTCAGGCTCTAACAAGGCACGGATCGAGGCCAGCTCTTCTATACGTTCAACAGAAAGGGCAGGTGCAGTGATACGCCCTGTTGAAGACATTGTAAGTGCGCCTTCGGCTGACAAGCGGCGCACGGCCTCGCGTGCGGGCGTCATACTGGCCCCGTATTTAGCGGCGATACCACGAATTGTCAGGGCATAACCCGCTTCGATCTCACCGTGCATAAGTTCGCTGCGCAAAGACCGGTAGACACGCTCGTGCCGTGGAATGACTTTTTCAGGGTTGCGTTCTTTATCTGGCATACCTGCTTGTGATCACAAATACCACAAGCGTCAAGGGTTAGAACATATATCGGTGTAATACAGTGCCGTTATTCTTCAACCAGCCACGCCGTGCTTTGTATTCCGGGAATATCCCCGCAACCAAAACCCAATAGGCATCAGAATGGTTCATCTCAACCAAATGGCACACCTCATGTGCTGCCACATAGGCCTGCACGGGTCTTGGTGCCATGATTAACCGCCACGAATACATCAAGTTGCCATCAGACGTACAAGACCCCCAGCGCGACCGTGTATCGCGCAATGTGATGCGTCCAAGCGGCTGGCCCAATAGATCGGCATAATGCGCCGATGCCGCCACCATGCGTTCGCGTGCCATAGTTTTGAAATATGCGCGCAGCTTGGCAGGCAATTTATCTGGCTTGCCCGGCACATACAGCACCCCGTCCTCAAACCGCACCGCCCTGCCCGTTCCAGGCTCTATCCGCCGATATTCACCGTCAAACAAAACAGACCCGCCAAAAACCAAAGGCAGTGGCTTTAGTTTCTTGGCCAAATGCTTGCGCATCCAGCCCTCTTGTGCACGCGCAAATTCCACGGCTTCACCCATCGCGGCATATTTTGGTACAGTCAGGCTAATAGCCCCGTCTTTGTTGGAAATCCGCAAAGAATACCGCCGTGCCCGCGCCGATCGTTTGATCTGCACAGTGATCGGTGGATCGCCAATTCCTATATGCTCTGCCATAGTGCTGTTTTAGCCTGATAACGCACAGGTTCAATCCACTTTTTCGCCAAGGGACACAAGTTTATTGAAACACCCTTTGACAAGGGTGACCGCTTGTGGCACTTGGCTACACAATTACCGAAAATGACCTGTAAAGGGGATTTAATATGGCTGAAGAAGCTTGGGGTGTTAAACGCGTTTGTCCTGAAACCGGAAAACGTTTTTACGACCTGAATAATGATCCGATTGTCAGCCCTTATACTGACACCGAATATGAACTGTCATTCTTTTCGAATGACAAGTCAAAAACGTCTATGACCGACAAGGCTGACAAAGCCAATGTTGAAAAAGCCACAGAAAAAGATCTGACGGATGAAGTAGATGTTCTGGACGATGATGACGACACCCTAGAAGTTGATCTGGGCGATGACGTGCTGGATGACAGCGACGACGACGATACCGTTCCTTTGGAAGAAATCGCCGACGTTGCCGCACCAACCGACGACAGTTAATTGAAATTCCGCTTGCACATACAAGCGGTGTTTCATAAATAACCCAAGCGCATAAGATTCTGCGCATAAGGGGCCTTAGCTCAGCTGGGAGAGCGCCTCGCTGGCAGCGAGGAGGTCAGGAGTTCGATCCTCCTAGGCTCCACCATTACTTTTTAACTCTATTGAAAACAATAAGTTACTGTAATATAAGGTCTTTTCCAGAGAACTGTTACATTGGAGTGTTACAGTGAGTGACCTTGAAAAGATGCCCAGCCACACCCGACTCTACCGCCGAAATGCCACCTATTATCACCGTGCCGTTGTTCCCAAGGACATTATTGATAGCTATGGGAAGACCGAAGAAACATTTTCATTAAAGACTAAAGATCACATTGAAGCTTTGCGGCGGATTAAGATTGAAGCGGTTCGGATTGATAATGAATTTGAAATCCATCGGCAGTACCTCCAGAGGCAAAGTGAACCTGCCTTAGAGAAACTTAGAGGTATGAAACTAGCCCATAGAATGTTCAGAGAGATAAAACATATTTTCAAAAATAGTGGGTCATTTATAATGATGAAGGCACATCCAGACTGTAGCCCGCCAAGAATTCTTTCAGTGAATGACAAGGATATTTGCAGCAGGGCGTTTTTGCATTTGGGCGGTTTATTTGGGGGTAAAATCATATTCGA
>JAESRV010000013.1 GCA_016764475.1 Amylibacter sp.
GGTGGAAATAAACACGCTGCCGCCCTTTGCCACAAACTGCCCGATCATCGCTTCGATTAATTTGGTCGAGGCGGGGTCAAGATTGGAACAAGGCTCATCCAGCAATAGAACTTCGGGTTTGGTGATCAAGGCGCGTGCAATGGCCATGCGTTGGGCCTCGCCGCCCGACAGGCTGGCAGCGGGTTGATCTGCAAGGGCAGTAAGTTGTGATAGTTCCAGCATGGCATCTATCGCGGTCTCACTGTGCTGGCCGTTAATCTTTAGCGGATAGGCCAGATTGGCACGCACGGAACGGCGCAGAACAATCGGGGTTTGAAACACGAAACCGCGTGACAGTTTGGTTTTATGAGCCGCAATTTCATCCCATGTGACCTGTCCCGTGTTGGGTTTGATCACCCCGTGGATCARYKWSAAMAACRKRCTTTTACCCGCCCCATTGGGGCCAAGTATTGCGTTGATGCCATGRCTTTCTTGGGCAAAGCTGATGTCATGCAACAGGCCGGTAGCATCGACGCTGTACGACACGTTTGTAAGTTTCAACCCCGACATCAGCGGGTCACCTGATACTTGCGACCAAAACTGCCGATCCAGTGGATGACCGCGTTAATCAGTACAGCGATGCTTAACAGCACGATGCCAAGGGCCAGTGCCAGTTGCAGATTACCCTTAGAGGTTTCCAGCGCGATGGTGGTGGTCATCACCCGCGTGAACCCCGCGATATTACCGCCCACGATGATTACCGCACCCACCTCGGCCAAGGCCCGCCCGAAGCCTGCCAGCAGCCCCGTGACAACYGCAAAACGCGCGTCCCAGATCAGGGTTTTCAAGCGTTGAACGGGGGATACATCCCATGCATCCAGCAGGTTCTTGTAGTCTCGGTTCAAGGGTAGAATGGCTTCRCGGGTCAGGGCCAGCACGATGGGGAAGATCAACACGGATTGCGCGATGATCATCGCCGTGGGTGTAAACAGGATGCCGTAATGGCCCAAGGGGCCTGCGCGTGACARYARMARRTARATRATCAGGCCGACCACCACGGGGGGYAGGGCCATCAATGATGTAGAGATCACGATCAGGATTTGGCGAAACGGAAATTGCCAGATTGCAAGGGCGGCMCCMAGYGGAATGGCAAACAGGGAMGCGATCAARGTTGCACTTAGACTGACCCGCAAAGACAGGCCGACAATGCCGATCAGTTCGGCATCGGCCGAGACAACCAGTTCGGCGGCTTGTCCAAGTATTGTCATTGTGTCGTATCTTTCCCGATTGCTCTTGCTCTTCGCCAGATAATGCTAAATTTAAGGGTGATCTATAGTGATGCGCAAGTGCAAACAGAAGGCTGCAACAAATGGTCCTAAAACGCGATGATATATTAGACTGCYTAAGGGCAGTGAAAYTGCCCGATGGSCRWGAYATTGTTGCYGCCGATATAATCCGCGCYTTGTCGGTGGATGGYRGCWMTGTGCARTTCGTGYTGGAAGTGGCCCCYGAAGACGGCCCCAARCTGGCSCMYGTGCGCGATGCGGCCSAAGCGGCGGTGTTGGCGTTGGATGGCATCACCAARGCCAGCGTTATGCTGACAGCGCACAGTACTGCCCCCAAAGCCCCGCCGCCAAACCTGAAACTGGGCGGGCATCCGAAACCTGCGGCGGACAAAGCCCCGATTGCGGGTGTTGACCGCATTCTGGCGATTGCTTCCGGCAAGGGTGGCGTGGGTAAATCCACTGTGTCCAGCAATCTGGCTGTGGCATTGGCCAAACAAGGCCGCCGTGTCGGCCTGTTGGACGCGGATATATATGGCCCCAGCCAGCCGCGTATGATGGGGATGTCGAAACGACCGGCCTCACCTGACGGCAAGACAATTATTCCGCTACACGCTCACGGCGTCACTTTCATGTCCATCGGATTGATGCTGAAAGAAGATGAAGCCGTGGTTTGGCGTGGCCCGATGCTGATGGGTGCTTTGCARCAAATGCTGGGGCAGGTTGARTGGGGTGAATTGGATGTGCTGATCGTTGATTTGCCRCCSGGTACMGGCGATGTKCARATCACTTTGGCGCAGAAATCMMAKGTSACGGGRGTGATTATCGTTTCCACCCCGCAGGATGTGGCCYTGCTGGAYGCGCGCAARGCWATTAAYATGTTYGAGAAAACCAGCACGCCTGTGCTGGGCATGATCGAAAACATGTCGAGCTACCTTTGCCCTGAATGTGGCCATGAGGCGCATATCTTCGGCCATGGTGGGGCGAAGGCCGATGCGAAGCGTCTGGGTCTGCCATTCCTTGCTGAAATCCCGCTTGATCTGGATGTGCGCATAGCTGGCGACGGTGGCACACCTATTGCGGCCACGGATCACCCGATTGCGGATATATATGCGCAACTGGCCACACGTTTGATCGATGGTGGCATGGCATGAGTAAACCCATGGACAAAGACGCAATCACAGCCCTTGGTATTGAGGGCGGATGGACGATGGGCCTGCCTGATTGTGTACGCTACGGCGATCTGGACACGTATAACCACGTTAATAACAAGGTCTAYCACGCRTGGTTTGAAAACATCCGTGTGCTKTACATYAATCATMTGGGCATACAGCTGAACGATRAAAGCCCGATCAAACCTGTRGTGCGCACCGCRACCATYYTGTTYGATGCMCCGATGTTTCTGRATGAGGATTATATCACCCTGTGCAAGRYYTCAAAACTGGGGCGYACCAGCTTTACGMTTGAKTAYGCMGTGTGGTGTGATGGYGCAATTCGGGTGCGTGGYGACACRGTTATGGTRAYGYTGAACGATGCGGCAACYGCRACYGTGCCWGTACCTGACAGCCTGCGCGAAGTTATGATTGCGCGTGACGGGGCAAAGACYGCATAGGGCATAGTCGYGAACAGGCGATCATGTCGCCGCCGTTACAGATTRTRCGRGCAWTACGTTTCAGAATTTTAGCATGATATGTTGAAAWGGAGTTTGCGCATGCCCACGGGATCTCATCTGATTAACCTTGATAAATATCCGGTACATCAAAACACATCAAAGGCCTATCAGGCTTTGCTCAAACAGGTACGCGCTGATCTGGCAACGGATGGCTGTGCTGTTTTGAAGGATTTTTTGACCCAAGCGGGGGTCAAGGCCTTGTGTGAAGAGGCCAGTGCTGTCAGCGATCAGGGCCATAAATCATTTAACCGTACCAACCCCTATTTCAGCAAAGACGACCCAAGCCTTGCCACTGATCATCCGGCACGCCAGTTCTTTGACCGCTCGAACGCGTTTATTTCGGCAGATAATTTTCACCCCGGTGGCCCGTTGCGACTGATCCATGATACCAAGGGTTTCGATGGTTTTATTCAGAACTGTTTGCAAGAAGAACAGYTTTACCGTTATGCAGACCCTTTGGCGGATGTGATCGTGAATATGGCCGAAGAAGGCAACGGGTTTCCGTGGCACTTTGACACCAATAACTTCACTGTGACACTTGCGATCCAAAATGCTGAAACGGGTGGTGCGTTTGAATATGCGCCGAACATTCGCGCGGGCGGTGAAAACTTTGATGAAGTGGCGCGCGTTCTGGCTGGCGCATCCGACAAAGTAACCAGTCTGAATTTGGAGCCGGGCGATCTGCAACTGTTCCGGGGTCGCTATTCATTACACCGCGTCGCCCCTTTGCAAGGCACACGGCCAAGATATGTGGCGATTTTTTCCTATGTGGATCAACCCGATATGGTCGGCGCGCCTGAGCGTACAAAACAGCTATACGGCAAGGTGCTGCCGATCCATATGGAGCGGGCAGGCTTGCGCGGGGATGCTTATCTGGATTAGGTCTGGAAGCATCTTTCCCCCAGCACCTGTTAGATTTACAGGTGCTTCCTTAATCATTATTGCCATTGTACTGGTGCTATCAGCACGACCATGCTTTATGATATCTTAGACATAATGATAAGGTAGACGAAGCCAATGACCGAACGCTATGAGCGCCACCGCCAAGCCTGGACAAATGAGGAAATTCAAAAGCTGCATATGCTGGTGACAAAGGGGATGAGTTTAAAGGCTATTGCCAAAGCSCTYACGCGTTCTGAGGAATCGACCAAGAAAMGMGCAAAACAAGACAAGCTGAAAATTCAAAAACTGCGCTGATGCCTTGTGCCGGGTGCATTGATAAAGCTGCTTTCGTGCTAACGTTCGCCTGATTGATACCTTGCGCCGACCTCAGTGMKSWYTTGACAGTAATCTCGACGCCAAGGTCAGCTATGCGAGGGCAAAGCTGTCGTTCAAGAGCCCACTGAAAAGCCTTATTTCTGGGCCCTATGGCTATAGTTTGTTTTTTACACTGCGATTGCCTGAAACAGATGTGCTTGCTGCGGCATGATCAACATTTGGCCGTCTTGGTATTGCGCAACACCTTCCAGAATTTCTGAGACGATTATGTCTATARTGTCTTCGCCAGATGCSAGCAACGCAGCTTCGTTTGGTGTGGTAAGAAGCCCGCGTCGCATCGCTTCTGGAGAGGCAGACAATTTCCGGTCGACATTAAGTTGTGATGGTTTGGGACATTCGAACCCGGCAGCGCCAATCAAAGACGATATATGAGCACCGTCATTCCAGACAAACGGAGCGACTGCTGTCTTTGCTTCATCGTCTCCCAGATGACGAGAAAGTACATCTCTCACAACCTTAAAGAACGGCGGAATAGCTGCCCAACAGGTAACAATCAGCTTGCCATTCACCTGCAAGACGCGTCGCATTTCGGCAAGAGACCCAGGCTTGTCTGGAAAAAATTGCAATCCATGCTGGCAAAAAACAAATTCAAAGGTCGCGTCCGAAAATGGCAAGGCTTCGGCGGGTGCAGTGACAAACTCAAAATCRTGAATGTCGTTCGAAACACTCTGCTTGGCGATTTCCACCATTGCCGGGTTTAGGTCTGCCCCAACAATTTTGCTTGGCTCAACTAATCGCGAAGCAACCGCGCGGGAAACCGCACCAGTACCGCAYGCGACATCCAGTACGTGCGCGCGTCGTGGTAGTGAAATGGCACTCAGCGTTGCYTCGGCCATAGGTTTAAATATGGCGGGAACTGACTGGCGTTCGTAGTTTGCAGCGGCCTTCGTGGAAAGMTGGAACTTGTTTGTTTCTGGCATTTTGGAGTCTCCYATGCTTACCAATTATCACAGTCCCAAGTATTTGACTATAAATCGCGGCTATTGTCCCAGTGCACCTTAAAGCCAAGGTCAAATTTGCCCACCATACGGGTTCACTAAGGGCTCTTAGCTGCCGTTGAAAGCATGAATAAAGGCAAAGCTATCAGTATAAACGGCACATGTTGTGACGTATCAGTTTTTCAAACTGTAAGTTCCAACAATCCCGCATAATCAAAACAATAAAAGCNTYWCSMCATATCAYCGCAAAGCKTGYATATTTTTGCCTGTGGTACTTGACTYGSSSCACAGACCGAGTAGAAGGCCAYTTCATAGATTTTCACANGGGMAAAMCCCTGTAGCACGGAGAAAAACCATGGCGAAGCCAAACACTGTTAAAATCCGCYTGAATTCAACAGCAGGCACCGGCCACTTCTACGTGACCCAGAAAAACGCACGTACAATGACCGAAAAAATGGTTGTAAACAAATACGACCCGGTTGTACGYAARCACGTTCCTTACAAAGAAGGTAAAATCAAATAGTTTGATTTTAACGACTTTTACGTAAAGGGCGGCCCATGGGTCGCCTTTTTGCANTTGGGGGGTGKTATGAAACGCGTGATGATTGTTGGCGGGCCGGGATGCGGCAAAACCACATTGGCCCTTATGATGGGTTCGGTGACCAAGCTGCCTGTGTATCATATGGATCATATCCACTGGAAACCTCATTGGGTGGAACGCACTRCRGCTGARAAAGAACCGTTGRTRGCWRMGGTBCACGCCCGTGATACGTGGATATTTGAAGGCGGGCATTCACGGACTTATCCTGAAAGACTGGCGCGTGCGGATACRTWTATCTGGCTKGATATTRGHATCASYTTGCGCYTGTGGCGTATCATTCGGCGYAACCTGTTGGATTTGGGGCGCACRCGGCCCGAYATGACKGAAAACTGYCCTGAACGSTTGGGKGGCGAAAGYTTCAAGTTTTGGCGSTGGACATGGGATNACCCGCCATTACCAGCGGGAAAAGCATTTAAAGATTGTGAATAATCCGCCCGCACACATGACGGTGCATCATTTGACCAGTTTGCGTGCGGTACGGGCTTTTGTGCGTGATTTAGAACACCAGCGCACGTAACAAGGCCAAGAGCGCAAATAAATACGCAACATAGGTCAGCAACATGCCGTAAAACCGAAACCGCCAGTTAGTGCCGTCAAAACTGAAGTAAGTGGCATGCATCAGGCGGCCTGCGATTAGAATAGCGGCAATGATCAGCGCGTATGTGCTACCTTGCAGATACTCAACAAAACCCAGCAAGATCAGGGCCATGGGAATTTGTTCGACGGCATTACAGTGACCGCGAATTTTCTTCAGGATAATTTTATCACCCTGATCTCCCAATAAAATACCTTTGCTGCGGCGATCAGATGAAACCCTAAAAGCCATAACCAGCAATAGGGTGCCTAATATCAGGCTGCTCCATGCGGTGATCTGTAGTGGAAAGTCTGTCATATTATATGTGCCCTTATAAAAAAGCCGAGGCGCATGGCCTCGGCTGATAATATTTCGATATGCTTCGTACTTCGTGCTTAGTTGCGGTTGCCCAAAAGTTGCAGCAAGAACATAAACATGTTGATGAAGTCCAGATACAGGCTTAACGCCCCCATGATCGCAGCTTTGCCCATCCATTCGGTTTGGCCATCTGCGGCCATTTGAAGATAGGTGGTTTTGATTTTTTGTGTGTCGTAGGCGGTTAAGCCTGCGAAAATCAGAACACCAATGCCCGATACTGCAAACTGGATGGCACTGGATTGCAACCAGATGTTAACAACTGAGGCCACGATCAGGCCGATGACGCCCATGATCAAAAAGCTGCCCCAACCGGAAATGTCTTTCTTGGTGGTGTAGCCCCACAGGGACAGGCCTGCGAATGCAATAGCTGTCACAAAGAAAGTCGTGGCGATAGACATGCTGGTGTAAATCGCGAATATCCAGGATATGGATAGGCCCATCAGGGCGGAAAACGCAAAGAACACCAGTCGTGCTGTGTTTTCAGACATGCGGTTGATGCCCGCACTAAAGCCAAACACGAGTGCAAGGGGGGCAAACATGATGATGTAACGCACCGGGCTGGTGAACATGGTTTGCAGTGTATCAACTGACAACAACATTGTGTCTTGTCCGGCTTTCGCTGATGCCAGATCAGAACCAACAACATAAGCAATCAAACCAGTGATCACCATCGCCACAGACATCAGCCCGTAGACCTTGTTCATATGGGCGCGAAGGCCCGCATCTATTGCCGCCATCTGTGCGCTTGAACCTGCGCGGCGGACTGTTTCGTATTCAGCCATGTGTTCTCTCCTAGATAAATACCTGCGTGTCGCATGTTTGCGGCACTTTCATAAATGAATATGGCTATTTGGTGGGGATTTTCAAGGTAAATGCACGTGAAATTGTGCGTAAATCCGCGTATCTGTGATTATGAAAGGCGCGCCACGGGGGAAGAGGCCGCGCGCCTTATGGGAACTTGTGCTGTTAAGCTTAAAGCGCCCAGATAGATTTACTGTATTCTTTTGCGGCGTCTGCGCGTGTCAGCCCAACATCGTTAAGCTGCTCATCCGTCAAAGAATAAAGGGCCTTACGCTGTTTGCGCAACTCAAAGGCGGCGGTGATGCGTGCCCTGAATGAGGGGCGTTGGATCGCTGTGCCGAAGCCTGTGTCAGTATAATATGCCATGATATGATCCTTTCCATTTTGTTATGTGATTGTGTTGTTTCATCAATCTTCTTGATATGTATGCCAAATGCTGTATCATTTGTGAAACGAATGATTGTGAAGTCACCCATCAAGGATTGTGATATGCCGCGAAATCTGGATTTAACCGCCCTGCGTTCTTTTGTAACTGTGGCCGAGGTTGGCGGGGTGACCCGCGCGGCAGGGCAGTTGCACCTGACGCAATCGGCGGTGTCGATGCAGCTTAAACGTCTTGAGGAGTCTATGGGCCTGTCTTTGCTGGATCGGTCAGGGCGCGGTATCGCGCTGACCCAACAAGGTGAATTGCTGCTGAGCTACGCCAAACGCCTGCTGGCATTGAATGATGAGGCATGGGGGCGCCTGACCTCGGATGATTTTGAGGATACTATCGTGCTGGGGGTGCCGCATGATATTGTTTACCCGCATATTCCCAAGGTGCTGAAACGGTTTGCGGCAGAATTTCCGCGCGTCAAGGTGCAGCTTGTGTCTTCTTATACTTTGGATTTGAAACAGAAACTGGAACAAGGCAAAGCCGATCTGATTTTGGGAACCGAAGTGAATTGCCCGCAAGGTGC
The DNA here is from genome assembly GCA_016764475.1 of Amylibacter sp. Taxonomy (GTDB): domain Bacteria; phylum Pseudomonadota; class Alphaproteobacteria; order Rhodobacterales; family Rhodobacteraceae; genus Amylibacter. Next base: position 8,464 of record JAESRV010000013.1, read on the forward strand.
GGTCAGTGTCGGCAGTGCGTGTCTGAACTGGTATTGTGCCCAAGACGGGCGGGTGTGGAAAAAGCAACCGCTGGCCTTGGCCTATGAAAATCGCTGCCTGTTTGGCCAGTTTGCCATAGAGGCGTTGGACAATGCCAGCATAACATGGGAATTGGTGGTTGATACCAATCACGCCAAAACGGTTGAAGCCAGTGTCAGTGCTGATCTGGCGATACACGCCTGTCTGTGTGGCACCCAATCTGCCGATTGGGATGTGGTGCCGGATGAAGCAGGCTTGCCTGCTCTACCGGAATTCCAGATCACCATGCAAAAAGGCGGTTCTGCCAATCCCATACTTACTGACCGCCTAGCGGATATGATTGCGAGCGCCTATGCACATCAGGCAATGCCCACACGATCACAGCATTTACAGGCGATTTAGGGTTAGGACCTATTAATCCTGCGCCACTGGCGCGGTTTTCCCGAAATATCAGGGGTTTGGCCCGCGCCGTCAATAGTGGATCTATTTGCAAGCGTGCCAAGCCGCTGAGATGAAGGGAAAACCACGTCCTTCGGATTTGGCATATTTTCCCACTGGATACGTTACAATTGCTTGAAAATAAACGGAATTTACTGCGCAACTGTGCCTGCCCAGTGAAAAAATCTGTCAAACCAGAGGTGCAGGATTAATAGGTCCTGACCCTAGACTACTGCACCCGTTGATGCCCAGCCTTGCCATGCCAGAAGCCGTTGGCAAATGGGGCGGGTATTTCAAGGGCGGATAGCCTGCTTTCGGCCTCATCCGCGCCGGTTTTCGCGTCAAGCGTATCACGATATATTTGCGCTACTGCAACCATATCTTGGGTGTGCGGCACAAGGCGGTAATGGCTGACGCCCATCGTTTGAAGCGCATCCAGTTCAGGTAGCAGGTTCAGATAGGTATGTGACAGGGTCTGGATGCCGTTGATCGCCAGAAACCGCTGGCCTGTCAGGGTATCAAGCGGCATACCGTCGGGGTCTTGTTCACAAACAAACTGGCAATTATCCTTGATCCGCCCATGGGCGCGTGCGTGATAGCACCGCGCCGACAGCGCGAGTGAGGTGCGCCCGAAAACCTGCACTTCTATGGAAACACCCAAGGATTTGGCGTGCTCACACATGACCTCAACCGACGGGCCGGGCAGTTCGGGGGGCAGGCAGAAGCGCGTCGCACCTTTGGATGCTAAATAGGTCATGGTGTCTTCGTTATAGACATTCATCAGCGGCCCGATCATATGGGGGCGCCCGTTCAGATGCCACAAGCCGGATGTGTCATTGACCTCGATCATGTGATCTGTCTCTTCGCAAAACCCCGCCATCATATTGCGTTCACGTTTCAGCATCACTTCTGCCAAGGTTGAAAACACCACGGTTTTACCGCCGCGCTCTAAGCGTTCGGTGACTTCGGCGTAATGCTTGTCAAAGAACGGGCTGCGCTTCGAGCAGATCACTTCGCCCAGATAGACCGTATCAATCGCGGCCTCATCGGCGATGCGGGCATAAAAGTCTATTTTCTGCTGGGCTGGCCAGTGAAACAGGATCGGGCCTAGGGTGAGTTTTGTCATATCTATCTTTACCGCCATGTTTTGCTTTTAAAAGCACCTTGGGTTTCTTTTTGGCCTTCGGTCAGGGCCAAGAGGTCAGCCAGTTGTGCCGTGCGCCCGTCGGAAATATCGTCAACCGCCTTGCGAAACGCCGAGACCACTTTCTTGACATAGGCGCGCGAGCGTTGCCGCCCTTCGATTTTCAATGCGTGAACACCGGCATCAATCAATGCAGGCAGCAGCGGCGACAGGTTCAGGCTGATCGGTTCTTCAAAAGCGTAATAGCCGCCGTCATGTGCAGGCGTGGTATAGCGCCCCTTGCAAATCGTCGGATAGCCTGCGGTTTCATTGCACCCGAAGCAATCAATGGTAAACTCGCCGAGTTGGGTGGAAACGTTGCCTGCGGCATCGCGGATATATTCGACTTGTGCCGCAGGAGAGCAGACCCCGTCGAGGTTGGTCGACAAGCCGGATATGTAATTGGTCAGGCTGCAACGGCCCTCAACCATCAATCCGTGATTGCCAAAGATAAAGGTTTCGATTTCACAGGGTACTTCTGCGGCCAGAGAGCGGATTTCCGGCACCGTCAGGATGCGTGGCAGTACCACACGTTTGACGCCGAATTCCTGACAGTAATAGCGAATACTCTCGGGGTTGGAGGCGGCGGCCTGTACCGACAGATGCAGCCGTGCTGCGGGGTGTTTTGTGGCAATGTAATGCGCCACGCCAATATCGGCGACGATAAAGGCATCAACGCCAAGGCGTATGCCGGTATCAATCGCGTCTTTCCACAGGGTCTGTTTGCCTGCGGGCGGATAGGTGTTCATCGCCAGCAAAACCTTGGTGCCTTTTGCGTGGGCATAGGCAACCGAGCGTTCCAGTTCGGGCACAGTGAAATTAAGCCCCGGAAAATTGCGCGCGTTGGTGGCATTTTGAAAACCGCAGTAAACCGCATCGGCGCCTGCATCTACGGCGGTGCGCAAGGCGGCGGGGGTGCCTGCGGGGCAGACTAGTTCAGGTGATGTCATCGGGGGGCTTTCAAATAGGGTTTGTTTGCAACGCGGCGCAAGCGGGCAAGGGCGGCACGGCCCAAGGGGCCAAACATGTTAGCCACCATTTGTGCGATGGAACCGTCCACATCATCCAACGCATTGCGCAAACAGACCACCGCTTCGGTATTGCCGGTAATGATCAGATCGCGTGAAAAGAACAGCGCATCACCGTCGATGTCGCTGTCTAAAAGCTGCAATAAGTCCAAGAATCTGCCCGCGATCCGCGCGTCATTTTCAGGGGGAGAAACACGAAAATGGGCGGTCAGGGACAGGTTCTTGGGGTCCGGTTGTAGCAACAGCGTAAACGGCAGGTTGGTGGCGTCGATCAGAAACCGCGCCTGCGTATGTGGCCCAAGGCGGTTGAACATATCGGGGTTTTCGGCCCCGATACGCCGCACGATTCGCTTTAGGATCGGTTGCAGCGGCAAAAGCGGCAAGGCGGGCAACCGTGGAAGTAGACTGGTTGATTGCGTCTTGGGGCGGTTCAGGGTTGTGTCTTGGTGTGTCATACAAGGAAGTTTAGCGCATTTGCAAACAGCCTGACTTGATGTAGGTCAAGTCAGGTGCGGATTGAGCCAAAAATATAATGTGGGAGTTTTGCCATGATTACAGATGTCCAAGTTGCAGAGTTCCAACGTGACGGCGTTGTGCTGCTGAAAGGTGCGTTAACCGATTGGGTTGATGTGATGCGCGCAGGGGTGGAACGCAATATGGCGTACCCGTCGGAATATGCCTCGGAAAATGCCGTCGGTGCGGGGCAGGGGCGGTTTTTTGATGATTATTGCAACTGGCAACGTATCCCTGAATTTGAACGTATCGTGCGTGAAAGCCCTGCGGCGGAAATTGCGGCGCGGGCGATGCAATCAAAAACCGCGCAATTTTTTCACGACCATGTGCTGGTCAAAGAAAGCGGCACCCCAAAACCCACGCCTTGGCACCAAGATGGCCCTTACTACTTTGTGGAAGGGCACCATACCGTCAGCATGTGGATGCCGCTTGATCCGGTGAAGAATGCCAGCCTGCGGTTGCTTGCAGGCTCGCATAAATGGAAAAAAATGGTGCGGCCCGTGTCTTGGGCCGACAACAGTGATTTTTATGACAGTGATGAAGACTGGTCGCCGGTGCCTGACCCCGATGCCGACCCTGCGGGCAACCGCATTGTGGAATGGCAGATGGAACCGGGTGATGCGGTGCTATTTGATTATCGCACAGTCCACGGCGCACGCGGTAACCCCAAAGGCGGGCGCCGTCGCGCGTTGTCATTGCGCTGGGTGGGCGATGATGCGCGGTATGTGGAACGTGCAGGGCGGACATCTCCGCCTTATCCCGGGCATGATATGGTTGCAGGGCAAAGATTACGCGAAGACTGGTTTCCGGTGGTTTGGGGTGGGTAACAGAAAATTATGTTACGATTGCTTATGCGCTATTCTTGAAGGAATGTGAGTGGAGATTTAACAACAGTGATCAGCCTCAAGCGTTAACAGATTGAAACGTTCGGGTCTATCAACGGATATGTAACTTATAAGAAAGGCAGGCCTGCCGATTGTAGTTATAAGGCCGAACAGAGGTTTTTGATCTCTACACCTACGGTGTTTCGACCTTTTGGCGAACGCCTTACTTACGTGTAAGTTTAGGTGGCTTTCGCATTTGGCGTTGCTATGCGCCCTTTGAAAACCGGTGAACTACTTTTGCTAGCAGGGATGTTAGACCCATTTCACAATTAGGATAATTTTTCTATTTCCTGCATACTGCCCGAGCAGGAGGTGATTTTTATGAAAATATTGGATATTTTACGTCGCAGACTGGGTTTATTTTTCAATGCATCGTTGCCGAAGGCATTCGCCAGTAGGGATCAACCTTATAAATATTGTAGCGGTGCGTAGAAATCACACACCCTACCGGCCTTCCAAAACGGGCCTGATTTTTTCTTCCAGAACGCGCTGTGTGATCGGCCCTGCGTGACGGAACAGAATTTTGCCGTCGCCGTCGATGATAAATGTTTCGGGCACGCCTGTGGCACCCCAGTCAATACCGGTGCGGCCTTCGTCTTTGCCAAGTTTGGTGTAGGGGTTGCCAAGGCTGTTGAGGAAAGACAAAGCATTTTTGCTTTGGTCTTTGTAGTTCACGCCGTGGATCACGATGCCCTCTTTGGCCATGGCGGCCAGTGTGGGGTGTTCAACGCGGCACGGGCCACACCAACTGGCCCAGAAGTTGACCAGTTTCAGGCCGTCCGCCTTCAGGTCGGCGGTGGTCAGTTCGGGCAGATCGCCCAGTTGTGTGGTGGTCAACAAGGGGGCATCGCGCCCGATCATTGTGCTGGGCAGATCGTTTGCACCTTCACGATTTAGGCTGACCGCAAGAAGGGCGATAAATGTAGCAAAAAGCAACGGTGGTGCTGCCACCCAAGGGGATATTTTATTTGCCATGATTAGCCTCCTGCGCATTCAGTAAGCGTTTGGCGCGGCGGTTTTGCACCCATGTCAGGGCGACAAGGCCAAAGATCAGCGCCAAAGACACAACATAGGCCAGAATGACCGTATCGGCATATTTTCCCAGTTCAGGCATCATAAGCTCCTAGCTTGTAAAGCGGCTGCACGGCGCAGGCGAATTTCGGTGCGGGTGCGCACAAACACAAGGGTGACGAACAGCAGGAAGAAGCCTGCAAAACTCAAAAATAGCGGGTAGATATAAGCGTTATCCACATGCTGTTCCTTGTTCACCGCAATGGATGCCCCTTGGTGTAATCCCTGATTCCAGAAGTTCACGGCATAGCGTGACAGGAATGCGAAAACAGAACCCACCATACATAAAATCGAGGTCAGATCAGCCGCTGTATCATTGTCTTCTACGGCCTTCCACAGGGCAATGTAGCCCAGATAGAAAACGGCTAAGATCAGAAAGCTGGTCAGGCGCGGATCCCACGCCCAGTAAGTTCCCCACATCGGTTTACCCCAGATGGCGCCCGTGCCCAAAGCAATCAGGGTTAGGGTCAGGCCGATGGGTGCTGCGGCTTTGGCGGCTAGGGCCGAAATGTGATGGCGGCGGATCAGCCAGATCAGGCTGGTGACCAGCATCATAAACCACGCACTGACGGCCATGGTGGCGGCGGGTACGTGGATGAAGATAATCTTGACGGTAGAGCCTTGTTTGTAATCATCAGGTGTACCGAAAAAACCCCAGATGATACCTGTGGCCAGAGATACGGCGGTCAGGACGCATAAAAACGGCAACAGGCGGCCCGTGAGCCGCATAAATTTAACCGGATTTGCATATTCCCAAAGTGACATATCCGCGTTTTATATGTTTTTGGGGGCAGGGCAATGGGGCAGTTGTCACAGGTGTGTTAAATCACCCTAAGGGCATGGCTTTTGCTAGGGCTTTCAGGGCGCGTTCCAGCTTGGCGGTGGTGCAAGCGATGTTGAGACGGCTGTTCAATCACCCAGTTATGGCGGGTTTTGTACCAGTTGATCAGCGCAGGATTGAAAGGTTGGCGGACATGGTGTTCTGGCGCACGTTTAAAGCTTCACCAATGTCGCCTGAAAGCATGCCGTCTTTGCCAGCTTTAACAAGCAGGCGAAACACATCCAGACGGGTGGATTGGCTAAGGGCTGCAAAAGCGGTAAGGGCGTGGTTTGTATCCATATATCATGAATTATGGATATAGTGATATTGTCAATATGGGAATAATTACCCTTTAAGATTGGATTTCAGGGCCATCGCACTTGCAAAAGGCATCAGCACAATGCTGAAAAGTGTGAGGCCTGCAAGCAATGTCAGGCTGGGCAACGGGTTCAGGCCTTCGACGGATTTAGTGACGCTAAGGGCGCCGAAGATCAGGGTTGGAATGTATAGGGGCAGGACAAGCAGCGAGAGAAGTAACCCGCCGCGCTTGATGCCGACAGTAATCGCCGCCCCGAATGCGCCGATGAACGACAGGGCAGGGGTGCCGATGGCAAGGCTGGCGAACAGCCATATGTAGGCAGGTTGCGGCAGGTTTAAAAGATAGCCCAAAGGGACGGCGGCTAGTGTTAGTGGCAGGCCGGTTGTAACCCAGTGTGCTGCGGCTTTGGCAGCGGTGATGCCTGTCAGTGGCAGGGGGGATGTGGCCAGCACATCTAGCGTGCCGTCTTCATAGTCCAGCTGGAATATGCGATCCAGGGATAGCAGGCAGGCCAGCAATGCGCCGATCCACAAGATGCCGGGGGCAATACGGGCTAAGAGCACTAGGTCGGAACCGACACCGAAAGGCACGAACATCACCACGATCAGGAAGAACGCAAGGGCAAGGCCGAAACCGCCGCCAGAGCGGAACGCCAGTTTCAAGTCTCGGGTGAACAGGGCCAGCATTTAGAATGACCCTTGCAGAAAAATGGATGTGTCCGTTGTTTTGGTCGGGATGAATTGCGCAAGATCAAGGGTGCGGGCAGTTGGGATATCCAGATCAAGGTGGGTTGACAAGATGGCGATGCCCCCCCCCGCGCAATGGGCTGATATGCTTTGGGCGATCAGGGCGGTGTGATGTGCATCCAGCGATGTGGTGGGTTCATCCATCAGCCAGATTTTGCGCCCTGAAAGCACCATACGCGCCAAGCCAAGGCGGCGTTTTTGCCCGGCTGAAAGGCTGCCCGCCAGACGGTCTTTTAGCTTGGTCAGGTCGAAACGGGCGATGACTTCGATGGTTTGATCTGTGTCGTAGACGCCTGCCCAAAAAGCAAGGTTTTCCTGAACCGTAAGTTGGAACTTCACCGCATCCAGATGCCCCGAATAGGCAACATCGTCCGGGTTTAAATCAAGCGTACCACCTGCCACAGGCCCAAGGCCTGCCAGCACGCGCAACAAGGTGGATTTACCCACCCCGTTGGGGCCGCGCAAGATCAGGCTATCGCCAGGTGCCAAGTTAAAACTGACGCCTTGCAGCACTTGGCGCAGGCCGCGTGTGCAGCTGATATCCGTGACGGTGACTGTCATGCGGGATGGATAGCGCAAAGCGGTGGGGATGGGAAGGCGTCACCACGCCTTTTGCCCCGTCACCATTATCCGGTTGGCGGGGTTGGCGTATTATATGTGATGTTGTTATGAAAAAGGTGGCGCCACCATTGTGGTTGTATAGCCGAACAAGGGGGGGAATACCCTTGTATCTACAGCGTTGCGACTTTTCAATCAAAGCCAAAACGCTTTATTTAACTGTTAAGTTTCGGTTATCACGCCAAACTGCATACCATTGCATACAATAACCCCTTGCGAGACTCGTATTTATGGTGCAAAAGCCCCGTAACCCCATAAACCCCCATCGGAGGAAGCATGACTGTTACCGTAGGCACAGACACCAATAAAACCCGTAAAACCCTGAAAGTTGGCGATGCCAGCGTTGATTATTACTCTATTCCAGCGGCCACGGCGGCGGGCCTTGGGGATTTCTCCAAGCTTCCAGCCGCGTTGAAAGTGGTTCTGGAAAACATGCTGCGGTTTGAAGATGGTGGGCGCACAGTATCGACCGACGACATTAAAGCGTTTGCTGAATGGGCGACAAAAGGCGGCAAGAACCCGCGCGAAATTGCTTACCGCCCTGCACGCGTGCTGATGCAAGATTTCACCGGCGTGCCTGCGGTGGTCGATCTGGCCGCGATGCGTGACGGGCTGGTGGCTTTGGGCGGTGACCCTGAAAAGATCAACCCGCTTAGCCCTGTTGATCTGGTCATTGACCACTCGGTGATGATTGACGCATTTGGAACCCCGCGTGCCTTCAAGGTGAATGTGGAACGTGAATATGAGCGTAATCTTGAACGTTATACTTTCCTGAAATGGGGCCAGCAGGCATTTAACAATTTCCGCGTGGTACCACCCGGCACCGGTATTTGCCATCAGGTTAACTTAGAATATCTTTCACAAACTGTGTGGAAAGATGCCGATCAAAACGGCATTGAAGTGGCTTACCCTGATACGCTTGTCGGCACGGACAGCCACACTACTATGGTTAATGGTGTCGCCGTTCTGGGTTGGGGCGTTGGCGGGATTGAGGCCGAGGCCGCAATGCTGGGCCAACCGATTTCAATGCTGATCCCCGAAGTGGTAGGGTTTGAGCTGACAGGCAAGATGACCGAAGGCACTACTGGCACTGATTTGGTGCTGAAAGTCGTGGAAATGCTGCGTGAAAAAGGCGTGGTTGGTAAATTTGTCGAGTTCTACGGCAAAGGGTTGGACGTGTTGCCGCTGGCTGATCGTGCAACCATTGCGAATATGGCACCTGAATACGGGGCCACATGTGGCTTCTTCCCGATCGACGGCGAAACCCTGCGTTACCTGCGCAATACCGGCCGTGATGAAGATCGTGTGGCACTGGTTGAAGCTTATGCCAAGGCGAACGGTTTCTGGCGTGATGCGGATTATGCACCGATCTATACCGACACCGTGCATCTGGACATGGGCACGATTGTGCCTGCTATTTCCGGCCCCAAACGGCCACAGGATTTTGTGGCTTTGACCGATGGTCAAACCGCGTTTCGGCGCGAGATGGAAGAAACCTTCAAACGCCCTATGGGTAAAGAAATTGCGGTTGCGGGTGAAGATTATACGATGGAAAGCGGCAAGATTGTTATTGCTTCGATCACGTCATGCACCAACACATCCAACCCTTATGTGATGATCGGTGCGGGTCTTGTGGCGCGTAAAGCCGCCGCGCTGGGGCTGACACGGCAACCTTGGGTGAAAACCTCGTTGGCACCCGGATCACAGGTGGTTTCGGCCTATCTGGAAGCGGCTGATCTGCAAAAAGATCTGGATGCGCTGGGCTTTAATCTGGTGGGTTACGGCTGTACCACTTGTATCGGAAATTCCGGCCCAATTCAGGCAGAACTGTCTGCGGCAATAGCCGAGGGCGATTTGGTGGCAACTTCAATCCTGTCGGGAAACCGTAACTTTGAAGGCCGCATTTCACCCGATGTACGGGCCAACTATCTGGCCTCACCGCCGCTGGTTGTGGCTTATGCAATCGCGGGGACTTTGGACATCAATCTGGCAACGGATGTAATCGGTACCGATAAAGACTGTAACGATGTTTACTTGCGCGACATTTGGCCAACGTCACAGGAAGTGGCTGATCTGGTTGATAAAACCGTGACCCGTGAAGCGTTCCTGTCGAAATATGCCGACGTATTCAAGGGCGACGAAAAGTGGCAGGCGGTGGAAACCACGGATGCTAAAACATACGATTGGCCGCCAACGTCGACCTACATCCAAAACCCGCCTTACTTTCAAGGCATGTCTGCGGAACCGGGTGTGATTTCGGATGTGAAGGGCGCGAAAGTTCTGGCTTTGCTGGGCGATATGATCACCACCGACCACATTTCACCTGCCGGTTCTTTTGCGGTGGATACCCCTGCGGGGCAGTATCTGAATGACCGCCAAGTGCCTGTGCGCGAGTTTAACTCTTACGGTTCACGGCGCGGTAATCACGAGGTGATGATGCGTGGCACATTCGCCAATATCCGCATCAAGAATGAAATGCTGGCAGGCACTGAAGGTGGTTATTCCAAAGGGCCGGATGGTAAAGAAATGTCGATCTATGATGCGGCGATGGCCTATCAGGCCAACGGCACACCGCTGGTGGTGTTCGGCGGGGTTCAGTACGGCGCGGGATCATCGCGTGACTGGGCGGCCAAAGGCACGGCTTTGCTGGGGGTGAAGGCGGTTATTGCGGAAAACTTTGAACGCATCCACCGTTCCAACCTTGTGGGCATGGGGGTTATCCCGTTTGAGTTCACAAACGGCGATACCCGCAAGTCTTTGGGGCTAAAGGGCGATGAAACTGTATCTATTACCGGGCTGGAAGGCGATCTTGTACCGCTGTCAGAAGTGCCTTGTTCTATCACTTACCCCAATGGCGACGTGAAAGAGATCATGCTGAAATGCCGGATCGATACGGCTGTCGAGATTGAATATATCGAACATGGTGGCGTGTTGCACTACGTGCTGCGCAACTTGGCCAAATCAGCGTAAGTAGCCGGTTCATATGAATTGAAAAGGGCGGTCTTTAGGGCCGCCTTTTTTATGCGCTCCGCGCGGGGGATATTTATTCCATTTGGAATGCGGGATTTTACCCGATCAAGCGATAGAAAAACACACAACTCATTACCAACCCCACGGTGATGATGATGGCGCGCACTACGGGTTTGCTTAGCCGTTTGGCGATTTTGGCGCCGATATAGCCGCCAAGGATGTTAGCGGCCATCATGATGATGGCAGAGGGCCACACGATCAGGCCCGCCAGTGCGAAGGTTAATACGGATATGGCTGATATGACGAAGGAAATACCGTTTTTCAGGCCGTTCATCAGGTTAATGCTGGTCAGCCCCCATAGGGCGTATAGGGCCAGCAGGACAATGCCCAAGCCCCCGTTAAAGTAACCGCCGTAGATGGAAACCGCTAATGTGCCCAATGCGCCATAGGGTGTCAGTTGGATACCACCATTGCGGCCCCATGCAAGGATACGGTCTTGAAAGGCGAAGATGGCGGTAGAGGCCAGCAACAGGAACGGCACGATCATGGTAAAGAAATCGTTGGATGAGACTAGCAGAAGAAGTGCGCCGATCAACCCACCTGCAAGGGATAGGGCGCATTGGCGTAGCAGGCGTTTGCGGTTGATCGTGGCAATATCTGTGCGAAACCCTGCGGCAGAGGATAGATAGCCCGGAAACACCGCGATGGCACTGGTGGCATTGGCCACAATGGGCGGCACGCCTGCAAAAACCAGTGCAGGGAAGGTCAAAAAAGTACCCCCCCCCGCGATGGCATTCAGGATGCCTGCAAAAAAGGCGGCAATGGCGATGAGTATTGTTGTGTCCATAAGGTTAAGTCGCGTATTGTTAAGAAAACTGCAACTAAATTCACGCTATTGCGGGTTTTTTGTAACGTTTAATCGCAAATACTTTATTGGCTATTTCAGTATCGCTGTTCTAGGAAGAGGATTACTGGGAATGGGAAAGGTGCATTCTATGCGCAATATATGGGTATCATTGGCTTTGGCTCTGTTTGGCACAATGGCTGTTGCGGCTGAAGATGGATCTCTTATTGTTGTGGAATTATATACCTCTGAAGGGTGTGCATCATGTCCACCGGCTGACAAATTACTTGCAGAACTGTCAAAACGCGATGATGTTCTGGCCCTTGCCCTGCATGTGGATTATTGGGATTATCTGGGCTGGAAAGACATATTTTCCATAGCAAAATTTACCGACCGCCAAGAATATTACAATATGGTTCTGGGCAGCAAATACCGTTTAGTGACCCCGCAAATGATATTTCAAGGGCAATCTTATGTGGCAGGCGCGCGCCCTAAAAAGGTTGCCGCACAGATGGAAAGTCTGGAACAGCAGGTCGATAAGGTCGATTTGAAGGTGAAAAAACAAGGCCGTGATTTTAGTGTCAGTATTAACCCGATAGGGGCGGATATGCCTATGGCTGATGTGTTTATTGTACAGTATAAGCCTAATGTTGTCACCCAAGTTAAATCTGGTGAAAATCGCGGAAAGACCCTGAACCACACAAATATCGTGACCTCATGGGAACGTGTGGGCAGTTGGGATGGTGAGCGGGATTGGAAGATCAGCACATCATTGGCTGAAGGTGTTTATGCGGCGGTGATTGTTCAGGTCGAACATAGCGGGCCTATTCTGGCCGCACGCAAACTTCAGTAAATTTTTGATGTGGCATGAAAAAAGCGCGGTATGGCGACCGCGCTTTAGGCATTTTCAGGTATTTTATTTAGAAGCGGTTGGCCCGATCAGCATCGTCATTTGACGGCCCTCAAGTTTCGGGTGGTTTTCAATCTGGCCTGTTTCGGCTTCCAACACATCCGCTTTGACGCGCATCAATAATTGCATGCCCAGATTTTGGTGGGCCATTTCACGGCCCCGGAAACGCATGGTGATTTTCACCTTGTCGCCATTGCCCAGAAATTTGGAAACATTGCGCATTTTAACATCGTAGTCATGGATGTCGGTGTTGGGCCGAAACTTGACTTCCTTAGTCTCAATGATTTTTTGCTTTTTACGGGCTTCAGCTTCACGCTTTTGCTGCTCGTATTTATACTTGCCGAAATCCATCACCTTACAAACCGGCGGGTTTGCGTTGGGTGAGATTTCTACCAGATCAAGGCCGGCTTCATCGGCCAGTTCCATGCCACGTGCGGGTGATACAACACCCACATTGTCGCCATCGGCGCCGATCAATCGAATTTCATCTGAGGTAATGCGTTCATTCACGCGGGGGCCAGTGTTGCGCGTCGGGGGCGCTTGGTGCGGTCTGCGGGCTATGGGTTCAAATCCTTCTTATATTTACTTTGTACAAAATCTAATGCCGAATGGCCATTTGATCAAGCTATAAACCTGTGTGTATGGCGCAAGGGGTAAGGTCAAGCGTGGTTTTGCATGTTTTTGTATAAATAACGGCTTTTTACCGCTGTTAAGGATTTATATCCGGCTTGCTCTTGTAATTTTAAGGTGCAGGGGGCACACGCACTCTGTCTTATGGACTTAAAACCGAAACATGGAGAGACGGTTATGAAGAAGATTATTACTTTGGTTGTTCTGCTGGCGATTGCAGCTGGTGGTTATTGGTACGTACAGCAACAAAACGCAACTAAGGAAGCGGCCGCACAAGCGCAAATGGATGCTAAAGCTGCTGAAGAGGCTGCCGCCACGGCGGCAGAAGAAGTAAAAGCTGCTGAAGAAGCGGCAGCAAAAGCGGCTGAAGAGGCTGCGGCGGCAGAGGAAGCAAAAGCCGCTAAAGCTGCGGCAGCTAAAGCTGCGGCAGCTAAAGCTGCTGAAGAAGCTGCGGCGGCAGAGGAAGCAAAAGCCGCTAAAGCTGCGGCAGCTAAAGTTGCTGAAGAAGCTGCGGCAGCGAAAGCCGTTGAAGAAGCCGCCGCCAAAGCTGAAGAAGAAGCGAAAGCCGCTGCAGCTAAAGCTGCTGAAGAAGCCGCCGCCGCTGCAGCCGCGAATGCGGCTAAAGAAGCTGCGGCTAAGGCTGTTGAAGAAGCCGCAAAAGCTGCCGCCGATGCGATTAAAAATGCAGCGGGTACTGCTACTTCAAACTAAACGCACCTACTATTGAACATCAGGGCGGCCCATTGGGTCGCCCTTTTTATTTGACCTGCATAATTCCCCGCGTAGGGTCGGTTTATGCGCAAGAATAAGGAATCGCTTGTCGCCAAGATAGGTTTGCCTTTATCCATATTGAATGCGCCATACTCACCGCAAAGGAATTTCCATGAACCGCCTGACTGAAACCATAGATGTGCTGGACCGTTTGATCGGGTTCCCGACGATTTCCAGTGATAGTAACATGGCGTGTATCACCTATTTGCAAGATTTCCTGACGTCTTTGGGGGCGCGGTGTACGCTGACCTCGCAAGTAGCGGGCAAAGCCAACCTGTTCGCCACCCTTGGGCCGGAAGGGGATGGTGGTATTATCCTGTCGGGTCACACGGATGTAGTGCCGGTAGAGGGCCAAAATTGGTCGTCTGATCCGTTTACCATGCGCAAAGAAGACGGGCGCCTATACGGGCGTGGCACTTGCGATATGAAGGGCTTTATTGCGGCCAGTATTGTGACCGCGCGCGATTATGCCAAGCGCGATTTAAAACGCCCGATCCATTTTGCATTCACCTATGATGAAGAGGTCGGCTGCTTGGGCGGGCGGATTCTGGTGGATCAGCTGATCAAGGACGGTTTAAAACCTTCGGCCTGTATTGTGGGCGAACCCACATCAATGCGCATTATCGACGGGCATAAAGGGTGTTGTGAGTACACCACTGAATTCACAGGTGTTGAGGGCCATTCCAGCCTGCCGCACCTGTCTGTAAACGCGCTGGAATACGCCACCCGTTTTATAACGCACCTGATGCAAGTGCGCGAAGACCTGCCCGCACTTGCACCTGAAAACACGGCTTTTGACCCGCCTTATAGCACCAGTTCCATATGCGCCTTGCATTCAGGCGTAGCCCACAATGTTATCCCCAACAAAGCACTGGTGGAATGGGAAATGCGGGTGATACAGCAATCCGACCATGTGTATCTGCGCGGTGCGATGCAGGATTTTGTTGATACGGTTTTACTGCCCGAAATGCGGGCAAAATCGCCGAAAGCCAATATTGAAGAGGTGTTCAGCTGTGAAGTTGCAGGGCTGGAACCTGAAGAAGACAGCGAAGCGGTTCAGGTTATCCGTGAATTGACCGGGCGTAACGCAACAGGCGTGGTGTCGTTCGGGACAGAAGCGGGCTTATATAAACGCGCAGGCATCAGTGCGGCACTCTGCGGGCCAGGATCTATCGAGCAGGCGCATAAGCCTGATGAATATGTTGAGGTTTCACAACTGGACGAATGCCTGAAAATGTTGGATCGGTTGGCGGGCAAGTTGGTATGACCCATATTGCAGTCATCGGACGCGGGCTAATCGGTTCGGCGGCGGCCCGTCACCTGGCACTTGCAGGTCATCAGGTAACCTTGATCGGGCCGGTTGAACCCGATGATAAAACCACCCATGAAGGCATATTCGGCAGTCATTATGATGAGGGCCGGATCACACGGGCGTTGGATCAGACGGTGTATTGGTCGGCGATCACGCAGGCCTCAATCGCACGTTATGCACAAATTGAGGCACAAAGCGGCATTGCATTTTTCACCGATTGCGGCGGCATGATGCTGGGGCCCAAGGGCAGCGACTTTGTGCGCAATGTTACCCATGTGCAAAAGGCCAACCATATTGCTTGCAAAGAATACGCCGGAACTGATCTGGAAACCGCGTTCCCGTTTTTTTGTTTTGAGCGGGATGCGCAGGCATTTTATGAAGCCAATGGTGCGGGTTATATCAATCCGCGCAAACTGGTTAAGGCGCAATCGGTTGCCGCCATACGGGCAGGGGCCACGTGGGTTGAAGCGACGGCTTTGGCGATTACGGAAAACTCGAATAGTGTGTTGATCTCAACTGACAAAGGCGAGGTTATGGCCGATCAGGTGTTGGTGGCCGCAGGCGGCTTTAGCAACATGGTTTTGCCGCAACCCCTAAGCGTTCAAATCTATGCCCGAACCGTTAGTTTTTTTGAGGTAAGCGAAGAAGAAGCCGCGCGGTTAGCGAATATGCCAACCCTGGTGATGCGATTTGCAGATGGGCGTGACCCGTACCTGTTGCCCCCTATCCGTTATCCCAACGGCAAGATATATCTGAAACTCGGTTGTGAATTGGCGGATGTGCCGCTGGATACTGTCGAAGAATTAAAGGCATGGTTCAAGGGTATCGGCACGGCAGAGGTTGGTGCCTATCAACAGGCCATTATGATGGAACTGATGCCCGATCTGCGGGTTGAGGCGGCGCACACAGAAGCCTGCATGACCACATTTACCGCAGATAACCGACCCGTTATCTCACGCCAATCTGACCGCATTACCGTGGCCGTTGCAGGCTGCGGGCGCGGGGCGAAATGTTGTGATGAACTGGGGCGCATCGGGGCGGAACTGGCTTCTTTGCGCTAGAAATGCCTTGGGATATATAGGGCTAAGTCTTGCCAGAACCACAGTAATACTGTTGTTGCCAACATGATTAACGCAAAGGGAAATGCGCCTTTGGCGACCTCTTCAAGCGATGCTTTGCCGACCGCCTGAATGACGAACAGATTTAACCCCACGGGCGGGGTGATCAGGGCGGTCTCGATCAGGATGACGAAGAAAATGCCAAACCAGATTGGGTCGATCCCCATGGTTTGTAAGGCCGGAAACAGCACCGGCACCATGATCAGCAACATTGATAGGGCTTCCAGAAAAAAGCCGATAACCAGCAGAACAAGGCCGACGGCCAGTATGAATAGGGTCGGGCTGCTGATGTGGTCGGTCAGGAATGTGCTGACGGATTGCGGGATCAGGTAAAGCGTGATGGCGTATGAAAACACCTTGGCGCCCGCGATGATCATAAAGATCATCACGATGGTGTTTAAGGATGCGTAAGTGGCCTCTCGCAGTTTTTCAAACGTCATGCGGCCCATGACAAAAGTCATGATGATGGCGATGACAAAACCGATGCCGGCACTTTCAGAAGGTGTGGCAATGCCTGCGTAAATGGACCCGATGATGGCACCGGCCAGTATAACCGTGGGCAATGCCAGAAGTGTGGCCCGCCAGCGTTCAGCCCAGCTGATGCGCGGCATTTTCTGGATGCCTTTATCGCCTCTGGCGTAAAGCATGGAATATATGATGAACATGGTTGCCAGAAACAGGCCGGGGCCGATGCCTGCCAGAAACAGCGACGGGATCGACACTTCGGTAATGACCCCGTACAGGATCAGCGGAATAGACGGCGGGATCAATATACCCAAGGTGCCACCCGCTGCCAGCTGGCCCAGTACGAAGGATCGGTTGTAACCGCGTTTTTCCATTTCGGGAATGGCCACAGTGCCGATGGTGGCAGCTGTTGCCACCGATGAACCTGATATGGCGGAAAATAGTGCGCAGCTTTTGATCGTTGCTACGCCCAAGCCCCCCGGCCAGCGACCGACCCATGCTTGCACGGCGGCAAACAGGTCTTTGCCAACGCCGCCTTTCAGCAGGACGTTGGACATCAAAAGGAACATAGGCACCGCGATCAACTCGAAACTGTCAACCGCGCCGAACAGGCGTTGGGGGACCGCCACAAGCGGGAAACCTTTGAGCCAAAGCAGGAGAATGCCCAAGCCGCCTAAAGCGAAAGCCACAGGAACGCGCAGGATTAAAAGGCTCAGCAGACCGCCAAGGATCAGAACAGACTCCATTGCTAATGTGCCCCTTTTAACGGATCAGTTTCATCTTGAGGTACGCCAAATGTCCAGACCCGCCAAAGTTCTACCAGTGCTTGCAGTGCCAACAGGCCAAAGCCCACCCAAATGGATGAAAGCGTCATCCATTTGGGGATGCCCAAAAGCGTGTCGGTATGCGCACCTTTCAGGGTTTTGTCCAACCATTCGGTGAAACCGAAGCGCACAGCGATAAGGCAAAAGATCAAGATCACCAAAAGCGCGAAGGTTTCCGACGCTTTACGCCAAGGTGAATTAGGGTCTTTGAAAACGAGTTCTACCACAATTAACTGGCGGTTTTTCAGGGCATAGGCCCCGGCCAGATATGTGGCCCAGACCTGACCTATGCGGCTGACCTCATCCACCCATATGGTGGGCATGATGAAGAAATGCCGCATAATCACCTCGTAGGTGATGCTTAGGCCAATGGCGAAAAACGCCCATGCGGCCAGTTTGCCGGATAATTCTGATATGGTGTCGATGATGCGAACCAGAAACATAGGTGCCTCGTTAAATTTGTACTAAAAGGCGCCCTGATAAAGGACGCCTTAATGATATTGGTTAGGCTTAAAGTTCGTTCAGCATATCAACGATTTCTTTGGCCAGATCGCCACCTTCTGCGGTGAAACGATCCACCACACCACCTGTGGCATCGCGCCATTTTTGGCGATCGGCATCAGACAATTCCACGATGGTGATTTTGTCTTTGACCTCTTCCAAAGCCTCTGCTTCAAGGCCCGCGATTTTTTCGCGCAGGTTCTTTTCAACGGTCAGGCCCGCATCCACAACGATCTTTTGCAGATCAGCAGATAGGCCTTCAAAAACGTCATTGTTCATCACGGCGACAAATTCGATGTCTGAGTCGTATGTCAGGTTCAGGTATTCCATCACCTCATATAGCTTGCGCGATTTTACCGCCGTGATACCGGTGATGCCAGCGTCTACCGCACCCTGTTGATAGGCCAAGAACTGTTTTGAACCTGACATCAGGGTTGGCGCGCCCCCCAATGCTTCGGCAGTCCAGCCCAGAAGCTTGCCGAAGGTGCGTACTTTCAGGCCTTTGATATCGTCAGGTGTGCGCAATGCTTTGTCTTTTGACAGATAAATCGTGCGCCCGAACGCTTGCCACCAAAGAATGCGATTATTGGTCGCTTCCAGTACCGCGCTATCAATTTTTGCGCGGATCGGGCTGTTTGGCCCTGTGGCGGCGGCAATTTTTTCCGGTGTGTCCAGCATGAACGGCAGATAGACAAAATCCACCGCAGGCACGTCGCCGGCAAAGCGGGTTAACGATGCGCTGCCCATTTCAATGGCACCAGATCCCACCGCTTGGGGGACTTCTTTGTCTTTGAAAAGCTGGGCCGACGGGAAGATTTGCACTTGCAACTCACCCTTGCTTTCACGTTCCACAATTTCTTTCCACTCAGCGAAATTCACCCCAAGCGGGTGATTTTCGGGTAATTGCAATGTGATGCGAATGGTAGTTTCGGCGAATGCAGCCGTGCTGCATAAGGCCACGGCGGCGGCGATAAACGCGCCTTTTAGGTGTTTGTTCATATGTTATCCTCCCAGATATGGCTGATTGCGTCAATTATTTTCGTTTGTACACTATGCAATTTATTCGGGAAGTCGCAAGTTTTAGTTGAAGAAACAGTTTTACGACGGGTTGGATGCGTAATGCGTCCTTTCGAAAACTTCTTGATTGACCGAAGACTTATGACAGATTACTGCGAATTTACGCGCATGTTTGCGCGCTGTCTGCCAAAGGTAATTGCACGTGTTTTCTATCTGGATTTTAGGATTTGTTGTAGGTTTAGGTCATGCGTTTGAGCCTGACCATATGGCTGCGGTTTCCACCCTGATCAGCGATAAATCCAGCCGTCGTGATATTATTCGGCACGGGGCGATTTGGGGTTTTGGCCATACGCTGGTTCTGTTGCTTGTCGGTGGTACGGCATTGTTATTGAAAAAAACTTTGCCGGTGCAGTTTGCCGTTGGTCTTGAAATGCTTGTCGGTGTGATGTTGATCGGCCTTGGCGCGCATGTGCTTTACCGCCTGCGCCGTGACAAGGTACACTTTCACCGTCACAGCCACCAAGATGGTGTGCAACATATCCACATTCACAGCCACCAACATGATACTACGCCCCACACACCTGAAAAGCACAGGCACGCACACCCGGACAGGTCTGCGCTGCGCACGCTTATGGTCGGGCTTATGCATGGGCTTGCAGGCTCTGCCGCGATCATTCTGACCACGGCGGCGACGTTGAATTCAACGCCTTTGGGGCTGGTCTATATTGTGGTGTTCGGGGCAGGGTCTATTATCGGCATGGCTTGCGTCACGCTGCTGATGTCACTGGTTTTGATTCCTGCACGGGCGTTGACGCGGCTGAATAACGGGTTGCATTATTTTATCGGCGCGGCGACGATTTCAGTCGGGTTTTATGTGCTGGTCACGTCGGGCGCATTATTGGATATTACGCTTTAACCATCGCCATAAATGTGCGGATCAACTTGCCGCCGCTGCGTTCTTTCAGGTTGATCACCACCTCTTCCATTTCAATCTTTGTGCCTTTGATCTGAATGGCGACCAACTGGTCA
>JAESRV010000108.1 GCA_016764475.1 Amylibacter sp.
TGTTGTTGGAATAGCCGCCACGCTTTTCATGTAAAACCGAGGTTATGCCCTTGGCCTGCCAGTCATCAAACATATTGCGCATGTAAGTATCCGAGGCTTTCGCCCCTTCGATAAACGTACTTTCATATCCAATCGCTTGTTGTTGCTCGTAAATAGAGGCCACATCTTCGCGCATAGACTCGCTGGAAATTTGCATGTAGCCGACGGGGTGGTAACTTAATGCTTCAGGGTCGCTTTCCCAAACACCCACGGAATGCGCCATCAGGCGGCGCATTGCAGGTTGGAAATAATTGTTACGAACGACCCCGCAGGCAATACCGGATGCCCCCGCAGCAATGCCGGATTTTTCCAGCACGATGATGCGGCCTTCTACCGTTTCACCTTTTTCAATCAAACGGTCGGCCAAACGCCACGCTGTGGACAGGCCATGAATACCTGCGCCAATTATCAGGAAATCAGCATGTGTCGGAAAAGCCATTTAATCACCCTTGCTACATTCTTAAGAGATAGAATCTCTTTCTTGCTAGGATTTCAGGATTGTTCAGGTTTAACCAAAAAGCAACCTTTTTTGTGCCAATTTTATAGTTTGGACTAGTATTATTATCATAATTGGTATAGTATTGGATCGAATAGGGAGTTATTGTGGGAACAAATCGAAAAAAAGGTGCTGCTGATATCGCGGCTTTGATTCGTCGCGATATATCAAACGGCACATTACAACCGCATGACCGTCTGGCATCTGAACGGGTGTTGGCGGAAACCTATAATGTTGCGCGCGGCACTATTCGCGAAGCATTGAACCGGTTGGCCGAAGAGAATCTGGTGGAAATCAGGCGCGGCAGCGGCACTTATGTGGTGCAGCCGCAAACCGTGCAAATTCCGCCATCCATCGAACACGCCAGCCCGCTGGAATTGATGGATGCACGCTTTGCGCTGGAACCCCACATCTGCCGCCTTGCAGTGATGAACGGGCGGCGTAAGGATTTTGATCGGCTGGAACTGCTTTGCGATAAAATGGACAGTGTTGGTGAAGGTGGCGCAGGGTTTTCCGAAGCCGATACAGATTTTCACCGCACATTGGTTCAGTGCACCCGTAACAGTCTGCTGATATGGATCATTGATCAAATCACATCCGTGCGTAGCCAAGATGAATGGACACGTATGCGCCACCTTACATTGGGCATGGGAATAATCGCGCAATACAACACCCAGCACCGTCAAATATTAGACGCCCTGCGTAACCGCGAGCCGGAACGCGCGGCTAATATAATGAAAGAACATCTGGAAACCGCCCGACTGTCATTGACGCGGGCGGCTGATACTTAATCGGTTTTATTCCCGAACCAGTTTTTCGTAGCTGTCAGAAATACCACGCGCCATAGCACCGACTTCAAAGTTATAGTCACCGATCTGGCCTACAGGGGTCACTTCGGCGGCTGTACCTGTCAGCCAGCATTGCTCAAAACCTTCCAGTTCTTCGGGCATAATGTGGCGTTCATGTACTTTGATCTGTTTTTCTTCCAGCATACCGATAACGGTTTGGCGGGTTAAGCCGTTCAAGAAACAATCGGGTTTTGGCGTGTGAACTTCACCGTCTTTTACAAAGAACAGGTTCGCCCCCGTCGCTTCAGCCACATAGCCGCGATAATCGAACATCATCGCATCAGAACAACCTTTGGCTTCGGCCTGATGTTTGGCCATAGTGCAAATCATATACAGACCGGATGCTTTGGCAAAACACGGAATGGTTTCAGGGCTTGGGCGTTTCCATTTGGAAATATCCAGCTTGGCACCTTTGGTTTTGGCATCACCATAATAGGCACCCCATTCCCATGCTGCCACCATCATACGAACCGGATTGTTTTGCGAAGCAACACCCATATCTTGGCCCGAACCGCGCCATGCCAGTACACGAATATACGCATCCGTCAGCCCGTTGGCTTTCATCACATCGTATTTAGCCGTTTCGATTTCATCGACAGTGTAGGGGATTGGCACATCMACATAYTCRCCYGATTTCAGCAAACGTTCCGAATGCAGGCGGCTTTTGAAAATGCTGCCRTTATAAGCCCGCTCGCCTTCAAACACGGACGATGCATAGTGCATTGCATGGGTTAACAGGTGCACATTGGCATCGCGCCAAGGTACAAGTTTGCCATCCAGCCAAATTTCACCGTTGCGRTCATCATAAGAACCAGTCATTTAAAAATTCCCTTCCATCCAAGCTTTGTAATTTTATTACCTAAACTACACTTATTGTGTTAGATAATTGCACTATATCGGAATTTTGCTAGCATTCGATTCTTGGAAAGTCAATAATACTGACTTATATTGGGTAATAACGACGGCTTTTTGTGATCGGGTGAAATAAATGGCGAACCATTCAAATGCTACAAAGGCAGAAAACCTGCTTTTTCTGACAGACGATCAGCTTTTACAAGGGATTGAGTTGATGTTCTTTGCCTATAAAGGCTTCACATCCGACCCCGATCAAATTTTGCAAAATTACACATATGGCCGYGCRCACCACCGCGCATTGCATTTCATCCAACGCAATCCGGATATAACTGTCAGCRCATTATTGGATATYCTRRGTGTTACAAAGCAGTCACTTAACCGTGTTTTACGYCAACTGGTAATCGACAAACTGGTGGACAGTAAAATAGGCAAAAGGGATCKRCGGGAAAGAAACCTGCAAYTAACRCAANAAGGRAMNAGAACTGGAACGCAGYCTGTCAGAAGCMCAACGCAAACGGATGCGSGCCGCCTATAAGGCCGCKGGCCCCGATGCTGTACATGGGTTCAGAACTGTYTTACAAAACATTATGGATCCGCAAATGAAAATCCATCTCGATTAGGAAARTACAATGGCTCTACCVAATATAAACGATGCCCACATCCTTATCGTTGATGACGATGAGCGYATTCGSGGTCTTTTACAGAAATTTCTGGCSCGCAATGGTTTTTGGGTRACCACWGCMCGTGATGCSGCACAYGCWCGCCGCTTACTGAAAGGGCTGGAATTTGATCTGTTGGTGYTGGATGTGATGATGCCRGGTGAAGAYGGCATGACRCTGACAAAATCSCTGCGCGAAACCTTGGAAACRCCTATMTTRCTTTTGACCGCCAARGCGGAAACCAGTGARCGGATTATGGGGCTGGAAGCRGGKGCAGATGACTATCTGACYAAACCGTTTGARCCCAARGARCTGGTCTTGCGWATYAACGCRATMTTGCGCCGCGTTCCTGTWGAGSCCCCTGTAGACGCACCACCCAARACCCTRCAAYTRGGCGATGTGCATTATGAYGTRTCACGCGGTGAGATGTGGCGCGGCACGGAACTGGTGCGGCTGACCGCAACGGAAAGTGCTTTGATGCGGATATTTTCCAGCTCTACCCACCAGTCGGTTTCGCGCAGTAAACTGGTTGAAGATTTGGGCCGTGACACAGGCCAAAGCCAGGAACGTGCGGTGGACGTACAAATCACAAGGTTGCGCCGTAAAATCGAAGATGATCCAAAAAACCCGCGCTACCTACAAACCGTGCGTGGTGCGGGATATATGCTGGCACCTGATTAAGGCCGATGACAACCGCACTTATCACCCACCCCGATTGTTTAAATCACGTCACACCTGACGGTCATCCCGAACGGGTTGCACGTTTGCAGGCTATTTTGACTGCTTTAGAGGATGATACCTTTGATGCGCTTGACCGCATCAAGGCCCCTTTAGCGGAAAAAACCCAAATACTTCGCGCCCACCCGTCTGATTATTTTGATCGTGTAAAAGCATCCGAACCTGTCACAGGTTGGAATATGCTGGATGGTGACACGCATATGTCAAACGGCTCTTTTAATGCGGCTTTACGTGCAGCCGGGGCAAATATAAAAGCCGTGGATATGGTTATGGCCGGCCTTGTGAATAACGCGTTTTGTGCCATTCGCCCGCCCGGGCATCACGCGGAAACCGCAACTTCGATGGGGTTTTGTTTATTTGGCAACGTGGTGATTGGTGCAAAACATGCACTGGAACACCATGGCCTATCGCGTGTTGCAATCGTGGATTTTGATGTACATCACGGCAATGGCACCCAAGATTTAGTCTGGAATGATGACCGCATTCTATTTGCCTCCACCCATCAAATGCCACTTTACCCTGGCTCTGGTGCCGCACATGAAACGGGTGGATCCAGTAATATTTTAAACGTGCCCCTTGCCCCAAATGCGGATGGCACAGCCCTGAAGCATGCATTTGAACTATCCATATTGCCCGCATTACACCACCACAAACCCGAAATGATTTTCATTTCAGCGGGGTTTGATGCGCATTTCGCTGACCCGTTAGCAAATCTGAACTTTACCGAAGATGATTTCATATGGGCCACCAGACAGCTGAAAGATGCGGCAAAACTACTTTGTCAGGGCCGTCTGGTCTCGACTCTTGAAGGCGGATATGATCTTGATGCTTTGGCGGCTTCAACAGCTGCACATATAAAAGTTTTGATGGAGCATTAGCCATGAGCGAAAAACCTGTAGCAGAGATGAGTTTTGAGGTGGCCATGGCCGAACTGGAAACTGTGGTTTCCAAACTGGAAAGCAGTCAGGTGACTTTAGACGATTCTATCAAACTTTACGAGCGCGGTGCGGAATTGAAAAAACATTGCGAAGAAAAATTGAAAACTGCCGAAGAAAAGGTTGCACAAATCACCCTTAGTCCCGACGGTAAACCACAAAATTTGAAACCTGTAGAAGGGTAACTTTGCCCGCCCATGTCTAATGATTTTGCATCACAACTGGCCCATGCCGTTGGCTTGGTTGAAGCCAAGCTGAATAGTTTGCTGCCAACGGCAACAAGTTCGCCCATTGCCCCCCCCATGCGTCATGCAATATTAAACGGCGGTAAGCGCCTGCGCGCGTTTCTGGTTTTACAGACAGCGTATTTGTTTGATGTCGAAGTGGGTCAGGCACTTTACAGTGCCAGCGCAATAGAATGTATTCACGCTTATTCTTTGGTTCATGATGACTTGCCGTGCATGGATGATGACGACCTTAGACGCGGCCAACCTACAGTTCATGTGAAATGGGATGAGGCAACAGCGGTTCTGGTTGGCGACGCTTTGCAAACTTTAGCCTTTGAAATAATGACCAACGAAGCGGCGGCACAAAACGATACAATCCGTATCAAACTGATCAGTAGCCTGGCCCGTGCATCTGGTGCAAATGGGATGGTTTTAGGGCAGGCCCAAGATATTGCCGCTGAAACCACAGCGTTACCGCTGACATTGGATCAAATCACAAATTTGCAAACCAATAAAACAGGCGCTTTGATCCGCTGGTCAGCCGAAGCGGGTGCTATACTGGCAAACCAACCTAAATCAGCACTATCCGAATATGCAAATGCGCTGGGGCTGGCTTTTCAAATTCAGGATGATATTCTGGATATAGAAGGCGATGCGCAAAAGACTGGAAAACGATTGCAAAAAGATGCGGATGCAGGAAAAGCAACTTTCGTGTCTATATTGGGGATGGGCGCAGCCAAAGCACGCGCCAAATTATTAGTGGAACAGGCCCAAGATGTGTTATCGCCATATGGCATTAAAGCTGCGCCATTGCGTGCCGTTGCCCAGTACGTTATTGAACGTAATAAATAATAAGGGTTTTACCCCATGAGCACCGAACGCCCGAATACGCCATTGCTGGATCAAATAACCAGCCCAGAGAACCTAAGAAAACTTTCAGATGCGCAATTACGCCAAGTGGCTGATGAATTGCGCCAAGAAACTATTTCTGCGGTATCAGAAACGGGTGGCCATTTGGGTGCAGGTTTAGGTGTGGTTGAACTGACCACTGCTATTCACGCGGTTTTCGACACACCAAAAGACCGCTTGATCTGGGATGTCAGCCACCAGTGTTACCCCCATAAAATTCTGACAGGACGCCGCGACCGTATTCGTACATTACGCCAACCGGGCGGCCTGTCCGGTTTCACAAAACGTACTGAAAGCCCCTATGATCCGTTTGGGGCGGCACACAGTTCCACCTCTATTTCAGCAGCTCTTGGTTTTTCGGTAGCGCGCGATTTAGGCGGTGCCCCCGAACATGGGTTGGGCGATGCGATTGCCGTGATTGGTGACGGTTCCATGTCCGCAGGCATGGCTTATGAGGCGATGAATAACGCGGGCCATTTAGGTAAGCGTTTGTTTGTGATCCTGAACGATAACGAAATGTCGATAGCCCCCCCCGTGGGTGCCATGTCATCTTATCTGTCCAAACTTTATGCAGGTGAACCTTTTCAAGAATTGAAAGCTGCCGCCAAAGGGGCGGTTTCCCTTTTACCGCCACCTTTTCAGGATGGTGCCAAACGGGCGCGCGATATGGTCAAGCATATGACTGTGGGCGGCACCTTGTTTGAACAGCTTGGGTTTTCTTATGTCGGCCCGATTGATGGCCACGACATGGAACAGTTGTTAAACGTGCTACGCACCGTAAAACAACGCGCAACAGGCCCAATGCTGATCCATGTGTTGACGAAAAAGGGCAAAGGCTATGCCCCTGCGGAAGCCGCATCCGATAAATACCACGGCGTCAGCAAGTTTGATGTGGTGTCAGGCAAGCAACATAAAGCCAAATCCAACGCGCCCAGCTATACCCGCATTTTTGCGGATAGTCTGATTAAAGAAGCAACTTTGGACGATAAAATCGTTGCCGTGACCGCCGCAATGCCCGATGGCACCGGACTTGATTTATTCGCAGAACGCTTTCCCAGTCGTTGCTTCGATGTAGGCATTGCCGAACAACACGGTGTCACATTTTGCGCAGCCCTTGCCGCTGGTGGC
This sequence comes from Amylibacter sp., assembly GCA_016764475.1. Taxonomy (GTDB): domain Bacteria; phylum Pseudomonadota; class Alphaproteobacteria; order Rhodobacterales; family Rhodobacteraceae; genus Amylibacter. Next base: position 6,835 of record JAESRV010000108.1, read on the forward strand.
ATGAAACCATTTTGTGTGATGTATTCCACATTCCTGCAACGCGGCTACGATCAGGTTGTGCATGACGTGGCCCTACAACGCCTGCCCGTTCGGTTTGCTATTGACCGCGCAGGGTTGGTGGGGGCCGATGGCCCAACCCATGCTGGTAGTTTTGATATTGCCTATCTCGCAAACCTACCAGGTTTCGTAGTAATGGCCGCCGCTGATGAGGCCGAGTTGGTGCATATGGTGGCAACTGCAACTTCTATTAATGACCGCCCAAGCGCGTTCCGTTATCCACGCGGTGAAGGCGTTGGTGTGGAAATTCCCGAAAAGGGCGAAGTACTGGAGATTGGCAAGGGTCGTATGATCCAAAAAGGTAGCCGAGTGGCAATCCTGTCTTTTGGCACGCGCCTGCAAGAAGTGATGAAAGCCGCCGAAAGTCTGGCCGCAAAAGGTATTACACCCACAATAGCCGACGCACGCTTTGCCAAACCACTGGATGAAGATCTGATCACTGAACTGGCCACAACCCATGAAGCCCTGATCACCATCGAAGAAGGTGCTGTGGGGGGCTTTGGCAGCCATGTGATGCATTTCATGTCTGAAAGTGGCTTGATGGATACTAGCGTGAAACTGCGTTCAATGGTGTTTCCCGATATATTCATCGACCAAAATTCACCCGCAGAAATGTATGAAATTGCCGCATTGAATGCAAAAGACATTGAGGCAAAAGTATTGGATGTTCTGGGCGTCGCCAGTCTGGCTAAACGCGCTTAAGTTCAAACTCTGCAACTAATTCCACATGGGCAGACCAACGGAACTGATCTACAACCTGCACCCAATTCAATGCATAACCACCGTTGATTAAAATCTTTGCATCGCGTGCAAAAGTGGCAGGATTGCACGACACAAATGAGATTTTTTTAATGTCGGATTGTGCCAGAATTTTAGTTTGTTCCAATGCACCTGCACGTGGTGGATCAATGACCACGCCATCATATTTCTTCAATTCGTCCAATAACAACGGGCGGTAAAACAGATCGCGCACTTCGGTTGTCACATCTTTTGTGCCAACTGCCTGACGCCAACCCGTGTTAAGCGCATCCAGCATTTCAGGCAAAGTTTCAACCGCATGAACCTCTGCAATTTGCGACAACGGCAATGTAAAAGTCCCTGACCCGCTAAATAAATCCAGCACGCGTTTACACCCATCAAGGGTTTCAAGGGCTGCTGAAACCAGAACCTGTTCACCTTGGGGGGTGGCTTGCAAAAACGATCCGCTTGGCGGAATGATATGGGCAGGGCCGAATTTTTGCGTTGGGGGTTGCAACTGCGCTAAAACTTCACCATTCCAACTGATCCTTGCAAACCCGTGTAAGGCCGCCATTTGCGCCAAGCTTTCCGTTTGTTTCGGCTCTAGCTCTTTGGCGTCGACCACATCCACATCCAGTCCATTTTCTGTCACCGTTGCCCCGATGCGGATTTCATCTTTGCGCGAACAGCCAAGCTTGGCAATTTCGCGAAACGCATCAAAACCAGCAATGATTTGCGGATGCACCAACGTGCATTCCAGAAGATTGATCAAGACATCCGAATTGCGTTTATGAAAGCCAACTTCAGCAGATTTTTTGGTGCGCCGCGCTGAAAAAACCGCCCGTCTGCGACTGTGCGCAGGGGATACCAAAATAGGCCTGAAAGTAGCCTCGACATGATTAAGTGCCAACGTATCTTGAACCAGCTTCGTTTTCCAATTCGCCAAAAATACATCATCCGCGTGTTGTAAAATACAGCCGCCACATTTTTTGAAATGCCGACACGGAGCTTTGACCCGCTCGGGCACGGGTTCCAGAATGCGCAGATTTTCACAAATGCCGTTGGCAATGTCGCCCTCGACGATCTCACCCGGTAGTGAAAATGGCACAAACACATCTTCATTGCGCACGGTTGTTACACCGTCACCTTGCCAGCTTAGCCGTTCTATTTTTAATTTTTCGCTCATATCATGTGCCTGTTAACTGAAAACCAACAGCGCGGAAAGGGCTAGAAATACCGCCATGATCCGCCTGAATATCACCCAAGCAGCTTCCGTTCTTAACSCACRTGATATGGTCGCACCAAAATATGTCCAAAACGTACAAACGAAAAAATTCARACCTGAAAAACCTATAGCCAATCGCAACGCTTCTTGTTCCGGCGGCAGACCCAAAGGATAACCCGCAGATGCTGCCACRGCCACGGCCCAGATTTTAGGGTTYACCCATTGGAATAATATCGCCTGAATGAAAGTGAATGGTGTGCTGGCAKAGCCTTTRCCGATRCCACCTGACTTCTGCCAAAGTGCCCAAGCCATCCACAGTATCCATAGGGCAGCAATAGATTTCAAAACTAAAGCCATTTCGGGGTTGGACAGTAATAGGGCACCGACACCAAAACCAACCAAGGCACCGATAATACCGACGCCCAACGCTACGCCCATAATGTGTGGCCATGTTGCACGTGCGCCAAACCGCGCCCCCGATGCCAAAAGCAAAATAACATTCGGCCCGGGTGAAAACAGACCCGCAAAGATGAAAACATAGATGGGGTCAATCATCGTCTAGCATCGCCAATAATTGATTTTTGGTAAGGTTGAGATTTGCGTCAATCCATGCAGCCTTCAGTTTCTTAAGGCAATTCCCCAATGCTGCACCTTTGAAACGGTCAGAGACATCATTCGAAGATATTGGAAACTTTGCCTCTGCACCAAGGTTTAATTCCTGTTCCAAATTTTCTGGAATACCTGTTTCCATATGGGCACAAAGCACCAGCATAGCATCAAACCCTGCATCTCTACCCAGTTTATAACCTGCTATTATAGGGGGAAGTGCATTTATAACCACGGTTTGCATTGCCGTTAAAAGTTTTGCCTCTTGCTTGCTCAGGCGCAGGCTACCTTTAATATCTTCGCCCCCAAGTGCCAGTAATCTGCGCATCCAGTTCGGGCTGACATTAACCATGTTTTCCAAATGAACAAGCGGGGCAATAGATGTGGGGTTTGCACCCGCAATCACCCGCATCAACACACCCGTTTGTGCCATTGCCGCAATGCTGGGGGCAGGATTTTCAGCTGCCAGAAGTTTGCGCATTTCATGGCCTATACGCTCTTTTGACAGGGTTTTGATCCCGTCCAGGTTTTGCGCACACGCAGCTAATGCTTCGGCATCAAGACCCGCATCAGGATCGCCATAAAGCGCATGAAATCGGAAAAAACGCAGGATACGCAAGTAATCTTCACGAATGCGCGCCGTAGGGTTTTCAATGAAGCGTATACGTCGTGCATGCAAATCATCCAACCCGCCCAATGGGTCTATGATTGTGCCATCCAGATCGGCATAAAGTGCGTTCATCGTAAAATCGCGGCGTTTCGCATCATCCAAAATAGATTTGGAAAAAGCAACGACCGCACGGCGCCCATCGGTTTCAATATCTTTGCGGTATGTGGTGACTTCCACAGGATCACCCTCAACCACTACGGTAACGGTACCATGTTCCACACCTGTCGGGATCACACGCAGACCCTGCTCTTTGGCAAGGGTCATAACCGTATCCGGCAGCGCATCTGTTGACATATCAATGTCGTTTACGGGCACATTCAACAGGGAGTTTCGCACGCAACCACCGACGAAATAAATCTCATAGCCCGCCTGTTGCAGCATTTTTGAAACAGCAACTGGCCCGCTGGATTTCAGCCAAGCCGCTTTAATACGCATCTTGATTCCCTACAATGTCTGCCAACATGCGCAACATACGCGCGGTGGCCCCCCAAATATAGTACGGCCCATATGGAACGGTAAAATAATATCGCTGCTGCCCTTGCCAGATGCGCCCTTCAATCTGATAATTCTCAGAGTGTAACAGGTGGTTCAAGGGTGCTGTAAAAATTTCGGAAACTTCCCCTGTCGAAAGCTTCGCCTTAAAGTCATCAGGCACCAAACCCACATAGGGGCGCACAAGGAATGAGGTCACGGTGACATGCTTAGGCAAGGCACCGATCATTTTCACATCTTTTTGCCCTAGCCCAATTTCCTCTTCTGCTTCACGCAAAGCGGTATGGGCAAGGGATGTATCCGTCACATCCTGTTTCCCACCCGGAAAAGAGATTTGCCCGGGGTGGTGGCGCATAGCAGTGGATCGTTTGGTAAAGATAACCTCTAGCCCATTAGGGCCTGCAAAAAGTGGAATTAAAACTGCGGCATTGCGCAACTCACTGGGCAGAAATTTGGGTTGATCCTGGTTAAGATCAAAATCCGATGACGGTTCTGTGGTTTTTGCACCGGCCAAAGCTTTTTCTATTGCATCAATTTGTGGTATGAACCGTTCCATAGCACGTTCATGACCCACAGATGGGTTAATCGCAAGCTAAGCCTTTGCGTCAAAGCCCAAAGTTTTTGGGTCCAACTCATAATGACTGCCGCAGAACTGACAATCTGCCGTCACCATGCCATTATCGGCTGTCATTTTTTCAATATCCTTTGCCGAATACATCGACATCGTATTGCGCACTTTTTCCGGGCTACAAGAACAGCCGAACTCTACGGATTGGATCGGGAACACACGTGGCCTATCTTCGTGGAACAAGCGCGTTAGTAAAACCTGCGGGGAAACATATGGCCCGACAAGTTCGGTTTCTTCAACGGTTTGCAAATGCATGGTCGCACGTGTCCAGCCATCGGCATCTGCCTCAGACACCAAATCAGACATTTGCGCGTCCTCAACAGTGCTTGCAAGTGGGGATGCTTTGGGCATCATCTGCACCATGATACCACCTGCGCGCCACTGATCTTGTTCATCATTTGTAGATGACTGGCCCACTGAAACTGCGAAATCCGTAGGTAATTGTTCAGATTGCGCAAAATACGTACTGGCGCAGGCGGCAAGTGATCCACCTGCAAGCGGGGTCATGCCCTGATAGGGGGTCATGTCTTGGCCTTGATCAATGATCACCCCAAAAATACCCTTGCCGATTTTTTCAAAAGGTGTGCCGGCTTCTGTTTTCAGGCGGTCTTCATCAAAGCTTGCGTAGGCGCGAATACGGGCAGGCGTGCCGTCTTCTTTTGGGCCATAATAATCTGTTGCCAGAATGCGAATGGGGCCGTCACCGCGAATTTGCAACGAAAGTTTCCAACGTAATTTTATGGTCTGCCCGATCAGAGCGGTTAGCACCACCGCCTCGGCCAGGATGGCAGATACTTCTAACGGGTAATCATGTTGACCCAGAATTGTGTTCAGCAAACCGTCCAATCGGGCCACACGCCCGCGAATATCGGATTTATCCAGTTGGAAGGGCAGAACCGTGTCATCCCATTCAATTTTTGCTTCAATTTCAGACATATTAAACCTCTGGCTTTTCGCCCCCATAAAACCTTTTATCGTGAAGGGCAATTCCAAGCTGTTATTTAGGGTTAATTGCGTTATGTCGAGGGTATGAGACGTTATGGCCAATCTGTTCGATCTGATGTGTATTACAAACCACGCCCCGGGGCTTATGGAATTATTGTAGACGGGCACCGGATTATGTTGACACGCGAAAGCCTAGAAGAGGTGGAAATTCAACTGCCGGGCGGGGGGATTGACCCCGGCGAAAGTGCGCTTCAGGCCCTGCACCGTGAATGCTTGGAAGAAACTGGTTGGAAGGTTCAAATAGATCGGCGGTTAGGGGCATATCAGCGGTTTACGCATATGCCTGAATATGGGTTTTGGGCACAAAAAATATGCCATATTTACCTCTGCCGCCCCATCTATAAGTTGCACGCACCGTTAGAGCCATTTCACACAACTGTGTGGTATGGGTTTAATGAAGCCCTTGACCAACTTAGCAATGAAGGCGATCGAGATTTTCTGGCCGCTTGGTTAAAACGCTAAGGGCTTATGGTTTTAGAGATTACAATCGTATCTTTCAGCCCACTAAAATTTGCGGGAATATCTTCCAAGCGCGCCACGGGAAGTGACTTGAACATTTTAAATTTATTGTCGAACGGGGAAACTGCCCCAGCGCGATTATCTTGCAAAATACACATAACACTTTGCATATTGCTTTTATCTTCAAATTTAAGAGCGAAGCTATCATTCTTATTTGGCAATGATCTGGAAAACCCCTTAGAAACCTCTAACCGCACATTGGGTTCTTTTGGCAAAATTTGGATCACTTCACCCGCACCTGATTGATAGAAACAGTATAAATAACCAGAGGCATTTGATTTAAGTTTCACCACGAACTCATCACTTAATTCATAACGCGATCTCATAGCGGCAATCGCCAAATGTTTTCCTACAGGTCTTTGAGAAATCAGTTTTTTACGTGGAACACCCCCTCGCCTACGGCCATTCACGGGATAACCTTTCAATTCCTGCTGCAACCGTGCGTACACATCATAATTTAAATCCCCCGTCGCGATCAAATCTTTACCCGCTTGAAATTTTGCAAGGGCTGCATGGGTTGCTAGGTTCATCCGCCCATCTGGCTGATTGGCATAAAGCCCAAGCTTGGTCAGCATCCGCTGGGTTTTCAAAACCGAAATAGTCTTAGGCGTTGTAATATACGCACTGCGTTTTAGGTTTTCCAACTTCTCATTTGTAGGCTCTATATTCAGACACTGCCAGTATGGTACTTTTGCATGCCGTCCCAGCAATTCGATTGTGCCCAGTTCAATCAGATTGCGCACGGCCTGCCCGATACTTTCAACCCGGTTAAAGGAAAGTGTCAGATTGTACCCCGTCAGTTTGATAAGCCCGGAACCACCGGTTCCAAAACCTTTGTTGGTCACGACCATTGAATTTGCAACAGAGCCGCCTGCAAGTACCGTTTTATCAGGGTAGGAAACCAGATGCAGATCAACGGAAACAACCGAAACACCGCGACGGATGTTGGGTGATATTTTTTGCAATGCACCGCCCCTAATGGTTACAGGGTGCGGCGCATTGGTGAAATCCAGATCACCCTTCAGATTATCATCAACCGTATCTGTATCTACTTGGGTAATAGCCCCGCGAAAATAAAACTTAGGTTGCTCCTGATCTTCAGTTGGTGACAGTATAACAAGCTGTCCAAAGTCCCGTGAAAAAGATTGATCTTGAAAAATATATGCCCCGCTTTTGATGTTCATATGATTAATCGCATTCAGCAACATATCATCCCCACCAACAGAGATTTTCCTAGAAAGGTCGGTAATTTTGCTGGATGTAATCAAAATGCGCGGCCGTTTCGCCGCTGCCAGCAAATTATCCATGCACCGCAATGAGGTACTAAAGGATGTAAAATTGCGAACAGGCCTGTGATTTGGTTGGGCCACATTTTTTGCCAAAGGTGCATAAAATGTTGCACATGCAGATACGCCGAACAACCATAGCATCGAGCATATAAAACGGTAAATTTTGATGACGTATAAATGTATCAATGAGTGATCCAGAGTTTTTCTTAAACTGATGGTTTTGAATTGAAAGAAGGTAAATTTTTAAAACTATTTACCTTTACGCCCTGAAAATTCGAATAAAATTGCAGATATATCGTCATAAAACGGCGTGCCATCAGCAAATTGACTGACATCCCACATAAGATCATTCAGGTATTCCAACCCCGAATTTCTCATATGGTTGGATAAGGCTGATTGCATTCTATCTTCATCATAAAGCTCATCTTTTGCGTTCTGGCATTCCGTGATACCATCCGAATACAACAACAATCTGTCCCCGTGATTTAACTGCAATGTTTCTGTCTGATACGAAACCCCCGCGACCAACCCAATAGGTGGTCCGCCTGTACCTACAAGTTCTGTAGTGCTGTCTTTTCGAACAATCACAGGGTAGGGGTGGCCCGCCTGCACAAATTTCGTATAGCCGGTTGTCAGATTTATATCCGCAAAAGCCAGTGTGAAATAATGCTCAGTTTCCATATCGGCCAGTAATTGATTGTTCAACGCCTCGGCAATTTGTGCGGGTTCCCGGTGGGTAAACTCACCATTATGATCTCGTTCAAAAGCAATGTTCTGAGCTTTGTTGTTGCGGCTTAAATAGCCTGCAAGGCGCGCGGTGACCAAAGCCGATGAAATGCCATGCCCGGAAACATCTATAGAATACATCCCCAAACGATCTTGCGCGAAGCGGAAAAACCCAACCAGATCTCCACCCACATGACCACAAGATTTAAACAGAATGGAAACATCACCACTATCAAACTTCACATGGTTTTCGGGTATCAACGAAAGTTGTAACCGTTCTGCTTCCACCAAATCCTTTTGAATAACCTCGTGCAGGGCCTGCAACTTTGACAATGTTTCGGTAATGCGTTTATTTTTCTGTTGTAACGCCTGTTCCATTTCCAAAATACGCTGGCCTGCCTGCATACGGGCAAACAACTCTTCAGGGTTCACGGGCTTTGATAGAAAATCATCGGCCCCATGTGCCAAACCTTCGGCAATTTCTTCTTTTGCCGATTTTGATGTCAGTAATATAAAATACCCGAAAGTTTTGCGATCCAAAGCCTTAAACGCCTTGCAAAATTCCAAGCCGTTCATTTCTGGCATCATCCAATCACTGATGACCATGTCAAATTCTTGCGTTTTACAATGCTCTAACGCCTCTTGTGCGCTTAAACATTGGACAGGGTCCAATCCCCATTTTTTAAGATGTGCCGATACGATTTTCAGCTGCAACTTACTGTCATCAACAACAAGCACACGAAATTTGTTCTCTGCCGTTAGAGTAGGGGGGGGCACTGCCCGTTGTGAGAGTTCCAATAAAGCCTCATGCATTAATTTCGGATACTATCCCCCAACAGGTTTAAAAAGTTATGAAGTTTTCAAAATTGAAAATAATTTATTTTAGTAACTAAAAATTAGGGCTGTTTTGCGAAACATCTTATTAAATATCCCTTGCGGAGACACGGATGGCGAATTTAAAACAGTTCTATTTTTCAGATTATGAAGACAGGGTTCCCGAACCTCCGTTGAAATATGAACCCTTTATAGAGTTTATCTGGCAGGTATTAGCAATTTGCACCATCGCATTAGGTGCAAGGTATTTGCTGTGGCGCTGGTTTTATTCGCTTAATACTGATGCCTTGTGGTTTGCAATTCCTGTGGTTATCGCCGAAACTTGCGCTTTCATTGGGCTTTTACTGTTTGTTCATAACCTATGGTCAGTAAATGATACCCCGCAAACCAAGGCCCCATCAAAACGATCAGAGGTTATAAATGATGCTGATGATGCTAGCTTGATCAGTGTCGATATATTTTTACCTACCTTTAACGAAGACCCAGAACTAACCCGCTATTCAATCCGTGATGCAAAGGCTGTAACATATCCCTGCCCGATTGATTTGAAAATTCATGTTCTGGATGACGGCAATCGTGCAGAAATGAAAAAAATTGCATCTGTAGAGGGCGTAAATTACATCACAAGGCCCACAAATGCGGGTTATAAAGCTGGTAATTTGCGCAATGCCATTTCACAAACCCACGGTGATTTCATGGTTATATTAGACTCTGATACCCGTCCGTTCCCGACACTTTTGAAAAATACGCTGGGCTATTTTCGCGATCCGAACGTTGCATGGGTTCAAACCCCGCAGTGGTTTTATGACACGCCTGTCGGGCAGCCTTTGGATTGGGACTGGGCACAAAAATACGGGCCTATCGGAGAGATGACGGCTCGGGTGGTCCAACGTATTGTTGGCCCCATAACGGTTGGCCGTGATCCTTTTGTGAACGATGCCAAGTTGTTTTATGATGTTATCCAACGCAGGCGAAATGGATTAAATATCTCGTTTTGTTGTGGTGCAGGGTCAATACATCGCCGTGAAGCGGTCATGGAAGCTGCCCTTAAAGATTTTGCAAAAACCATTGATGGGCAGACAAAAGGGTTTTCAGAATTTTCCGCAGATCAGGAAAACCTAGAAAAAGCTTTGCGCAAAGAAATATCAGTAAAAACGGAATTGATGCCCTATAAATTCCATGTCTCAGAAGATATATACACGTCCATCCTGTTGCACAGTGATACCGACCGAAACTGGAAATCGGTTTTCCACCCACAAGTGGAAAGCAAAATGCTTTCGCCCTTGGATATTCAAAGCTGGGCCATGCAACGGTTTCGATATGCGGGCGGCAGTCTGGACATTTTGATCAGGGATTGCCCCTTGTTTCGCAAAGGCATGTCGGTGCGGCAACGGCTGATGTACGCCGCAACCTTCTGGTCATACTTAGCACCCTTATGGAACGTGATTTTCATCGTGGCACCCTTGCTTGCGTTGTTTACAGGCCTCACACCGATAAATGCCTATTCCATTGATTTTTTTGCCCATCTTTTACCCTTTCTTATTTTGCATGAATTGGCCGCAATCTTTGGTACTTGGGGGGTGGATAACAGGCAGGGCAAGATGCTGAATATTGCCTTTTTCTCATTTAATCTAATGGCCCTTTGGACAGTGATACGAGGCAAAGAGATTAAATTTAAAGTGACCCCCAAAGAACGAAATGATCAACGCCATCTGCCGCTTGTAGCCCCACAAATCTTTGTTGTTGCAATATCTTTGATGGCAATAGTCTTTGCCCTGATGAACGCTTGGTTAGACCCCCAAAGTGCCGACCTTGGCCTACTGGCCGTAAATATTTTCTGGGCCGCCTTGAACGCCTACAGCATGACTGTTCTCATCAATGCGGCCCTTTGGACCCCGGATAAAGAAAAGGCCCAATATATCGATGTAAAAAATAGAATCACGAATGGGGAAATGGTGTGAATATTGCTCAGAATCTTATCAAAGCGCGCAGCCATTTTGCTTTCATCATCGGGCTGTCATTAGCGGCTATCCTTGCAATATCGCTGGACAGCACGTTGGGATATACATGGATCACAAATAACACACGCCAAACCATTACCAGCAGCCCTGACCAAACTCAACTGGCCACGCGCACAGCGCTTAGCCCATATGATTTACAAAATGCACGCGTAGCTTGGGGGTATTTTGAGCGTAATTATAACCCTGAAACCGGTTTGGTAAATTCGGTTAACGGCTTTCCCTCTACCACGATATGGGATCAATCATCCTATCTTTTGGGCTTGATTTCCGCCTATAAAATTGGCGTTGTGGATAAGGGCTTGTTTGATGCGCGGATGTCGCAGGCCCTTAAATCGCTTTCACAACTAGTGCTGTTCTCTGGAAAATTACCAAACAAAGTTTATGATACCCGCCTGTTGCAAATGACAACATATTCGAATGACCCCATAGAAACAGGTATCGGTTGGTCGGCGTTAGACATCGCGCGGATGACCGTACCACTGAATATTCTACTTTACGATTACCCCCAACACGCAGGCACCGCTGGGAATATTTTAAAGAATTGGGATTTTTCGGCAATGGTTAAAAACGGTGTTCTTATGGGGGCGCGATTAAACCCAGAAACCAATCAACCCGAGGTCATACAAGAAGGTCGCTTAGGTTATGAAGAATATGGCGCGCGTGCTGTCAGCCTATTGGGTATGGATACTATGACAGCAGCAAAATATGATGATTTTATAAAATTTAAAACAATTGAAGGCCAGAGAATCGCCGCAGACAGCCGTACATTCAATCTGTTTGATGCGCCAAATTATGTTATCAGCGAACCTTATATCTTGATGGCCATCGAATTCGGTTTGGACACTAAGGCAAAGGAGCTGGCGCACCGTATATATAAAGCGCAGGAAAATAGGTACCTGTCGTCAGGTCAGTTAACCGCCGTGAGCGAAGATAACATTGATCAGGAGCCTTACTTTATTTACAATACGGTGTTTGCAAACGGCCGGGCGTGGAGTGCGGTGGACGATAAAGGTGCGCGCTACCCCGAACTGAAAACTCTTAGTACAAAAGCAGCGTTTGGTTGGCACGCGCTTTATAATACAGATTATACCCGTCGGTTGATGGCAGAAATACAAAAAACCCAAACCGCTGATCAAGGCTGGATGTCCGGAGTTTATGAAAACGACGGGCGTGTAAATGCGGTTTCTACGGCAAATACCAACGGCATTATTCTGGAAATAATCAATTACAAAGCAAATGGGCCGCTTATTTCAGCGCGATTTACAAAGGAAAATACACAATGATTGATTGGGCACAAGCACGTCAATTACAAGATGATGTCGGTAAAGCAGAAATGGCAGAAGTGGTGGAATTATTCTTGTCAGAAGTGGACGACGCAATGGAAACGTTGCAAAATAGTTATGATGCAATGCCAGCCGAAGACCGCTCTGCATCTTTTCATTTTTTAAAAGGATGCGCCTCAAATTTAGGGTTTAAAACCTTTGGGGATCAATGTTCTTTGGGCGAAGAGATCACCAAAGGGGGCGGCGTTCCGGATTTTGAAATCTCAGACCTTACGGCCATTTATGCAAGTTCCAAACAACAGTTTAAAGGCCAATATCACGCTGAGCTTGGTTAGCTCAAAAACCTTGCGGTCATTTCGATAAAGGCCCGTGGTTTTTCAGCATGCACCCAATGGTTCGCACCTTCTATTTCTTGCACACCTACATTGGGGAAAAGCCGTTGAATATTTGGCATGTATTCAGGTAGTACATAGTCGGACAGGCTGCCTTTTATGAATAATACATCATTTTGAAATACGCCTGAAATTTCTGGAAACCCAATAACATCATCCATATTGTCAGCCAGCGCATCCAAGTTTAACGTCCAACGAGCACCCTTTTCAGACAATTCCAGACTTTGCACTAAAAATGCCCGGGATGCAGTATCCTTAACACTGTCTGAAAGACTTTTTTCTGCTTCTGATCGCCGTGTTATGTTTGCAATATCCACTGCCTGCATCGCCCTGATATTGGGCATTTGTGAATGCGTGTAGGTCACAGGTGCAATATCAGCTACGATCAATCTGTTCATATTAGGCGGATTTCGCAACGCTAAAACCATTGCAGCCTTCCCCCCCATCGAATGCCCTAAAACATCAACTGGCCCTTCAATCTTTTCCAAACAATGCGCCAAGTCATCCGCCAAAGCGGGGTAACTGTGATCATCATCCCAAAAGCTGCCTGCATGATTTCGCATATCAACGGTTATTACCTGTCGATCCGAACTTAACCGTTTGGCAATTGCCCGCCAGTTGCGGCCAGATCCGAAAAGACCATGCGCAATTAAAAGCGTTGGCTGATTTGTGGTATCCCCATAGGTCTGCATGTTTAATATCTGTGTCATATCAAGAACTGCGCTAAAGTTTCATCATCTGTGATGTCGCGGTAAGATAGGCCCGCTTGATCCATTCGCGCAAACAAATCCTTAAAGCCACCTTTTGATTTGGTTTCGATACCCAGTAAAACCGTACCAAAGTTCCGGGCTGATTTTTTCAGATACTCAAAACGCGCAATATCATCTTCTGGCCCCAATAAATTCAGAAAATCTTTTAAGGCACCTGGTCGTTGGGGCAGCCGTAATATCAGATATTTTTTCAAACCCTCTGAGCGCAATGCCCGCTCTTTCACATCCGGCAAGCGTTCAAAATCAAAATTCCCGCCAGAGGTGACACAAACCACCCGTTTGCCGGTAATTTCATCTGCAATGTCTTTTAAGGCATCAATTGTCAGTGCACCCGCTGGTTCCAGAACAATGCCTTCAATATTCAAAAGTTCCAGTATCGTTGTGCAAAGCCTGTCTTCATCAATGCCGATCAGATTTTCTTTAGGCACATTTTGTAAGACTTCAAAGTTATGTCCGCCGATCTGTGCAACAGCTGCACCATCAACAAAACTGTCAACATGCGGAAGCTTTACAAGTTGGCCCGCCTCAAGGGCCGCATATAGGCTGCGGGCACCATTTGGTTCAACCAAACGAAATTGCGGGGCGGAACCCGCTGCATTATAATATTTTATAAGCCCCGATGAAAGCCCGCCACCACCCACGGGCACCACCATATAATCCACGGGCGTGGATAATTGTTGGCTAATCTCCAACCCAATAGATGCTTGTCCCTCAATCACATCAGGCAGGTCATAGGGTGGCAAAAACCCCGCATTCATTTCATCGGCATAAGCTTTTGCAGCAACAAGGGTATCATCAAAGTAATCACCCTCAAGCCTAATTTCGATAAACTTACCACCAAAAGTGGCCGTTTTTATCACCTTTTGCCCGGGCGTAGTGACCGGCATAAAGATAACGCCTTTGACCTTGAAATGACGGCATGCGAATGCCATCCCTTGCGCATGATTTCCCGCTGATGCGCAAACAAACATCTTTGGCCGCCCCGTCTTGGCCAATGCTTTTTGCATCGCATTATAGGCGCCGCGAATTTTATAAGACCGGACAGGGGATAGGTCTTCACGCTTCAAATAAATCTCTGCGCTGTAAAGGTTTGATAAATATTCGTTCTTTTGCAAAGGTGTTTTAGGAAACAATTCGCGCATCATGCTGGTTGCTTTTGCAACATTTTCCAAAAAGTCTGCCATTTTCCAGTAAAACCTGTGTCATTTCAGCGTGAAAACCGCGCTTCCACTTTCACCACTTTAACAAACGCCATTAGGGTGTCGACAGTGAAACGGTATCAAAATCGTTTGAGGGGTAAAACACTGTTTTCTTTTTCCGCAAGGCAGCGATTACCAATAGGCTTGCCCGCACACTTAAAACCCAATAAACCGCGCACAATTGCACCAGTTTTCGGGAGTCGCACCAATGTCTGCACCAAAAAAAGTTGTTCTAGCCTATTCAGGTGGTCTGGATACCTCAATCATTTTAAAATGGTTGCAAATCGAATATGGTTGCGAAGTTGTGACCTTTACCGCAGACTTAGGCCAAGGTGAAGAATTGGATCCTGCGCGTAAAAAAGCAGAGCTTTTGGGAATTAAACCTGAAAACATTCACATTGAAGATGTTCGTGAAGAATTTGTCCGTGATTTTGTATTCCCGATGTTCCGTGCAAATGCGGTTTACGAAGGGCTTTACTTGCTTGGCACGTCTATTGCCCGCCCGCTTATTTCCAAACGTTTGGTGGAAATTGCCGCTGAAATTGGTGCCGATGCAGTGGCACACGGGGCTACGGGCAAAGGCAATGATCAGGTGCGCTTTGAGCTTTCCGCTTATGCGTTGAACCCCGATATTAAAGTCATCGCCCCTTGGCGCGAATGGGATTTGTCCAGTCGTACAAAATTGTTGGAATTTGCGGAGCTTCACCAAATTCCAATTGCAAAAGACAAACGCGGCGAAGCACCGTTTTCAGTAGATGCAAATCTGTTACACACCTCTTCCGAAGGTAAAGTTCTGGAAGACCCCGCACTTGAAGCACCTGATTATGTTTACCAACGCACGGTTAGCCCAGAAGAGGCACCAAATACGCCGGAACTGATAGAAATAACATATGCACAAGGTGATCCTGTTGCCCTGAACGGCAAATCACTAAGCCCTGCTGAAATGTTGACCGCCCTGAATGAGCTTGGTGGAAAACACGGCGTTGGCCGTCTAGACTTGGTTGAAGGTCGTTATGTCGGCATGAAATCACGCGGTATTTATGAAACACCGGGTGGTACAATAATGCTGGAAGCCCATCGCGGCATAGAATCCATTACATTGGATCGGGGGGCGGCCCATCTGAAAGATGAGCTAATGCCCAAATACGCCGAGCTGATTTATAACGGTTACTGGTACAGTCCTGAACGTGAAATGTTACAGGCCCTAATTGATGTTAGCCAAAAGCATGTGAACGGCACCGTTCGCTTGAAGCTTTACAAGGGTTCTGTAAACACAGTTGCACGTTGGTCAGATGACTCGCTTTATTCAGAAGCGCATGTCACCTTTGAAGATGATGCTGGGGCGTATGATCAAGCCGATGCTGCAGGGTTTATCAAAATCAATGCCCTGCGCCTGAAGCTGCTTGCGGCACGGGATAAACGCTCAAAATAACATTTTTACACAACATATCGTAGTGATGTGTATGTAAGCCACATATTATGGTATGAATGCCATCATTGTTTGACTTGCGAAATGACTTTTTCAATGAAGCCTTAGCACAGGCAGGTGCCGTTGACAGATCGGCAAGTGCAGCGGCAAAGCTTTCGCGTTGGCAGGCCAATAATTACCTAAATAAAATTATTGGTAATGATCACCCGCAAAGCATAAATGCCGATAAACACTACAATAGGGGTGAAATCCATCCCGCCGGTTGCAGGCAAGAAATTGCGGATCGGCCGGTAAATCGGTTCCAGCAACTGATTAATTCCGTACCAGATTTGTGCCACCAACGGTTGCCGCGTGTTGAGTACCTGAAAATTGATCAGCCAGCTCATAATAATATGAACCACCAAAACAAAATAAACGATGTCCAGAACGAACAGAAGTATTTGCGCAAGTGACGTCATATTCTAAACCCTTATCTAAGTCCGTTAGATTTATGGTGCTTACCCCGCATTGGCAAGCCCCTGCATGACGGTACGTTCCTGTTGCCCCTAAACAGATATTTGCTAACTTCTTGCAAAAGGAAAACCGATGTATCCCATAATTCGTATGACAAAAGAATTGATTAAGTTTCGCAACGCACCGAAACTTAGTCTGGATGACATACACGTCTCAACCCACAGATGCTGGCCCGTCGATATTGATATGTTCGGTGAGTTAAACAATGGTCGCACCTTAACCCTATATGATCTGGGTCGTCTGACGATGGGGTACCGGATGGGGTTGCTGGCTGTGATCAAAAAGAACAAATGGGGGATGACAATGGCAGGTGCATCTGTGCGCTACCGCTTGCGTGTCAGAATGTTCCAGAAATTCACCATGCACACCCGTGTCATCGGGCGTGACGACAGATTTTTATACCTGCAACAAACGATGTGGCGCGGGGGTAAAGCCACATCATCTGTTTTATACCGCACGGCAGTTACAGATAAAAACGGGATCGTACACACGCAAAAAATCGCCGAAGCTTTGGGTTATCCGGACTGGAACCCGGAAATGCCGGGCTGGGTGAAAAACTGGATAAAAGCCGAAGACAGCCGTTCCTGGCCACCTGAAAGCTGAAAACACCTTGCCAGAACAGGGTGAAATCTATTCAACTACAAGAAAAATTAACGGGGAAATAATATGTCGAGCAAAGTCAGCAAAAAAGCAATTTGGGGCTGGATGTCATATGACGCCGCTGCACAACCGTTTCACACCTTACTAGTTACCTTTATCTTCGCCCCATACTTCACATCCTTTGTCGCACCAGACCCTGTTTCAGGGCAGGTAATGTGGGGCACAATGATGGCTGTAACAGGTGTAGTAATGGCCCTATGCGCCCCGTTTTTAGGGGCATATGCAGATGCCATTGGCCCCAGAAAACCGTGGGTATTTTTATTTTCCTTCCTCTTTATAGCAGGATCCCTTCCTCTATGGTTCGCAGTTCCAGGCATGGAAAACACGACATTGATATTAGCCGTGTTTGCGACGGGTTTATTCGGTGTGGAATTTTCGCAGGTTTTCGTGAATGCAATATTGCCAGAACTTGGCGAAAAAGATGARATCGGCAAAATATCCGGTGCGGGCTTTGGTATCGGTTATGCAGGGGGTGTTGTGGCACTCTTCATTATACTTTTGTTTTTTGCCGAAGGCTCTGACGGCCTGACCCTATTAAAACGGCCACCCGTTCTAGGTCTTGATGCAGAGTTAAAAGAAGGCACTCGCGCAGTTGGGCCGATTACTGCAATTTGGTATATCATCCTGATGATCCCATTCTTTATGTGGGTGCCCGATGTAAAGCGCAAAGAAAACGTCGCCAACGCYGTATCAAACTCGCTAAAGCAACTTTGGCAGACTATTCGCAGCTTGCCTGACAACATTAGTTTTAGTGCCTATCTTGGCTCTTCCATGTTTTACCGCGATGCCTTGAACGGGCTTTATACGTTTGGCGGTATTTATGCAGGTGGGGTTCTGGGTTGGTCTATTGTTCAGATCGGTACTTTTGGCATTATTGCCGCCATAACCGGTGCCCTTGCCTGTTGGGCTGGCGGATATATTGATAGGGCGATCGGGCCTAAAAAATTGATCATCATATGTATTATAATACTGATTATCGTATGTATTTTGATTGTTGGCACGTCGCGTGAAGCATTTTTCTCGGCGCCCCTGGCAATAGATTCAACATTGCCTGATAAACTATTCATGTTCTGTGGTGCCCTGATCGGTGGGGCTGGCGGTGTATTGCAAGCGTCATCGCGCACCATGATGGTTTTTCAAGCCGATGAAAAGCGCATGACCGAAGCCTTTGGATTATATGCCCTGTCAGGGCGCGCAACCGCATTTYTRGCMCCRGGGTTGGTGGCACTGGCAACAGAGCTGACCCAAAGTCAACGATTGGGTATATTGCCGATTATTGCATTGTTTACGATAGGGTTGGTTATGCTGGTGTGGGTTGATCCAAAAGAAGGCTATTAAAAAGGTGCGGATGAAAATAACAAAAAAACTTTTGTTTATTTGTACTCTTGTTGCTTGTGCGGGCTTGCCTGCACAAGCTGAAACCAAAGCCAATAAACTGTTCGGGGCTAAAAGTGCAGCCAGCCAACAAGCCCCGAATGCCCTTGGAAAATATGCCAAAGGTTGTCTGGCAGGGGCACAGCAACTGCCCGAAAGCGGCCCCACATGGCAAGCTATGCGTTTAAGCCGAAACCGTAACTGGGCGCATCCTGAAATGATCAGCTACCTGAAACGTTTATCGGCAGAGGTGGCAACGATTCGCGGGTGGAAAGGCTTATATATTGGGGATATTTCCCAGCCCCGTGGCGGCCCAATGACCTCTAGCCACCAATCGCACCAATTAGGGTTGGATGCCGACATTTGGTTATTACCGCCCAAACGGCTGAACCTTAGCCTTGCGGAACGTGAAAACCTGTCATCGAAATCAGTGCGCGCAAAAAATTGGCGCACAGTGAACAGCAACTGGACGCCTGCCCATATGGCAGTGCTGAAAGCTGCCGCCAGTGACCCTGCCGTCGAGCGTATCTTTATTACGGCCCCTGCCAAAGTGTGGATGTGTGATCATGCCAAAGGCAACAAAAGATGGTTGCAAAAAATTCGCCCCTATTGGGGCCATAACTATCATTTCCATGTGCGCTTGAAATGCCCCGCAGGATCAAAAAACTGTAAAAGACAAACGCCTACAGTTAAGCAGCTGTCAAAGAACGCAACAGGGTGTGATAAAGACCTGAAATGGTGGGTGACAACTGCGCTGGAACCCCCAGACTCCAATTTGCCTAAAGCACCTAAAAAACCCAAAAAACGTGGTGCGCGTGATTATGTTATGGCCGACCTTCCCGCGCAATGCCGCAAAGTTCTGACATCAAAATGACGGAACGGCTACTGGGTTCCCTTTGGTTTTAAAACCCGTGTTCGGTGCTTTTCTATGTCGCCAAAAGGATTTTATCAGCACATCCTTTGCGCAACACGATAATCTGGATAGGTATTTCAGTTTGGCAGGATGATCAGAACCGCATTCGGATCACCCTTATCGCAGACGATAACTTCAATGTTTTCAACGCACGAAATTGGTTGAATATGTCGTTGATTAATCGGGGTTATTTGCATCCCATTCAGTCAAAATAGCAACGGCTTCATCCGCAGTTTCAACGAAGCTGAACAGTTTCAGATCATCGGCACCGATGGTACCTGCCTCTGCCAGTGTTTCCCAATTGATGATAGAACGCCAGAATTTTTCGCCAAATAGAATGACGGGCACACGGCGCATGCGCTGGGTTTGGATCAAGGTCAGCGTTTCAAATAACTCGTCCAATGTGCCAAAACCACCCGGAAAAGCCGTGACCGCTTTTGCCCGCATCAGAAAATGTATTTTACGTGTGGCAAAGTAGTGAAAGTTAAAACACAACTCAGGTGTGCAATATTCATTTGGGGTTTGCTCAAACGGCAACACAATGTTCAATGCAATCGAAGCCCCACCCGCGTCCACTGCCCCGCGATTACCCGCTTCCATCACACCAGGGCCTCCGCCTGTGACAATCACGTTCTCACGGCCATAGCTTTTCATACTTTTCTCAGTAATGATTTTGGCAAACTTACGCGCTTCATCGTAATATTTTGAAAGTTCAGCCAATGTTTCCGTCCGTGCGGATTTTTTATGTTCAGGGTCAGGAATACGCGCACCGCCAAACATCACAACAGTACTTTCAATACCACGTTCCGCCAAAATCATTTCTGGTTTAAGCATTTCCAGTTGAATACGCGTCGCACGCAACTCATCACGGCACAAAAAATCCGCGTCTGCAAAAGCCAATCGAAACGCAGGTGCGCGTGTTTGTGGTGTTTCCGGTGTTTCTTTAAGTGTTTTTAAATCAGTTTTTGCATCTGGAAAGCTCTCTTGTTGACGTCCCATGTCGATATTCCTTTATCTATTGTCGCGGCTCTGATTGCACACGACCTGAAATCAAACTATAGGCTTCTATCAAATCTATCCAGACACGAATTGGAGATAATCATGTCAAACGCACAATTAGAAACAGCTATTGAGGCCGCATGGGAAGATCGCGACAGCATTACACCTGCCACAACGGGTGAAGTGCGCGAAGCGATTGAAGATACCTTAACTGCATTGGATCATGGCACATTGCGCGTCGCTGAACCCCGCGCAGATGGTAAATGGCATGTTAACCAGTGGGCCAAAAAAGCCGTATTATTGTCATTCCGCTTAAACGACATGGCTATTATAGAAGGCGGCCCAGACAATGCGGGTTGGTGGGATAAAGTGCCTTCAAAATTTGATGGTTGGGGCGAAAACAAATGGCGTGATGCAGGCTTTCGTGCGGTGCCGGGCTCCATCGTGCGCCGTTCTGCCTATATCGCCAAAGGCGTGGTATTGATGCCGTCTTTCGTAAACATCGGTGCCTATGTTGATGAAGGTTCGATGGTAGATGGTTGGTCAACCGTTGGTTCATGCGCCCAGATCGGTAAAAACGTACACTTGTCAGGTGGCGTTGGCATCGGTGGGGTTCTAGAACCCATGCAAGCTGGCCCAACAAT
>JAESRV010000014.1 GCA_016764475.1 Amylibacter sp.
TGGGGGTGGCCAGATGCTCCGGAATCCCCGGCCAGATCAAATCGGAATGGGTGGCCACATACTATTGGAATCAGTGGCCGGATGACCCCGGAATGCGCACATGCTCGCTATCATAATCCACTTCGCCGCCTGATAGAGAAAATATTGTCCTCGCATAGCAAGCATTCGCATCATGGCGGTAACAAAATTGCCGCGCAAGCCACTCCATGACGGCATCGCTCGCAGCGCGCATATTTAACGCCATAACTGACGGGGCTTCTTCATGGACGCCCTTGATATATCCTGCCTCAATTTCTTGCTCTGCCGCTTCTGGAGCATGCAGTAGAAGATATTCGCGGCGTAATCCCTCAGGGGTCACAACCAGTCGATCAGACAAGCTGGGACCATCAGGCCTTACAAAGTCTATGCGTCCACAAATATCGGCGATCTGAGGATCACCTTTTTGATCTACTCGCGTTGGTATCGTCACACCAAGATCTATCAGTGGAATGAGGCAGCTTTGGCAAATCAGTTCTGCAACGCTTCGCCCGGATACACTGTCTACGCACGAAAACAAAATATCAGCTGCCGATGCTGCAACCACCGCATCACGATCATTCAAGGAAGCGTGGATCGATGTTATTTTTGTGCTCGGAGAGTACTTACCGATCGCTTCCGCCATCATTGCGACCTTGGACCGATTTTGGCGCGCATCGAATGTTGTCGAATTGACTATACGGTTAAGATTTTTTTCCTCGACTGTATCAAAATCAATCAAGATCAGATGGCCCACGCCTTTTCGAGCTAGAAGTTCGGCAACGATAGAGCCAGTGCCTGAAACGCCAATCACGCAAGCAGTTTGTTCCGACAACCATTTTGTCATCGCTGAACCAAAGGCCATAACTTGCTGTGGGGTAGCTACGGAAATGTCGCTAATGTCATGCCCAATCTTCGTGATGTGAAGGATAGGTCTGTTAGTGCCATCGTTTTGATATATACGTGCTTTCATGGAGCCATTCGGTATCATAATAGCTGATCCGTGAAGGAAGCCATTGGCCCCGATTGCCGAAAATAGCGCGGGCATCGTGCATGCATCACTTTCATTATCAATTTTTGAAAAAGCAAACATCCCGCCTGGATGACTGTGTGCCAAGATGATCGCATCTCCATTTTGCTCTGCCTGATCGATAGCATTTTCGATGCAACCTCCTGGCCAGCTGATAAATTTTGGCGTCCGTTGTGTGCACATGTCATCTGGAACATTGATGATTTGCGAGACTATCAGCCGTTCATTGAAAGGCCCGCAAAATCTACAAATCAAAATAGCGGCAGATTCCAACCCATCACCCGGGAATAGATATTTTTGCAGAACAGCATGCTGTTCTGCGGTAAGTGTAAGACTGTTAGTCATTCGCCCACCTCTTTCGAAAAAGCAGCATCTATCACTGCAAGATGTGTCATCACACTGTCTGTTGCTGGGTTCCAACGCGTCTGCCCGTATAGGTGTCGGGACCATTGTTGAAATGACTGACCTTGAATACTCGTGCGGCCGGTCGTAGCGCATATGGCCCCACCTGACTTTAAGGTCAGGTGCGGAAAGCAATGGAACATGTCAATTTCAGCCTGTGGGTAGTGACTGGGTACATCAATCGCAATGTCGACCATGCCATGGCTGTACCCGACAGGTAACATGAAATGCCGAAGGATAAGCCAACGGCGCCCCCCTTCTTGGAGCGTCTCCCAATGCAAGCCACGCTCGGTGAGATATGTTTCGTCCTTGTCCAGCAACCGAAAACCTCGGCAAGGCGCACCTTGCAACTCGCCGTTTTGTATCTGCGCTGGTGTGATCCGGAGCTTCTCGATGCCTGGAAGGCGCAGGTCAATTTCGTAATCTAAGGCAACCTGCAATTTGGCCTCACCTTTTCGCTTTAGGATTGAAATCCAACCAGCATTCGGATCAAAACCAGCTTGTGTCAACGCGTTCTTGACCGAGATAAGCGGTGTCGTAAGAGTCAAGATCACGCCTTGAACTTGCAGCTTCCAGCTTTGTTTACGAGAAGACAAACGCTCAAGGCTATTGCCACCCAAGTAAATTTCATCATCTGAGTTGAGCTCCTTGTCCGCCTCGTCGGTGCGTTCCAAAAAGATCGTTTCTGCGCTGGGGACGCGAGTAACAAGCCTCACAAGCTCCGGTGAAATGGTCGTGGCACCCCACTCAAACCGGCGGCCATTGACCATGAAGTTCAACAACCGGTCCGTCTTGAATGCAAAGAACCGCTCGGGCCCACGTTCACACAGGTCAATTGTCTCATCGAGATCAATTGACTCCAATGTTCCACCGCGTGGTAGATAAAGCAGCACGTGTTCATCTGCAGGCAAGCGGTCAAAAGTTTCCAAAATTTGACGGGCAGTAGGTCGTACATCGTTGAGCGTGCGCTTCTCATCAAAGCCATCACCATCCCACAAACGCACACGGTAAGCCTGAGCTTCAGGAATCGGCGCGGTTTTCTGGTCGCGTACCCAGTCTTCAATATCAAMGACACCATGCATGGCAGTTGTCCTTTCAGTTGTGCGGCGGCCCAATGCCAGCGCTTAACATACRTTAGTAGCTAAAATTTAGCTAAGCAATAGCTTTTTTATAAATCTTTTTTATTGACTTTTAACATGGAAACTGGCATGTATTGCATAAAGGAGTCCCGCCGTATGCCGAAGAAAACAATGACACTGAACCTCACAGAAGCCGAAATGTCGGTTCTCGAAGAGATGTGTAAGAAGAAGGATTTRAGCAAAACTGTCCTTCTTAGACAGGCTTTGCGGCTCTATCAGCGTGTCGAAGAACGCCTAGAGAAAGGCGATAAGCTCTTCTTTGAAGATGAGGCGTCGAAGGAAAAAGCGGAGATCATGATGATATGATCGCGACTACACCTTCTGATGTAACGCCAGTATGGCTGACAGACAGAAGTACTAGTAACCTCGTCCAGGCAGAACTCTGGCATGGCATTGTCGATAAAAACTTGGGAGATTGGGAAGCAGAATGGATCCCTGACCTCCAACGTCGACTGAAACTTCTGAATCAAAGAAACGTTGAACGCAGATTTTGGCCTCAAAGTAGGCTTTGGGATTGGCGTGACAAACTAGCTGCAATTGAGCGTCGCCTTGCTAATTTGTCCTTCGCCATTGTTGCGAATGGAATGACACAGGCCATGATGACAGTTGATTTATCCAAGCGGGCCAGGATTTCTAGCTATGAAAGCCAGCATCTCATCTATGTCGACTTTTTGGAGGCGGCTCCTTGGAAACGCAATGATGTTGCAGAAGAACCGCCTAGGTTCGGTGGCTGCGGATCAATCTTAATTAATGCGGCCATCCAGCAAAGTATGCTGGAAGGCTTTAAAGGCCGAATTGGTCTTCACTCGCTACCGCAAGCAAACAACTTCTATGCCAATGCCTGCGGCATGACCGATCTTGGACAAGACGCGAGCTACGAGAATCTGCGCTACTTTGAACTAGATCCCGATAATGCGCGTAGGTTCCTTGAGAAAGGAAAAGGAGAATGACATTCGAAATTACAAAAGCATGGTGCCAATCAGCAGGTGCGAACGAGAAAGATCTTGATATCGCGGCAGGCGTGATTGCTATTGACCCTACGTTTCATCAAGGCAGCGGTGCAGATGAAAGCCCTGAAGCGTCTCGGCTTGCACTTGGGCGTTTCATCAATCTGATGCGCAGAGGTCAGGGTTTGTCCATCGAAGACTTGGCCCAAAAGGCCGATATTGAGTTGGGCGATCTGTTTAGCCTTGAGAACAACGCATCCTTTCAACCGGATGCTCGCACACTCTATCAACTCTCTGAAATCTTTGGCGTGTCTCAAGAAAAACTAATGAGTCTATCAGGTCTTACGCACTCTAACAACAATGAATACGTGGAAGAAGCTGTGCGTTTCGCTGCCAAATCTGCATCTGTGGAGGTTTTGACAGCTGAAGAAACTTCGATTTTGCACGGCTTCATTTCGGTTTTGAGTGAGAACAATAAAAGCAAGTAGCAAGGAGGCTCGTGGGTAGTTGGCAAAGAATGAGATTATAAGGGCAAGAACAGCCGCTGATATCGACCGAAAAGTTGAAAGGGTTCTCAGAGACCTTGGTAATCCCGAGCCACCTCTGGATCTTGAGACGGTACGAGATTTGCTGAAATTGGACCTCGCTTTCTACACAGCCAACGATCCAAGTCTTCTGCAGGAGGTTGTTTCAAAGATGACGATGGCGGGCAAGCAGGTACTAGCCCGCCCTTCAAAAATTCTTGATGCCGTCCGAAAGTGGGATTTGCGCGCCCTCTATATCCCAGATGGCAAACGCATTCTGATCGACAAAGATCAACCTGTTCTCAAACACAGATGGCACGAAGGCCATGAAATCGGCCACAGCCTTCTACCATGGCACGCCGGTGCGATGTTGGGTGACAACGAGCACACCCTAAAGCCATCCTGTCATGAAACCCTTGAGGCTGAGGCCAATTTTGCAGCCGGTCGTCTACTTTTCTTGCGAGATCGATTCAGCGAGGAGTGCCTCGCCTATGACCCGTCCTTTGACGCACTCAAGGCGTTAAAATCAACCTATGGCAACACTTACACCACCACCTTTTGGCGCGGTGTGGAAACCTGGGGCAAAGAGCTTCCCATCCTCGGCCTAATCACTAGCCATCCTCACGTCGCACATCGCGGTGCGGATTTTGATGCTCAAAACCCTTGCAAACACTTCATACAATCCACGGCTTTTCGGGACAGGTTCTCAAATGTCGGCGAAACGTCCGTATATGATGAAGTTGTAGAATACTGCCGTGCCAATAAGAGCGGGCCGCTCGGTGAGGCTAATGTGCTACTTACAGATGACAATGGGGATCGCCACCTCTTCCATTTTGAAAGCTTTTCGTTTTACCATCAAACGCTTACTCTTGGCGTTTACCAAGCACCATATAACGGTCTGATTGCCGTGGCCTCTTAGCTGTTGATTTGTTTGTCTGGCCTCTGCCTCGCCCTTTTGGATAGTCACTAATCCCAAGGTGTTCGATCATCCACTTATACTCTCAAACTTAAATATAAGAGATCTAGCTATCGATCATCAAAAACTGATATTATGAGCTTACACTCATCGTGAAATCGCCTTTGCACTACCCATCGATAACCCATTCCCCTTCCGTAATGCCATCGCCTGCCTCCAAGGCACCAATGAAAATTCCTTCCCCTTTTGCACCACGGCAAAGCGTCCTGATGCCAGTTTAACAGTCTTGCTAATCTGCCCCTTCAAACGTTCGCCACTTGCTATTGGCTGGTAGGTTAATCCAAGTTCCTGTTGAAGCTTCTGAGCCACCCGCGTCACTTCTCTTCGTTGCAATGTTTCCAGCAACCTACGACGTACAACAAGTTGGCCATTCTGATCTGTCATCAGCTCTTCTTTGATCAACCATTGCTGTCGCAATCGCAGGGCCCGATTGGCTTCTGCACCAAACCCCTTGTCGCGGAATTTCAGTGGTTCTTTTGACAGCAGTTTTCGATCTAACCAGGTCGCGCCATCTGCACCGGCAAGCTCCTGGAACGGCACATGGGATTCAATAAACATCCGTGCGGTTGTTTGCCCTCCATAGCTTGGTTGATTACTGTGATCAGAACCTCGCAATGTTACCACCACATCCTTGCTCGGAGGATCGTATCTGCTGAGCCGACCGATCTCGGCATAATGTAATTTGCCGTCGGTTCCATCGACCACAACATAATGCTGATCCTGCAATTCATTGGAGAAGCCGATGCCGACAATCTTGCCGGTAATTTTGCTGCCGGAATTGTTTGCATCGAAGACTGCATAATCTGTAACACCGCGGTCAATGCCAGCCTGTTTCAAAACGCGCTGCATGGTTTTCATAATGTCACCACGTTCACCTAACTGGCGAAGAACATTCTCTGTTCGATCCGCCAGTTTCCAGACACCCGGTTTCAATTCATCGACCAATCCCATTGATTTAAGTTTTTGTAATCGCCCCATGCGATGTGCATGATGACGTTTATCCTGGCCAGCCTGTGATGTGATCGCGAGAATGCCTTGGTCGGTATCTGTTAATATAGAACGGTCAATGCGCGTGAAGCGTTCCGCCTGTACTTCCAGCGCAAGTTTCTTGTGAAGACTGTCTTCGGATTCTGGCCCGAGTTCCAATGTTGCCAGATCACAAGCCCGTTCACGCAACCCTCGCGAGATGTAATCCCGCGCGATGATCAGATCGTTGCCTTTGTCATCTGTGCCCCTGATCACAATATGACTGTGCGGATGGCCTGTGTTGAAATGATCGACCGCCGCCCAATCCAGTTTGGTTCCGAGATTCTTTTCTGCCTGAGACATCAGATCACGAATGAAGGGTTTAAGGTCTTCAAACTCCGCACCGTCCTCTGCCGCAACGATAATGCGAAACTGGTGCGGATCATCTTCGCTGCGTTCAAGAAAAGCCTTGCCGTCTATCTTGTCATCATCCGCTCCATAAAGCTCTCCGCGTTCACCCTCCAACGTCACACCATCACGCTGGATATATCGCAGATGCGCTTTGGCAGCCCCCAGACCGCCACGTTTGTCGGGATATGCTGCAAGAAGTGTCATATGTTGAGCTGTATTAAAAAGTGTTCTTCTTCCGAAGGTTGATGTTTTGTTTGCATCTTATGTAAGTCTTCTGGTTTGAGATTTGTATAACGCTTCAACATCTTCCAATCTTTGTGRCCCGTCACCARCGCAACACGTTCTATGGGCAATCCRGCTTCRAACAGGCGRCTTGTTGCYTCATGCCTCAAGTCATGRAATCTAAGATCWTCSGCACCAATCGCATTGCGTGNCCTCCGAAAYGCAGCACCAACAGATTTGTGATTGTGAGGAAAGCARCGSCCCYTGCCGCCAGTCAGTATTTTTTGCTCGAGAAGGAGTTGCCAGGCATCAAAGCCGGTCAGATTAAGCAACGGGACTTTCTGATGGTTTCCCTCTTTCCGGCGGGGATCTTTCCTGTCCTTAATAACAACRATACGTTTCTTGAAATCTACGTCATTCCATTCGATYTTGCAGATTTCTTCCTGCCGCATGGCTGTTGCAATSGCAAACTTCACAATYCTGGCCATSGGAATAATTGAAGGYGTRTTYTCRAAATGCGCAATAATATCCGAAATCTCATCTTCTGTCGGCCGTCTTTCGCGTTCGGTTGATCGTCCMACCAGACCAAGGTGTGTMAGAGCCGTGCGAGCCARCCTGACACACTCTGTATCAACYGTTATGCCATGAATGGCCGCTGCATGTGTCAGCAGTGTCCGGAGATATGAGAGATCGACAGCCAGTGTAACCGGGCCAGCACCCCGTCGAGCGCGTTTTTTYCCATAGGCTATCAACATTGATCGGTTAAGATGCACAATCCGAACCGTGCCAAGATCATKTTTCAATGCATTTAGAACMGCACGTTTGGATCGCCTGAGAGGTTTTCCKACCTCCARYAAGTCAGCAACATGAAGATCAATCAAATCACCGATTRTCTTTCTTYTTTGAASCYTTCYTCCTGACGGTTCCAGWCCRATGTCAATCAGGCGYTCSGTTTCCACAATCCATTCACCCGCAAGCGTCTTRAGCCTRAAGGTCTGTGAGGCATATTTGCCYTTGCGWCGYACTTGGGCTCGCCATGTTCCTTCTTTTGTTTTAACAGTGGTTCCCATGACCCGTGCAATTCCTTCAATCCGTGCAAAATCCGTGCACACAGAGATCAAAAGAGGTACAAATCCGTGCAATTCTATCCATTTCCGCGCACCTTTGTTCTCCTTTTAAGCCCTTACAATGTATCATAAATCACTGAAAAATAAAGATAAAATACTCTCTGTCGCGCCCATGATGGATTGGACAGATCGCCATTGCCGTTATTTCCATCGCCTGATGTCGGCACACACCCTGCTATACACCGAAATGGTCACAGCCCCCGCCGTGATCCACGGCGACCGCGACCGATTGTTGGGCTATAACGATGTGGAACACCCCATTGCCCTGCAACTGGGCGGCTCTGATCCCGTACAAATGGCCCAAGCTACAAAAATCGGTGCGGATTACGGCTATGATGAGATCAACATCAACATTGGCTGCCCATCTGATCGCGTGCAATCGGGCAGTTTCGGCGCGTGCCTGATGCGTGAACCTGATCTGGTCGCCGACTGTGTAGCCGCCATGCAAGATGCGGCCCCAGCGACAGAAATCACAGTAAAATGCCGCATTGGCGTCGATGATCAAGACCCCCATGAAGTGCTGCCTGACTTCATAGAAAAGGTCAAAGTGCGCGGTGTTAAAACCTTCATCATCCACGCCCGCAAAGCCTGGTTAAAGGGCCTAAGCCCCAAAGAAAACCGCGATGTACCGCCTTTGGATTATGATCTTGTGTATCAGATTAAGGCTGATAATCCCGACCTTAATATCCATATCAACGGCGGGATAACTTCGTTAGATCAAGCCCTTGAGCATCTGGAACGCGGCCTTGACGGCGTGATGATCGGGCGCACTGCTTATCACGACCCTGCCCCGATCCTGATCAACGCCGACAGTCGTATTTACGGCAAAACCGACCAAACCAGCATTGAACAAGCGGTGCGCGACATGCTGCCCTATATTGAAAACCATCTAAGCAATGGTGGCCGTCTGAACCAGATCACCCGCCATATGCTGGGTGCCTTTGCGGGGCGTGCAGGTGCACGGCTTTGGCGGCGTATATTATCCGAAAGTGCCCATAAAGACGGGGCTGGCCCCGAACTGATTTTAACCGCCCTTGAGGCCATAAAACAAAAAGCTGCCTAATATGCCCGATATGATGACCCTACTCCCGATTTTCATCCTGCTGATCCTGATCGGTGCCTTCGCAGGCGTTCTGGCCGGACTTTTGGGCGTTGGCGGCGGCATCATTCTGGTACCAGCCTTCTACTATGCCTTTTCATCACTGGGTTACAACTCGCCGCAACTGATGCAAATCTGTCTGGCAACCTCATTGGCCACTATCATCTTCACCTCCATCAGATCGGTACTTAGCCACCACAAAAAGGGTGCGGTTGACTGGGACATCCTGAAAACATGGGCACCGGGCATCGTCATCGGTGCCTTTGTCGGTGTGTTCATCGCCGCAGGTCTGCGTTCGGGCACATTGCTGTTAATCTTCGGCACACTCGCCCTGATCGTGGGCCTCTACATGGCGTTCAGCCAAGCCAGCTGGCGGTTGGGCGACACCATGCCAACGGGCATAAAACGTGCAATCCTCAGCCCCATCGTGGGGTTCCTGTCAGTATTGATGGGTATCGGCGGCGGCAGTCTGGGCGTGCCGATCATGACCTTGCATGGCCGACCGATCCACCGCGCCGTGGCCACCGCCGCAGGCTTCGGTTTGATCATCGCGCTACCGTCCGCGCTGACCTTTCTATTCACCCCGATACCGGACGCAGGCCGCCCACCCTTTAACATCGGTCACGTCAATATCGTGGCCTTCCTTGTGATCATATCCATGACCATGCTCACCGCCCCCATTGGTGCCAAACTGGCCCACACTCTAGATCCTAAACCGCTGAAACGCGTGTTCGCCGTGTTCCTGATCCTTGTGGCCATCAACATGTTACGCAAAGCCTATTTTGGATAAGTTTGATACACGCGGCTGGGCCAAATTTCCCTATGACCCGAAACACCACGCCAATTGGTTGCGCTGCCAAGCCACATGATTTGTCGGCGTTGATGTCTTAACAACTGCCGCCCGCTAGCTGGCCCCGTGCTGAAAGCCGCAGAATTCGCTATGGGCCAACAGAGTTTCGACTGGGGCTTGGGCCAATACAGGGCCGCATGATCGCCTATTTCAGACCGTATTGGCAGGGGGGCTTGCGGGGGTGGTTGGCAGATTAACGCCGTCAATCACCCTTGCGCCCGCCTTTGCGTTTTCCCTTCAACAATCCCGCCCGCTCAGGCAATTCCGCAATAATCGCCAACCGCTCCGCACGTTCCATACGCGCCCACGCGGCGATCTCACCATTACGCCGATAACAGCCAATACAAATCCCCGCCTTGGGGTGGATGACGCAGACCTTTACACATGGGCTGTCAGGCTCATTGCGCTTCCAAATTTCATCCATTAGCCGTGCCTTATATGCGATAACCGATCCAGAACGCCTTGCAAAATATAAGACGCTGCCACATTATCTATCACAAGAGCGCGTTTTTTACGCGACATATCCGCCTCTAAAAGTGCCCTTTCCGCCGCTACCGTCGACAAGCGTTCATCCCAGAAAAATATCGGCACATGCACCCGCCCTGCCAAATTGCGCGCAAATGCCCGCGTAGATTGCGCCCGTGGCCCTTCTGATCCATCCATGTTCATCGGCAGACCCAGCACAATCCCCGAAATCTCATTCTCCAAAATCAGCCGTTCAATCACATCCGCATCCAGCCCGAATTTCTTACGCATAATTGTCTCACGCGGTGTCGCCACAGTTTGCAACCGATCAGAAATAGCCACGCCAATAGTCTTGGTGCCAAAGTCCAGTCCCATCAACGAAGACCTCGCCCCGATCGCTTCAATAAAGCCCTCTATAGCGTCGCAAACCCCGCTCAATTAGCCACCTCGGCGGCTTGTGCCGCTTCACGCAGCAGTGCCAGCGCCTCGGCGTTTTCGCTAAACACTTCTTGCGCTTCATTCCAAATATCCGAGGCTTTGCCGGTCTCGCCCAAAGTACCATAAGCACGGATCAAGCGTGCCCATTCCACAGGTTTGCCGCCATCCGTAGCCAGGCGATCAGCCAAGCCGCCAACCATACCGCGGATCATGTCCTGACGTTCTTCCGCCGTCATATCACCCGCCGCTTCCACCTGTTCCGCCGATGGCCCCGGCGCATTTTGGTCGGTCATACGAATGCCCGCAGCCCGTGCCACAGCACCGATTTGCCCCCGAATAAGGGCAATCCACGGCGCATCTTCAGGCCCCTCTTCCAACAGGCCGATCCACATCCGATACGCCACATCAGCCCGTCCATTTTGCGCCAGTGCAAGCCCGGAATAATACCGCGAACGCGGTGATTTAGCATTTCGTTTCAATGAATTAGCCAAAGCTTCTTCGGCTTCAACAGATACATACCCATTCGCAGCAACGATCATGAACTCTGCTAGATCTGCGTAATCTTCGGCCTTAGCCGCATCACCTAAAAGTGTGATCACCCGGTCTTTGGCACGCCACGCAGCACCCAAGTTACCGATACGCGCTTCATGCAGTGATAATAGCTTCCAGCCTTCCACCTCATTGGGGCGTAATTTCATGGTTTCGCGCAATTTCGTAACCAGTTCCAAATATTCGGCAGGCACTTCATCAGGATTCCCGCCAGCAATTTCACCGGTGCTTACAAGGGCCGCAATTTCAGCTTCCGCTTCCGCCTGATTAGGCCTGTTGGCACGCGCAATCCTTGCCGCTTCCAGGCGTGCAGCAAGTGGTTGATCGGATAATTTCGGGCTGCCCATCACCCCATAAAGCCCAAATGTCCCCCCCAACAAAAACACAATCATAATCGTTAAAGCAAGTTTAGAAACACCCCCTGCACCCGCAGTCACTTCACCTTGCGCACGCTTGTCCGCCGCCAATAACCGCCGTGATATTTCCAGCCGTGCCGCTTGCGCTTCACCCGAAGTTACCACGCCACGTTCCAGATCGCTCTCCAAAGACTGCAACTGATCCTTATAGACCTGTACATCCAGTTCAGACGCTTTCGCCCTATCTGGCACTGCAAAAAAAGCCCGCAAAATGACGAAAACGACAGCGCATGCCATCAATCCTGAAACGATCCAAATCATCGCATAATCCCACAAATTTCACCCCTTGCTACCCGAGCCGTACAGGCAGGGAAAGCTTATTTGCCGAAACGCGACAACTCGTGCGAAAAAATGTCGTGAATATGCATGAAAATGCCGCTCATCGAATGGGCCACAACGCCCATATGCCGCATGAGTATTTCAGAACTGGTTGTCGCCATCAGATCACGTTATATCTGATCCCTGACATCCCTTGCCAAAGGCCGCACATATGAAACGTTATTCTGCATTTGCCATCGCGCGTGAAGCTTTCCGTCACCACACAGGCTGGGAACGGGCCTGGGCGTCACCCGAACCGAAAAAAGAATATGATGTAATTATCGTAGGGGCTGGTGGCCACGGATTAGCCACCGCATTTTATTTGGGCAAGAACTTCGGCATCACCAATGTGGCCGTGATCGAAAAAGGCTGGCTGGGCGGCGGCAATACCGGGCGCAACACCACGATTATCCGCTCGAACTATCTGCAAGACCCGTCTGCCGCGATCTATGAAAAAGCCCGTTCGCTTTATGAAACCATGTCGCAAGACCTGAACTACAACGTCATGTTTTCCCCACGCGGCGTGATGATGCTGGCCCAAACACAGGCCGAAATTCGCGGCTACCAGCGCACCGCACACGCCAACAATCTGCAAGGTGTCACAACCGAGTTTATCACGCCCCAGCGGGTCAAAGAACTATGCCCGATCATTGAACTTTCAGGCCCCCGCTACCCCGTATTAGGCGCATTATGGCAACCACGCGGCGGCACCGCACGCCACGATGCGGTTGCATGGGGTTATGCACGTGCATGTTCTGACATGGGCATGGACATCATCCAGCAATGCGAAGTCACAGGCATCAAACAATCACGCGGCAAAGTCACCGGCGTTGAAACCACCAAGGGGGCGATCAAAACCAAGAAACTGGCGATTATCGTGGCCGGCAACTCTGGCGATCTGGCGCAAATGGGCGGTTTCCGCCTGCCGGTTGAAAGCATATCCTTGCAGGCGTTAGTATCCGAGCCGATCAAACCCTGCATGGATGTGGTGATCATGGCCAACACCGTACACGGCTATATGTCACAATCCGACAAGGGCGAAATGGTCATCGGCGGCGGCACCGACGGCTATAACAACTTCACCCAGCGCGGCAGCTTCCATCATCTTGAGGAAACCGTTCGCGCCCTGATCGAAACCTTCCCGATGGTCAGCCGCCTGAAAATGCTGCGCCACTGGGGCGGCATCATCGACATCACTGGTGACCGCTCACCAATCCTGTCGAAAACCCCGCTTGGCAACTGCTTTATCAACTGCGGCTGGGGTACTGGCGGTTTCAAGGCAATCCCCGGTAGCGGCTGGGCCATGGCCGAACTTGTCGCCGACGGTGAACCGCGCGAACTGGCGTCAGCCTTTGGCTTGGATCGTTTCCAGGAAGGCCGCTTTATTGATGAAAGTGTTGCAGCGGGGGTGGCGCACTGATGTTAAAAGTTAACAAAAAACCTCGGTGCATTTTCACGACGCAATACCGACGTAATACCGACGCGATACCGACATCCCATGAAAGGGCCACATCATGCTTCTGTTAACCTGTCCCTATTGCGGCGTTGAAGCCGACGAAACCGAGCTGACACCGGGCGGCGAAGCCCATATCACACGCTTTGGCGCTGACAGCTCGGACAATGATTTTGAGACTTATTTGTTCATGCGCAAAAACCCCAAAGGCGTTCATTTTGAACGCTGGCGTCATGCTTACGGCTGCGGAAAATGGTTCCATGCCGCCCGTTGCACGATGACTTTGGAAGTGTTCGGCACATATAAAGCACAAACCTTTGAGCCGCCTAAAGCCTTGATAAACAAGATCAAAAAGAAACGCCCTAACTGGGAAGGATTTGTGAAATGAGCACACGTCTGCAATCCGGTGGTCGTCTGATCGACCGCACAAAGCAAATCGAGTTCACATGGAACGGTAAACACCTGCACGGGTTTCAGGGCGACACGCTTGCCTCTGCCCTATTGGCAAATGACCAGATGATGGTCGGCCGCTCGTTCAAATACCACCGCCCGCGCGGCATCATTGCCGCTGGCCCGGAAGAGCCAAATGCCCTGATGGGTACAGGTACGGACGGTCATTTTGAACCCAACCAACGCGCCACAACAACTGAATTATATCAAGGGCTTACGTCCCATTCCCAAAACCACTGGCCATCACTGGAATTCGATGTCGGCGCACTCAATTCCAAACTATCGCGCTTCTTCCCCGCAGGGTTTTACTACAAAACCTTCATGTACCCCCGCGCCGCATGGAAGCACGTGTTTGAACCGATCATCCGCAAATCAGCGGGCCTCGGCAAAGCCCCCACCCACAAAGACGAAGACACCTACGAATATTTCTACGCCCATGTAGACATCATGGTCGTCGGCGGCGGCATTGCAGGCCTTGCAGCCGCCCTTACCGCAGGCCAGTCAGGTGCGTCAGTTCTGCTTATGGAACAAGGTGTTAGCTTTGGTGGCCGCGCCATTACTGACGGCGTTGAAATAGACGGAAAACCAGCCGCTACATGGGTCAAAAAGACCCTAGTCGCATTGAAGAAACTACCCAACGTACAAATCCGCACCCGCATGATGGGCGCAGGCGTTTATGATCACGGTTATGCGCTTGGCTACGAACGCCTAACCGATCACCTTGGCCCCAACCAAAACGGCCCAAGACACCGCCTATGGCGCATCCGCACCAAGCGGATCATCACCGCCACAGGGGCGATTGAACGCCCCCTAAGCTTTGCAGGCAACGACATTCCGGGCGTCATGCTGGCAGGGTCTTTGCGCGACTATATCGCCGACTACGGCGTCAGCATCGGCGACCGTACTGTTGTTGTCACCAACAACGACGACGGCTACCGCACCGCGATTGCATTGCACGAAGCGGGCCTGAATGTACCATGTATCATTGACCCGCGCGGTGATCTGGATGGTGAATTGCCAGCCCGCGCCATCGCCCTTGGCATTCGCATTGAAAACAAATCCGCCATCGGCAAAGTCAAAGGCGGCAAGCGGGTTGAAAGCGTCACCCTATGCGCCCAAGCTGGCGAAGGCGGCACCTTGGAAGAAATCAAATGCGATGCGGTTGCCATGTCAGGCGGCTGGTCGCCGGTGGTGCATCTGTGGTCACATTGCGGCGGCAAGCTGAACTGGGATTTCGATCAAGCCATGTTCCGACCCGACCCAACGCGCCCCCCCTTGGGCGCAGATGGCACAGGTTTTGTGATTACCGCAGGCACCGCCAACGGCCATCTTTATTCCAACGCTGTGTTAAAAGACGCGGTTGCCGCAGGCAAACAGGCCGCAAAAGAAGCAGGCTTCAAAGCCACTGGAACCGCACCAAAAGCAAGCAATGAAAAAGCTGGCGAAATTGCCGCTATCTGGTCAATGCCCCAAGGGGCTACCTACGCATTGAAATCGAAAACTTTCCTTGATTATCAAAACGATGTGAAAGTCAGCGACATCCGTCTGGCCGCCCAAGAGGGTTTCACAAGTGTCGAACACGCCAAACGCTACACCACGCTTGGCATGGCGACAGACCAAGGTAAACTATCCAATATCAACGGTTTGGCGGTTCTGGCAGACAGTCTGAACAAAGAAATCCCGCAAGTCGGCACCACCACATTCCGCCCCCCCTATCACCCGATTTCTTTCGGCGCGATTGTGGGCGATGCCCGTGGTGAGCTGTTCAAACCGATCCGCAAATCACCTATTCACCAATGGATTGATGACAATGGCGGTGATTGGGAACCCGTTGCAGATTGGCGCCGCCCCTATTGCTATAAACAGCAAGGYGARACCGTGGAACAGGCCGTGACCCGCGAAATCCTGAACACCCGTAAAAACTGCGGATTGCTGGATGCATCCACMCTTGGCAAGATCATYGTCAAAGGSCCSGATGCGGGCAARTTCATGGATATGATGTACACCAATATGATGAGCACRCTGAAAGTGGGCTTTTGCCGCTACGGCCTGATGTGTACCGAAAACGGTTTCCTGTCWGACGAYGGCGTGGTTGCRCGGCTRWSCGATGATACGTTCCTRTGTCACACCACATCRGGCGGKTCTGACCGCATTCAYGCATGGATGGAAGAATGGYTGCAAACCGAATGGTGGRATTGGAAAGTCTACACTGCCAACATCACCGAACAATACGCMCARATCGCMGTGGTYGGCCCCAATGCCCGCAARGTGCTGGAAAAACTCGGCGGCATGGATGTWTCRGCWGAAGCCCTGCCGTTCATGCARTTCMGSRACGGTRWMWTWGGCGGYATCMAAGCMCGGCCCTTCCGCATCTCWTTYTCWGGYGAATTRTCATACGARATTGCAGTTCCWGCMWSYCAAGGYCARGMRTTYTGGGATATGTGCATGGAAGCGGGCCGTGAGTTCGGCATCCAACCTTACGGCACTGAATGCCTGCACGTAATGCGCGCCGAAAAAGGCTTTATCATGATCGGGGATGAGACCGACGGCACCGTGATCCCGCAGGATCTGGGGCTGAACTGGGCTATTTCCAAAAAGAAACAGGATTTCTTGGGCAAACGCGCACAAACGCGCCCGCATATGGTTGACCCGAAACGCTGGAAGCTTGTCGGCCTGAAACCGGTTGACCCGACGGCGGTGATCCCCGACGGGGCCTATGCCACCGACGGGACAACCCGTGAAAACGGGGTAAAAAACATGATCGGTCGGGTCACCTCAACCTATTTCTCACCCACATTGAACCACGCGATTGCGATGGGTCTGGTGGAATTTGGCCCAGATCGAATGGGCGAGATCATCGAGTTTCCAACCATTGGTGGTGATCCCATCAAAGCTGAAATTTGTGATCCGGTATTTCTGGATAAAGAAGGAGCACGGCAAAATGTCTAAAGCTGTAAGTGCGCTGCAAGGGGCAGTATTCAAAGGTTCCGTTACCATCAAAGACACGGGGCTTCAGGGCATGATCACCCTGCGCGGTGATCTATCATCCGATATTTTGGCCAAAGCGGTCAAAGCAGCAACGGGTGTGGCCATGCCCAAAGTGGGCGGCATTAACAGCGGCGCAAAAGGGGCAGCCGCATGGATGTCCCCTGACGAATTGCTGTTGCTGGTCGATCATGCAAAAGCGGATGCCACCGTGGCCAAACTGGATAAAGCATTGGCGGGCAGCCATATACTGGCCGTCAACGTATCTGACGCCCGCGCGATGTTTTCACTGGAAGGCGCGGGTATTCGTGATGTGCTTGCCAAAGGCTCACCTGCAAACTTGTCTTCGGATGCGTTTAAGATAGGCGAAATGCGCCGCACACGTCTGGGGCAACTGCCTGTAGCGTTTTGGCTAAGCTCTGAAAAAGATGCGTCTGTAGTGTGTTTCCGTTCTGTCGGTGAACACGTGTTTAACGGTTTGAAAAACGCCGCACAAAAAGGCACGTCACCTAAATATTATTCATAAGCGCTGCTAACTTGACGTTAAAGCATAGCTATCATTAAAAGGTATGCGTAAAACGCATATCCAAAATGCGACATTGTCTGGTGTGTTCTTATTTTGCGACCTTTATGCAAGGGCCAACACATAAAGGAACAGAACAATGATCATGCCTAGACAAATGAAAATCAACGACGAAATCATCGACATAGCCGCCATCGAAGCTAACGCCCGCAAAATGCGTGCCCAAGCTATGGCCGAGTTTGGCCACAACCTGCGCGTTTGGTTCAAGAACCTGAGCTTTGGTTTTCCAACACGCACTGCACACTAAGCCCAACGCCCCAATCTTTTAAAAGCCGTAGCCAAGTGCTGCGGCTTTTTTCGCTTTATAATTTGTCGATTCTGCCCAATTCACTACAGTTAATCTAAATTTAGCCATATTTCGGCACTTTTTCTCCATAGAATCACCTTTGAATGTGCGCTGTTCGCGCAAAAATCAAACACATTCCCCCTCCATATTCACCCTATCAAACGAATCTCCACGAAAGAAAAAGGAGTGATAAAAATGAAAATGGTCACAAAAACAAAAATCTTGAAATATATCGCAGGGATTGCTTTGGCACTGTCTGTAACCGCGTGTGCCAGCACACAAAAGGTAACAAGCACCCAAGTTATTGATACTGCACCGCAAACCATCGCCCTGGCGAAGCCTGCATATAGCGTACAACAACTAAGCGTTACAGTTCCCGAAGAACTGACTGTGTCAGAGGCAAACGTGTTCTTACCGCTGTCAGATATCGTATGGCGCGAAGACCCGGTTGGCGATCGTAAAAAACAAATTCAAACAATTCTTGTCAACGCTATTTCAACTGGTGTTGCGCGCGTGGATGAAGGCCGCCCCGTTACAATGGAAGTGCGCGTTAACAAGTTTCACGCTTTGACAGAAAAAACCCGTTACACAGTTGGCGGGCGCCACAATATCAACTTTGATTACCTGTTGCGTGACGCCAAAACAGGCGTTCCCGTAGAAGCAGTTCAAAACGTTAACCTTAAATTCAAAGCATATGGCGGCGCCAGAGCAGCCGCAGCAATGGCGCGCGGTGAAACGCAAAAAGTGCGTATTACCCAACATGTGCAAGAACTTATGTTTCAAACAATGTCTGGCGAAAGCTAAAGCTAAGTATCCCAATGACCAAACTTCAGGCGGCCTTCGGGTCGCCTTTTTTTGTGGCTTTCCGCCAGCGCAAAAACCCGCTAGTAGCACCACATGACACATGAACCTTACCCCACAATCCGCCTTCTGCCCAAAGTCTCACCGCAAAAACTGCGCTTCGGCTTTCCTTGGGTTTATTCCAATGAACTGGTTATGGATCGGCGCAGCCGAAAAATTCCGCCAGGCAGCTTTGTAAACCTGACCGATACCACAGGTGCTTTTATCGGAATTTGCGCGTTTAACGCCAACTCCAAGATCACTGCGCGCTTTGTCGATCGTATAGAAGGGCAAACCATTGACCAAAACTGGTTGCGCCAGAAACTGCAAACCGCCCTTTCTTTGCGCGAACGCCTGTATGACGCCCCCTATTATCGCCTGGTCCATGCCGAGGCTGACGGTCTGCCCGGTGTCATCATTGACCGCTTTGGTGACACATGTGTTATTCAACCCAATGCCTATTGGGCCGAAAATATGCTGGACGATTTCACAGCGATTTTAACCCATGATCTGAACATCAAAACCGTCTTCAAGAACGCCGCCGGGCGGGCGCGTAAACTGGAAGGTCTTGATGA
Source organism: Amylibacter sp. (assembly GCA_016764475.1). Taxonomy (GTDB): domain Bacteria; phylum Pseudomonadota; class Alphaproteobacteria; order Rhodobacterales; family Rhodobacteraceae; genus Amylibacter. The sequence continues at coordinate 19,067 of JAESRV010000014.1, forward strand.
TGAGAACAAAGTTTTGACAGGTGCGATTGATGGCCCGATTGCGGTTCCCATGAACGGGGCTACTTTTATGGCCGATATTGTAGGTGGGCAAAAAACCGGTCTGTTTTTTGATCAACGCCCCAATCATGCCTTTGCAGCTGGACTTGCCAAAGATGCCCGCGTTTTAGACGTATTTTCCCATGTCGGCGGGTTTTCATTAACCTGTTTGGCACAAGGTGCCGCCAGTGCAACCGCCTTGGACGGATCTGAAGCAGCTTTGGAACTGGCCCAGCTTGGTGCAAATGCCATGGGTGTTTCTGATCGTTTTGAAACCCTGCGTGGTGATGCTTTTGACAAAATGAAAGACCTGATTGATGCAGGCGAAAAATACGATCTGGTAATCTGTGACCCGCCTTCCTTTGCCCCCAATAAACCTGCCCTTTCAGCAGGTCTTCGGGCCTATGAAAGGGTCGCGCGTTTGGGCAGCCAACTGGTAGCAAAGGGTGGTTATCTGGGGCTTTGTTCCTGTTCGCATGCGGTTGATCTGCAAGGCTTTCGCGAGGCTTGTCTGACAGGCATCGGAAAATCCGGGCGCAGCGCACAAATCTTGCACACGGGCTTTGCAGGTGCGGATCATCCGACCCATGCAAGCTTGGGCGAAACTGCCTATCTGAAAGCGATGTTTTTCAGGCTAGACTAATGCGCATCCTGCTGGATGCCTGTATTCTATACCCGACCATCATGCGTGAGGTTTTGTTGGGTGCGGCAAGCGAAGGTGCTTTTGCGCCGTTGTGGTCTGCACGCATCTTAGAAGAATGGCACCGTGCGGCAGCCCGGTTGGGTGCTGCACAAGAACAGGTTGCAGGGGTTGAGATCGCCCTTCTACGCGCCAAATGGCCAAAGGCGGAAATTGCGGCATCGGATCATGCAGACCTATGGCTGCCTGACGAAAATGACATCCATGTTCTAGCCGCCGCCATTGCAGGCAAAGCCGACACCATCATGACACGCAATTTAAAGGATTTCCCTACGCGCATTCTGGCAGGTCACCAGATTATTCGCCGTGATCCTGATAGCTTCCTGGTTGAATTTACCCATGAAAACCGCGCTGCAATGCTGCGCGTTGCACAAAACATTCAACAAGCCGCAGAACTGCATTCTGGCGAAGCCAAAGACATCCGCAAACTTTTGAAACGCACGGGCCTGCCTAGGTTAGGCAAGCTGTTAACCACGCAGCCCTAGCATATTTTCCGTAAGACTTAAGCGCGTTTCAGGTTTTTCTGTCAGATGCACATTAAACAAAGCTTCCTTTTCATAGATACTCATCACGCGGTATTTGCGCCCCGCCGCACGTTTCATCACCTTAATCGCATTCACCACATTGGTTTCAAATAAATCATTATATCCCATAAGCTTAACAACCCGTCGCAAGTCAGGATCGGATGCACTAAGCGCACAAAAAGGCCAGCCGCCAAAACTACGCACCATTGTACGGTTCATCAAACGCACCTTAACTGAGTGGTGTATGGGGTCTTTCGTGATCTGCTTCATCACTTCGGCCACTTGTGCAGGATGCCCTTCAATCACCTGCAAAAACCGCCAATCGTCATAATATAGAAACCCCGTTAATCCGTTTGCAATATTATAGGGCTGTGCTTTAGCGGTAATCTGCACAATATCCTGATCGGAAATATGCGCACGTGCGCGGCTGTCATAAATGGTTTGAACATACATCGGGCTAGGCTTTCTTTGATCAAAACCAGCCTTAAGCCCATAGGTTTAAAAACTTATGAAAATCAGCGTGCCGCTGCCCATTTATTTTCCAGCTTCTCAATCGCGTCTATGCGCAGCTTGGTTTTTGGGTGGCTCATCAACCACGCCATCGGCTGGCCTGATGCACCCGTTAAGGCCTCTAACTTCAAAAACAGGCTTTTTTGCGCTTTGGTACCGATGCCCGACTTGGTTAATAGGGCCGCTGCATAAGCATCCGCCTCATACTCGTCCACACGCGACAGACGCGCACCGATCATCGAAGTCAGGAAACTTGCAAGATAAGCCCCAACACCAGGCAAAATACGCCCTAAAATCATGGTTAACGCCACCCGAATGGCATTTTGCCCTGAAAAATCAAGCATCCGCCGCCGCGAATGCCCCAGTGCCACATGGCCCAGTTCATGTGCAATGACGCTGGCCATCTCATCGGAACTAACCTCACCTGCCCTGTACTTATTCATAAATCCGCGTGTGATGAATATCCGCCCATCAGGGGCTGCCAACCCGTTCACCGGCTCTATTTCATAGACATAAACCTTGATCTGATCCAAATCCAAGGCGGTCGCCATCTGGCCCAGAACATGTTGCAGCATAGGATCATTTAGACGGGTTGATTTTTCATCCAGCTCTTTATGTGTGCGCGATGCCGAAAACCGGTACATGACCAGCCCGTAAATAACCGCAAGCAAGATGGGGGTAAGTTTCAACATATATCAGATATGGGGTGTGGGCTTACTGTTGGCAAGTCACTTTGCGAAGATGCGCAATTACCGGCCCAATTCTTTCATCGCCGCCTCAATACCCTTCAGGGTCATTCCATACATGCGATTATCAAACACCTGACGGATCATATCAATGGACTGGGTATAGCCCCAAGCCTGCTCTGCCACGGGATTGATCCAGACATTATCCGGCCATTGTTCGCGGGCACGTGTCAGCCATGTCTGGCCGCTTTCCGCATTATAATGCTCATTGGCCCCGCCTACATAAGCCACTTCATAAGGTGACATGCTGGCGTCACCGACAAAGATGCACTTATAATCTTTACCGTAAGTGTGCAGAATATCCCAAGTGGATTGTTTTTCACCCCAGCGCCGCGCATTATCTTTCCACACGCCTTCATAAAGGCAGTTGTGAAAATAGAAATACTCCATGTGCTTAAACTCGGAACGTGCTGCCGAAAACAGCTCTTCCACCAGACGGATGTAGGGATCCATTGAGCCGCCAACATCCAGAAATAACAGTACTTTTACCGCATTGCGCCGTTCAGGCCGTGTTTTAACCTCGATATAACCGGTTTCCGCCGCAGCCCGGATTGTGCCCGGCAAATCCAGTTCTTCATCCGCCCCGTCACGGGCCCAGCGGCGCAGGCGTTTCAGCGCCACTTTGATGTTGCGCGTACCCAGTTCCACACTATCATCCAGATTGCGAAAATCGCGTTTATCCCAGACCTTCACCGCACGCTGGTGCCGGCTTTTATCTTGCCCGATACGCACCCCTTCAGGATTATAGCCATATGCCCCAAAGGGCGAGGTGCCCGCCGTGCCGACCCATTTGCTACCGCCTTGATGACGCTTCTCTTGCTCTTCAAGGCGTTTCTTCAACGTTTCCATCAACTTATCAAACCCGCCAAGGGCTTTGATATCTGCCATTTCTTCAGGGGAAAGATGCTTTTCCGCCAGCTTTTCCAGCCATTCTTGCGGCACATCTGCCGCTTTCATCACATCTTCAAATGTGATGCCTTCCAGCCCCTGAAATGTCTTGGAAAAAGCCAGATCGAACTTATCCAGATAACGCTCGTCCTTTACCAGACAGGTACGCGCCAAATAATAGAAGTGATCAATATCATACGCCGCCTGTCCCATTTTCATGGCTTCCAGAAGTGTCAGATATTCGCGCAGGGAAACGGGTAGTTTTGCGTCTTTGAGATTATCAAAGAGCGGCAGAAACACGGGCTAGGCCCAGCCCAGCCAACCAACGGCGATGGAGGCAAACAACGCTACGATGAAGAATATAATAGCATGCGCCGCACCGTATTGCAGCATATCCAGCTTGCTGCCCTGTTTTCTTTTGGCGCGCATCGCGCCGATAAGTGCACCCAAAAAGAATGCAGGGATCATGATCATATCAATAGAAGCCTTTTGTCGATATCCTTGGCCGCAATGCCGCGACCTGTTGCAGACGTCTGGATACCTCAGAACGCGAGCCAATACCATAGTGCGCCCAGCTTATTGCCTCTTGTTTCAGGGTTTTCGCATCGGCATATCGTCCCAGTCCGTCATAAACTTCGGATTTCATCGCCAACAGGCTGAAAAGCAGGGAAGCATTTTGTGATTTACGCGCCGCAGGGATCGAATCGTTTAGATACCCCAAAGCGTCATCATATTTACCCGCTGAAATTGCCAGAGATGCCATTTGCACCGCCGCTTGGGCTGTGTGGATGTCAGAAGGCCCGAACAAGGTTCTGAAAATACTGTAAGCTTGGCCAAAATCCGATGCCGCAAGGCGCGGGTCATTGTGCAGCGATATTTGCGCACGGGCAAAATATGCAAAGCCTAAGCGGTGGTCATTATACCCTTTGCTTTGTGCAATCTGAACCGCACGAAATGCTGCACTACGCCGTTTTGAAGTGCTGGTTTTAGGGCCAAGAGCGGTTGCTATCGCACGCACCCAATCCTTAGAGGTTTTCTGCAAATTTGCGGCAGGCAAAGCCTGACCCACAGGGTTTAAACGTGCCAGTATTTGCGGCAAAACAGATGCCACTTGCGTCTTTGACATGCCATTGCGGATTTCCGGTGAATAAAAGGCTTTCAATATCAGCATATCATAGGCTGTTAGTGAAATATTAAAGTTATCATCATTATAAACACTGTCAGGCAAACGGTACAGATCGTTTACCGGCCCCAGTGCCTGTGCAATTTCTTCATGCAGACAATCACGCGATTCTTGCAAGGCGATATCATTGGGCATGAAAACAGTGATTTTCTGACGGCTTTCAAGCTGTGTCCAGTCAACCGTGTTTTTGAACCTATTACGCCGATAATCATTCCAGCCCGACACATTTGGCACAACAAAACATGCCGCTGTAGGGATCATGCTTTGCAATTGTTTCTTGGGTATAGTTTCAATAAAAATATTCGCATTATTTCCGGTAACACGATAAATATCAACATTCGCCTCGGAACGAAGACGCGCGATTAAGCGGTCAAGTTCTTGCACCACATTTTTAGATGCAGAAGGCGATATTGCTATGGAAATAGGGCCTTCAAACCGTGTCAAACGCGTTAATTCCTGCCCGCTTTCCAAAGCAAAGCTTAAGTCAAGAAATTCTTGTGCAATGTCGATGTTTGAGCGATGAACCACAGCACTTGTGGCAGCATTAGGGAATGTCTGCATCCCGACAGTAGATATAAGATCGTTGGAATTGCGGCTTACTTCGGGGGCAGTTTGTGTCCCACAGCCAGCCAAGGCCACAGAAAAAACCAGAACAGGTAAACGTTTCATACTTAATACACTTTCAATACCCATTACATGACACACCAACAAAACACTCACGCATGCTAACCTTGAAAAACAAGGCCAGTGCCCACGCGTTACAACCTTGAGTTATACAAAACAGTAAGGCTAAATTATGTTTCTCAGTACGGTTTTCTTTAGATTTTAGCAAAATCGCACAAAACCGTGCAAACTGGCAATGAATGCCGTTAGAACGAACCCGAATATCTTGGTGTATTTTTGCAGTCCTGTATGCCCCTAACATTACCGCCCCCCACGAGCTAAAAATGCCAACCTTTCAAACAAGTGTACATCCTGTTCATTCTTTAGCAAGGCCCCGTGTAATTTTGGCAAAGCATCCTTACCGTCACGGCGCAGATCAGCAGGCGACAAATCTTCCACCAACAGAAGCTTCAACCAGTCCAGCATTTCGGATGTAGACGGTTTTTTCTTTAATCCCGGGGTTTCGCGTATCTCAAAAAACTGGTGCAAAGCCTCTGACACCAAATCAGATTTAATATCCGGGAAATGCACATCCACAATACGCTTTAACGTGTCCGTATCCGGGAATTTGATGTAGTGAAAAAAGCAGCGGCGCAAAAACGCATCGGGCAATTCCTTTTCATTATTAGAGGTGATAATCACGATGGGGCGATGTTTCGCCCGTACCGTTTCACCCGTTTCATAAACATGAAACTGCATCTGATCCAGTTCTTGCAACAGATCATTGGGGAACTCAATATCGGCCTTATCTATTTCATCAATCAATAGAACCAGCCGCTGGTCCGCGTCAAACGCCTGCCACAGCTTACCCTTTTTGATGTAGTTTGACACATCCCCCACCCGCGCGTCACCCAGTTGGCTATCGCGCAAACGTGACACCGCATCATACTCATAAAGCCCTTGTTGCGCCTTGGTTGTGGATTTGATCGACCATTCAATAATCGGCAAATCCAATGCCAGTGCCACCTGTCGCGCCAGCTCGGTTTTACCGGTTCCAGGCTCGCCTTTTACAATCAAAGGCCGCTCAAGTGCGATGGACGCATTGACCGCTATGGTCAAATCATCGGTGGAAACATAGTCTTTTGTACCCGTAAACTTCATACTCAACCCCTAAGTCGTTGGTTTTACGAAGACTATACGTGAATTCACAAAGCCGCAACATCACACATGTTGGGGGTGACATTTCCTTAAGATACCTATAACGAGACCACAAATCAGCACATTAGTGCTGTAGGGAGTCGTTTGGAAAATGAGTGTAATTATGAAGTCTGAAGTAATCCTGGATACCGATTATCGTCTTGTAGAAGATGAACCTTTTATGAATGAACGCCAAGTTGAATATTTCCGCCGCAAGCTGCTGAACTGGAAGGCAGGTCTGTTGGAAGATACCAAAGATACCATTGAAGATATGCAAGAAGGCACGCGCAATATTCCCGATGTGGCTGACCGCGCTTCTGAAGAAACCGATCGTGCGTTGGAATTGCGTACACGCGACCGCCAACGCAAACTGGTCAGCAAAATTGATCAGGCCCTGCGCCGGATCGAAGAAGGTGAATTTGGCTATTGTTCTGATACCGGCAACCCGATTTCACTGAAACGTCTGGATGCGCGCCCGATTGCAACCATGTCTTTGGAAGCCCAAGAACGCCATGAACGTAAAGAAAAAGTTCACCGCGACACTTGATCCGTTGCATTGGCTGCTAGAAGTTTTACACCGAAGACTGTAAGGTCTTCGGTGTTTTCGTTAGGGGCTGGTTTTTATGACACTTAATATCGCAATTATAGGCGGCGGCATTGGCGGGTTAACCGCCGCGATCGCACTACGCCAAAAAGATTTTTCCGTGACATTATTTGAGCAAGCCGCCAAAATCGGTGAGGTCGGGGCTGGTTTGCAAATCAGTGTGAACGCCGTGCGGGTATTGAACGCACTTGGATTAAACCCGCAAAACTGGCCTTGCAGCAAGCCCAAATCGGTAACGTTACATGATTACAAACACGGGCGAATTGTGGCTAAAGTGGCGATGAACAGCACGGCTGACGTACCATATTTGCAATTTCACCGCGCGGATTTAATCGAAAACCTGATGCAAGCCGCGATAAAAGCAGGCGTTAGCCTGAAACTTGGCACGCAGGTATCAAATATCACAGACAAGGCTGAAGTGGCCGATCAAAGCTTTGACTTGGTGATCGGGGCTGACGGCGTGCGCTCAACTATCCGGGATCAATTTTATGATGCTGAAAAACCGCGTTTTACAGGCCAAATTGCCTGGCGTGCGCTGGTCTCCAGCAATGACTTGCCCCGCAGTTTCAGCCAAAATACCCATGTCTATATGGGGCCAAACAAGCATCTGGTAATGTATCCTTTACGGGACGGAAAACTGATCAATATCGTGGCGGTAGAAGAGCGTAACACATGGACAGATGAAGGCTGGAACCATGCGGGCAACGCAGATGAATTACGCCACCTGTTTTCAGGTTGGTGCGGGAATGTCACCACCTTGTTGGACGCAGTGAAAGACCCCATCGTATGGGGTCTGTTCGCCCATCCCACACTGCATTCATGGATCAAAAACCGCCTTGTTTTACTGGGCGATAGTGCCCACCCGATGGTGCCCTTCGTAGCCCAAGGGGCCTGTATGGCGATAGAAGATGCATGGGTTTTGGCCGATCAGTTGGCGAAGAATGCGGATATCAGTGTGGCTTTGCAAGCTTACCAAGCTATCCGCAAACCACGGGCTACCAAAGTGCAGGAAACCGCACTGAAATCGGGCCGTATCTATCATACTGCCAACCCGCTGGTGCGCGGATTGTTACACACGGGCATGCGCCTTTCTGCACAAATGGCGCCTGCGGTTATGGCTGGACATTATGATTGGATTTATGATCATGATGTGACGGCGGGTTAGGCTTTGTAAAAGTCACCGTTTTTTGCATCGCATCCGAACAATATCCAATACAGAACTGAGATTTTGCAGTTGAAGCGCAAAATAGGTATGCGCCCCTTTCGTTTGCCGGTAAATCAGCCCGCCCTTTTCCAGAAAACCCAAGTGATGGGTCAAAGGGGCTACCGGCATTTTGCTTAGTTTTTGCAGGTCACCGAATGAAAGTTTTTGGGGCTCATGTTTCAGTAAAAGATCGAATAAAAGCACCCGTCGTTTATGCGAAAGAGCCTTAAAGCATTGAGATATGTGATATAGATTTTCCATAACTAAACCAGTAAACTAGTTTAGTTACAAAATAGTTAGCAAGCATACAGGCTTAAATCACACCCGCAATTTAAGCGTCCAACTCCACCCAAATCGGCACATGATCACTTGGTCGTTCG
>JAESRV010000046.1 GCA_016764475.1 Amylibacter sp.
CGATGGCAGTATTTACGATGGTGACTTCAAGGCCGGCAAACGCCACGGCACCGGCACCCACTCCACCAATGACGGCTTTGTCTATGAGGGCGCATGGGTCAAGGGCGAAATGCACGGCATCGGCCACGCCAAATACGCCAACGGCGACGATTATGTAGGATCGTTTTCGCACGGTATCCGCGAAGGCCTCGGCACCATGACATTCGCCAACGGGGATATTTACGACGGGCTTTGGAAAGACGGCGAAGCAGTGCCTGTGGTGGAGTGATCCACTTCAAGCGCCCGTTACAGCACCACATTCAGCAGGCCTTGACGGTTCCCAGTATTGTATAGTTAGGCTATCAATCTCATGACGTGCCAATAAGTATGCGGAAACAATACACTTGCGTTTATTTGGGTTTACAGATTGGAATCCATCAAAAACATCGCTTTCATCCACCCATAGCGTAAAACCTATCTGGCCATACGTGCCTTGGGTGACAAGTACATCCTTCATACCCGCAAACCCCGATACAATTTCTTCAAATTGTTGCGCGGTGAAGCCGCTTATCCTTGTTTCCAATCTGCAAAACCGCCAAGTATTCATTTGTGTTTCACCGTTTATACCAGCCTTTTTATTGCGGCGCACATCTTCAACAAGCACAAGTCGGTCATCGGGTGTTTTTCGGTAAATAGGATTGTGCAGGCCGAATGCTTTAATTTCGCCACCCGTAAGTTTAGCAACATCACCCATAATTTTATCTGCCTGCGCCTTGGTTGCTGGCTCAAAACCGTAAACTTGCAAGGGCAATCCATTTTCAATACTTGCCAGACACGCTTTTGATGCACGCATAACCCTTTCTACAGGATCAACAGGCCAATATAGCAACAATCCTGTTCCAAGAGTGGTTGTGAATAATAAGCAAAAGATAAGAAATGATTTTTTCAAAATTTTATATTCCAGACACAGATACTATTAAAAGCTCATATTCAAGTTAACAGAATTATAAAAGCCATGAAACTCCCCCTTCCATTCCCAACGAATCCCGTTATAAGTTCATCCCATGACGAAAAACGCACATATTATTTCCAGCACAGGCTCTTTGGGCCTGAACCTGCGTGCGCTTCTTCTACTTAGCTGCCTCTGAGCGTGCCTTACTTGGGCGCGGGCGCTCAGGGGGTGACATTCGCGTCTGAAACAGTAAAAGCAAGCTAAGAAAAAAGAGATACCGATATGACTGACAAAACCAAACAAGACCGCGTCTTGATTTTTGACACCACCTTGCGCGACGGCGAACAAAGCCCGGGTGCGACGATGAGCCATAATGAAAAAGTGGAAATCGCCGAAATGCTGGACAGTATGGGGGTCGACATTATCGAAGCGGGTTTTCCGATTGCCTCTGAAGGTGATTTTGCCGCTGTTAAAGCGATTGCCGAGAACAGCAAAACATCTGTGATCTGCGGGCTGTCCCGCGCCATTACCCGCGATATTGACCGCTGTTGGGAAGCGGTGCAACACGCCGCACAGCCGCGTATTCACACCTTCATCGGCACCAGCCCGCAGCATCGTGCGATCCCGGATATGACCAAGGATGAGATGATCATACGCATCCATGACACCGTCACCCACGCGCGTAATCTGTGTGACAATGTGCAATGGTCGGCGATGGATGCCACCCGCACAGAAGAAGATTACCTGTGCCGCACCGTGGAAACCGCGATTAAAGCAGGTGCCACCACTATCAACATCCCCGACACCGTGGGCTTTACCGCACCGCGTGAAAGTGCCGATCTGATTGCGATGCTGATCAATAAAGTGCCGGGGGCGGATGCGGTGATTTTCGCCACCCATTGTCACAATGATCTGGGCATGGCCACAGCCAATGCGCTGGCCGCTGTTGACGGTGGGGCGCGTCAAATTGAGTGTACAATCAACGGCTTGGGCGAACGTGCGGGCAATACTGCACTGGAAGAAGTGGTGATGGCCCTGCGCGTGCGCAATGACATCATGCCTTATTACACCGACATTGATACCACCAAAATCATGAACATCAGCCGCCGCGTGGCGACGGTTTCAGGCTTTGCGGTGCAAAACAACAAAGCCATTGTCGGCAAGAACGCTTTTGCCCACGAAAGCGGCATCCACCAAGACGGCATGCTGAAATCTGCGGACACGTTCGAGATCATGCGCCCGCAAGACATCGGGCTGAAAGAAACCAATTTGGTGATGGGCAAACACTCGGGCCGTGCCGCATTGCGCGCCAAACTTAGCGATCTGGGCTATGACTTGGGCGACAACCAGTTGAAAGACGTGTTCGTGCGTTTCAAGGCTTTAGCGGATCGCAAGAAAGAAGTTTATGATGACGATCTGATCGCATTAGTGTCTGACGAAGGCACCCTGCAAGCTTACGATTATTTGCGGGTGAAATTCCTGCGGGTAATTTGCGGCACCGAAGCCCCGCAATCCGCCGATTTAACCCTGACAATAGACGGCACAGATCACCAGATCACCGCCACAGGCGACGGGCCGGTGGATGCAACCTTTAACGCCATCAAACAACTGTTCCCGCACGAAGCACGCTTGGCGGTCTATCAGGTTCTTGCGGTGACCGAAGGTACTGATGCACAAGCCACCGTGCGGGTGCGCATGGAAGAGGACGGCAAGATCGTAAACGGAGAGTCGTCGGATACCGATACGGTTGTGGCCTCTGCCAAGGCTTACGTGAACGCGCTGAACAAGCTGATCGTGCGCCGCGAAAAGACCGCCCCTGAAGCTGAATAGCACAAATGAAAATAACCGAATGCGGGCTTGCGCCGGCGTTCGGTTCCTAATTTACCCCCCCATCAAGGGCGAAACTTCGCCTAAATCGACAAATAATGCCCACCAAGCCCCCTTTGCCCGTTTAAACCCCTTTACCTGCAAGCCTTTCAGAACCTATAAGAATATGGCTTTCAGGATGTAACCTGTAGCAGGGAATTCAACATAGGACGCGTGTAATGCTAGGTAATATTTTAGGCATTTTTTCATCTGATATGGCCATTGATCTGGGCACAGCAAACACGCTGATCTATGTCAAAGGCAAAGGCATCGTCCTGAACGAACCCTCTGTGGTGGCCTATCATGTCAAAGATGGTGGCAAGCGGGTTTTGGCCGTTGGTGAAGACGCCAAACTGATGATGGGGCGCACGCCGGGTTCCATTGAAGCCATCCGCCCGATGCGCGACGGCGTGATCGCGGATTTTGCTACGGCTGAGGAAATGATCAAACATTTCATCGCCAAGGTGCATCGTCGCTCACCTTTGTCGAAACTGCATATTATCGTCTGTGTACCATATGGTGCCACACCGGTTGAAAAACGCGCCATTCGCGGCTCGGTTATTTCGGCGGGGGCCAGTAAAGCTGGGCTGATCGCAGAACCGATTGCAGCTGCTCTTGGGGCCGGCATGCCGATCCAAGACCCCACAGGCTCTATGGTTGTGGATATCGGCGGTGGTACAACCGAAGTTGCGGTGATTTCACTGGGCGACATTGTTTATGCGCGCTCAACCCGCGTCGGCGGCGACCGTATGGATGAAGCCCTGATTTCATATCTACGCCGCCAACAAAACCTGTTGGTAGGTGAAGCCACGGCTGAACGGATCAAAACCACCATTGGTACCGCACGTATGCCTGAAAACGGCGTGGGTGAAAAAATGATCATTCGCGGGCGCGACCTGCTGAACGGTGTGCCCAAGGAAGTTGAACTGAATCAAGCCCAAGTAGCAGATGCATTGGCCGAGCCGGTGCAACAAATCTGCGAAGCCGTGATGCAGGCACTGGAAAGCACACCACCCGATCTGGCCGCAGACATCGTTGATCGCGGCGTTATGCTGACAGGGGGTGGCGCATTGCTGGGTGATCTGGATCTGGCGTTGCGTGAACAAACCGGCTTGCCTATTTCGGTTGCCGAAGAATGCTTAACCTGTGTGGCCATCGGCACAGGCATGTCATTGGAATTCGCCAAACAAATGGCGCATGTCATTGACTACGACAGCTAAAATTTCATGACGTTCCCATAGGTGTAGGATATGGCGGAACAAAAATCACAAGATTACAATTTTGGCCGATCCATTCGTCGTGTCTTGTTCGGGCTTACGCTTTTTTTCCTGTTTCTGACCTTTCTTTTCTGGCGCATTGATAACCCGCGTGCGGAACAGATGCGTGTGGCCATTCTGGACAAGGTCATTCCCAATATGGAATGGGCAATGGAACCCATTACGCATATTTCACGAATTGTGGATGATTTTCAGTCTTACGGGCGGATATATGAGCAAAACCAGGAGTTACGCCGCGAGTTACAGCAAATGAAAGCATGGCGCGAAGCGGCCATTCAGCTGGAACAGGAAAAGGCCCGCCTGCTGGATTTGAACAATGTGAAACTGCCCCCCAAGCTATCGTTTATTTCAGGCGTGGTTATGACCGACAGCGGCAGCCCGTTTCGCCAATCCGCCCTGATTAACCTTGGTGAACATGATGGCATCGTTGACGGTTGGGCTGCAATGGATGGCTTGGGCCTGTTGGGGCGTATTTCAGGGGTCGGTGAAAACTCATCGCGGGTGATTTTTCTGATCGACAGCAACAGCCGCATTCCCGTTGTTATTAAACCTTCCAATCAAACCGCCATATTAAGCGGTGACAACACATTACTGCCGGTTCTTGATTTCATTGAGAATCCAAATCTCATACAACCCGGAGATCGTATTCTAACATCCGGTGATGGCGGGGTTTTTCCGCCTGACCTGCTGGTTGGCCAAGCCGTTTTAACATCCGATAACAATTTTCGCACACGCCTTGCCGCTGATTACAAACGGTTAGAGTTTATGCGGATCATTCGCCACTCCCCCGGCCTGCCCATTTCCGACCCTACCCGCCTGATCGGCCCTGTACTTCCTTTTGATAACACCACAGATCAAGATGTGGCGGCAGACGAATGAGCCGGATAAAATATCACCGGATCATTCTGTGGCGGCTGGTGTTATTGTTGTTTGCAGCAAGCATCATGTTCTTTAATCTGATCCCGTTCACACTTGCACCAACCGCCCTGCCGATGCCCGACATTTTGTTTTGTGTCACCTATGCGCTGATCATCCGGCGCCCCGAAGTTGTGCCTTTTTGGTTGATCTTCCTGATCTTTTTCAGCTTTGATATTTTCCTGACAAGGCCACTGGGTGTCTGGACCGCCTGTGTCTTGGTTTCCACCGAGGTTCTACGGGCAAACCGCGATGCATTCATGGAAAACCTGTTCCCGTTTGAATGGTTCTACTTAAGTTTGATGTTTCTGATAACCTTGCTGCTTAACAAAATCATCCTTACCGTCGCTTTTACCCCAGCACCCACATTTGCTAATATGGCATGGGAGTTTATTTTTACAGTCCTGCCCTACCCGCTTATCATTTTTATCATTACTTATATATTGCGCATAAAGAAACCCGCATTGGGCGCGTTTGGTGTGAAAGGTCATAAAGCATGAAACAGCTTAAAAAAGGAAGAGGCAGAAAACTATCTCGCCGTGCCTTTGTATTGCTGGGCATGCAGCTTGGTGTTATGGGGCTTATCGGCTACCGGATGCGCCAACTGGGGGTTGTGCAATCGCAACAGTTCCGCCTGCTGGCCGAAGAAAACCGTATCAGTATACAATTAGTACCGCCCACGCGCGGGTTGATTTATGATCGCGAAGGCAAAGCCATTGCACTTAACGTGCCGCTTTATCGCATTCAAATAATCCGCGAACAGGCGATTGAACCCGAACGTATTTTGCGCAAACTGGCCGAGATTATTCCACTTTCCGACAATCAGGTAAACGATGCTTTGCAAGCGACAGCTAAGCACAGACCGTGGGTTCCTGTAACGATCGCAGAAAACCTGACTTGGGCACAAGTATCAGCCGTTGCCGCAAATGCGCCGTCTTTACCCGGAGTTTCACCCATTGTCGGTGCCTACAGAAATTATCCATACGCACAAGAATACTGTCATATTGTAGGCTACGTAGGCCCGGTCAGCGATTACGATCTAAGCAAGACCGATGATGACGACCCATTACTGCGCATCCCGCGCTTTCAAATCGGCAAGAATGGTATTGAGACACGTGCAGAACATGATTTGCGCGGCAAGGCCGAGATTAAACGGATTGAGGTCAATGCCGTCGGGCGCGTAATGCGCGAAATTGACAGTAAAGCAGGCGAGCCCGGCAAGAACCTGCAACTGACCGTTGATACCAATTTACAGCGCATCGCACTGGAACGTATCAGTGATGAAAGTGCCGCTGTTGTGTTGCTGGACGTGAAAAGCGGTGACATTCTGGCACTGGCCTCTGCCCCATCGTTTGACCCCAACAAATTTGTAACAGGCATTTCCGTGGCCGACTGGAAAGCCCTGAACGAAAACAAATACCGCCCACTGGCTAATAAAACCGTCTCAGGCACCTACCCCCCTGGCTCTACCTACAAAATGATCGTGGCACTGGCGGCTTTGAAAGCAGGCGTAATTGACGCAAAAGAACAAATTTACTGCTCAGGCAGTATAGAGGTTTCTGGCAGCAAATTTCACTGCTGGCGCAGGGGGGGGCATGGGCAGGTAAACCTTGTACGCGCTATACGTGAAAGCTGCGATGTCTATTTCTACGAAATAGCCCAGCGCGTCGGCATTGACAATATATCAGCGATGGCCCGCAAACTGGGCCTTGGCACACGTCATGATTTACCGCTTCCCGCCATCCGAAAGGGGCTGGCCCCCACGAAGGCCTGGAAACGCCGTGCCAAGGGCAAAGACTGGGTTGTGGGTGATACCCTGAACGCGGGTATCGGCCAAGGTTTCACGCTGGCGTCGCCCTTGCAACTGGCCGTGATGACCGCGCGTATTGCCAGCGGCAACGCGATTAACCCGCGCCTGATCAACTCTGTTAATACAACCCTGGAACCCGTCATCGGCAACACACCTCTGGATATTAACCCAGAGCATCTGGCGCTGGTACGCAAGGGTATGTTTGAAGTGGTCAACAGCGATAGGGGCACTGCACGCGGCTCAAGAATACGCACGAAGGGCATGGAAATGGCTGGTAAATCAGGCACCAGCCAAGTGCGCCGAATTACCAAGGCGGAACGCGCACGCGGCGTTATCCGCAACAGTGATTTGCCGTGGAAACGCCGCGATCACGCGCTGTTCGTAGCCTATGCGCCTTATGATAATCCAAAATATGCGGTTGCGGTGATTGTCGAACATGGCGGTGGTGGCTCCAGTGTTGCCGCCCCCATTGCGCGCGATGTCATGCTTGCCGCTTTGGAAAATGAAGATCCCGGATATGGCAACTTGCCATCACAAAAACGGCGCACGGGTGACCCTGATGAACAGACCCCGCAAACGCCCGCTAAACGCTGGAACCGCGCATGAGGTTTTATGGCGATAAAACCGAGATTGTACCGACAGGTTTCAGCAAGATACTGGCCTATCACTGGGCTTTGACCCTGTTGATCATCGCGGCCAGCTCCATTGGGTTTTTAATGCTGTTTTCAGTATCGGGCGGCGACATCAACCGTTGGGCACAACCGCAAATGATACGGTTTGCAATGGGCATGGTCGTGATGACTATCATGGCTTTTATCCCGATTAACATCTACCGCAAACTGTCATTTTTTGTGTACCTAATCGCGCTAATCCTGCTTGTCGTGGTTGACGTTTCAGGTGAGGCCAGCAAAGGATCACAGCGTTGGGTCAATCTGGGGTTCATGCGCTTGCAACCCTCGGAACTGATGAAACTCGCTTTGGTCATGGTGCTGGCTTTGTACTATTCTTGGCTGGATCGTGACCGTGTTTCCAAACCGCAATGGCTGTTGCCGCCCTTGATCCTGACCCTGATCCCCATGGCACTGGTCTTGCGCCAACCTGATCTTGGCACAGCCATACTACTGTTCGCAGGGGCCGCTATCGTGATGTTTGTAGCGGGTGTAAGTTGGTGGTATTTCGCAACAGGGGCCGCAGCCGCAGGTGCCCTGGTCTATGCGGTCTTAATATCCAAAGGCCAATCATGGCAACTTTTGAACAATTACCAATATAAACGCATCGCCACATTTCTTGACCCGTCCAGTGACCCATTGGGGGCAGGCTACCACATCACCCAATCCAAGATCGCCCTTGGATCAGGCGGCATATCAGGGCGCGGTTTCATGCAAGGCACCCAAGGGCGGCTGAACTTTCTGCCCGAAAAACACACCGACTTTATTTTTACCACTTTAGCCGAAGAATTCGGCTTTGCAGGTGGCTCGGCCTTACTGCTGATCTACGGGCTAATTGTGGTGTTTTGCGTAGCTTCGGCTATATCCAACAATAACCGCTTTGGCGCATTGGTCACCTTGGGCGTATCAGCCACATTCTTTTTCTACTTCGCCGTCAACATGTCGATGGTCATGGGCATGGCCCCCGTGGTGGGCGTACCATTACCGCTGGTCAGTTACGGCGGTTCTGCAATGATGGTCTTGCTGGCAGGCTTCGGTCTGGTACAAAGTGCGCATATCCACAGACCAAGGTGAAACCGATGACAAAAACTGTACTGTTTTCCGCCCCCGAAGCCAGTTGGCAGAATTATAAGCCTTATCTGGACGATCTGTTTGAAAAAGCAGGCTTAGACATCAATCTTGTCCTTGAAACAGACGCGCCACAGGATGTGGATTATATCATCTATGCCCCGAACGGCCCGGTAAAAGATTTCGCACCCTTTACCAACGTCAAGCTGGTGCAAAGCCTGTGGGCCGGCGTTGAAACCGCCCTGACCAACAAAACCCTGACCCAACCACTGGCCCGTATGGTTGACCCCGGCATGTCCGAGGGCATGGCGGATTATGTTGTCGGCCATGTGATGCGACACCATTTGGGCACGGCTTTACATGTGGCGGCAAAGCCCGGTGAATGGCTAAGCCACTGGGCACCGCCTTTGGCACGCAACCGCACGGTCGGATTTCTGGGCATCGGTGCCTTGGGCCTGTATTGCGCCCATAAAACGGCCAAGCAAGGGTTCAACGTTGTGGGCTGGTCGCGCACATTGAAGGCAGATGATGTGGTAAAATGTTACGCAGGCAAAGACGGGCTGCGCGATGTTCTGGCACAATCCGATATACTGGTTTTACTGCTGCCCGACACGCCTGAGACCACCAACATGATCAATGCGGATAGCATTGCGCAAATGAAAGATGGTGCAGCAATTATCAACCCCGGTCGCGGGCCGTTAATCGACGACACCGCCCTGCTGAAAGGCTTGGATAGCGGCAAACTGTCAGGCGCAACACTGGATGTTTTTCGCGTAGAACCCCTGCCCGCCAATGATCCTTACTGGATACACCCCAAAGTGTTGGTCACCCCGCATATCGCCTCTGAAACCCGCTTGGAAACATCCGCCGCTGTTGTGGTAGAAAACATCGGGCGCGGTGAAGCAGGCCAGTCGTTTTTGCACCTTGTTGATCGCAAAGCAGGCTATTAACGCAGTTTCGGGGGCTTGTCAGGGTTTGACCCCGGCACCTCAACCACATGGGCTTTGGGTTCCAGTAATTCAGGCAGATCAAACCGCAAAGCCACTTTGGCCAGCTGTGCGCATATGGGGTCAGAGCCGCGCAGGAACAGCACATCCAGAGTACCTGCCTCGATACCACTGAATGTCAGGGCCTCGGAAATCGCGGATGTGATCGCCGTTTGCGCCTGCTCAATCGCGTCAATGAACACAATGACATGGGTTTTAGGCGCATTTTCATAATCCACCTCAGCCAGATAAGCCGCCTTTGCCACCCCTGCCATTGCCGCAAGTTTTGTGTCCAAAGCTTTCAGCAGAACCTCTGGTATTGCACTTGGCGCATGAATGGAAACAGGTTTCGCTTGGGTTTCTTCAGGGGTGGTTTCCAAGGTGTCCGACAGCCACATCACTGCCCCATCAGGCAACAGAATTGAAGACGGGGCCACAGACAGGTTCACCCCCAGCCCAATGCCCTTGCCACGCAACATCCCCGCAATCATCCGCCCACTTAGGCTGATGAAAGGGGCAGGTTTTTGGGTAAATTCCGCAAGCCGTTCTTCACTGTCAAACACCAATGCATATTGCTGGTCTTCCACAGGAAAAATCATCGGTTTGGCGGTGTCCTCTGTCGGTTCCGTTTCCAGTAATAAGAACAGCTCACAATCTGCCAGACGTTCATAAAACTGCAGTCGAAGTGCATCTATTTCAGGATGTGCTTCCATTTCGGCGTGGGCCTGATCTAGCGGGGTCATCATCGGTCTTTCAACAGGCTTGCAACACGGGCCTGCAACAGGGGCAGCAGGTCAGTTTCAAACCACGGGTTTTTCTTTAACCACCCAGTATTGCGCCATGAGGGATGAGGCAATGGGAATATGTCAGGTGCATGGTCGCGCCACCGCGCAACGCGGTCTGTCACGTTCAACTTCTTGGTCTCAGGCAAGTGCCATTTTTGCGCATAGGCCCCGATTAAAAGCGTCAGTTTGATCTGGGGCATATGGCCCCTCGCCGTGTCTTGCCAAGTGTCCGCACATATTTTTGGCGGTGGCAGATCAGACCCTTTCGCATCATATCCCGGAAAGCAAAACGCCATCGGCAGAACCGCAAATTTGCGGCGATCATAAAAAGTTGCTTCATCCACCCCCAACCAGTCGCGCAACCTGTCCCCTGATGGATCAGTAAAAGGGCGCCCGCTGATCTGAACCCGCGCGCCCGGTGCTTGGCCTGCAATCAAGATAGGCGCATCGGGCGACAGCCATGCCACAGGGCGCGGCGCATGCGCGGTTTTGGTGGCGACAAAACGTTCGGCACAAATCGTGCAATCGGTAATCTTGCTTTGCAAAGTATCAAGGGCATTGCTCATCGGCGTATTATGCCCAAGGAAAAGGGATCAGAACACCCCTTTGGCGGCAAATACCTCCCACGCGAATTTCACGTATTTGCTGCTGAATTTATGACGCCCCGGGAACAGGCAGAAGTTCAGAATTTTACCACGCGCATTGGTGCTGTTTTTACAGGTCAGATTACCTGATCTGGTCTCAGCCACTTCTTTAAAGTTGCCAAATTTCTTATACATCGAAAGCGTATCATAAACATTACCCTGACGGGTGTTGCCAATCACGCGCCCGGTCAATGGAACCGTGCGGTCGGTTTTACCATGAATGTAGATAATGTTTGTCACCGGCGTCTTGCAGGATTGGGGTGGTTTTAACCAAAAAGTGCCCGCCATAGGCGCAAATGCCGCATAAGTATCGCTGCGCGCACAAGCCAGTGTCCATGCCATCATGCCCCCTGCGGAAAACCCCGTGGCCATCATACGCTTGGTATCAAGTGCGAACTTAGACGACGCGTCTTTGATCACCGCATCATAATAGGCCAGCTCAGCCGAGGCATCCTTTTGATTGCCATGCGGTGCATTTGGTAAATCCCAGCCACTGCCGACAGATTTGGTAGCAATCAGGGCCACACCCAGATCAGAGGCAACCTTGCGCAAAGCCTTATTACGCATAATCCCTGCCGCTGATCCCTGGTACCCATGGGAAAAAACAATCACCCCCACGGGGCTTTTACCATCGTGGCCTTGGGGCATTGCAATGCGGTAGTACCGATCATCCCCTATCTGGCAGTTCGTGTCGGCACCACACGCCAAAGCGGTTGTTGCACTGGCGACCAATGCAAGACTGGTAAGGACGATTTGCTTTAGGAAATTCATAGGGCTTCTGATCCAATTTGCTTCATGTCAGTGATGCAATTATCCACAACTTTGCGACAGGACTGTAGGTGAAGGATCAGAACCCCATGTTTAAGTGATCGGTATAAAAAATTACTGAATAAAGAATTCCACATTAAAATAGCCTTTTTTAAGGCTATAATACACAGGAATAGGTTTTATGCAGTAAAAGAACTGTTACCTGTCACCTGTTAAGGCGCACATCTTTAAAGCGCACCAAAACGCGTTGGCCTTCATCCCAAAGATGCAGGTTGACGCATTTCAGGCTTTCCCACAATGTCATGCGTTTGATCTCGCCCAGAACCGGATGATCGCGGATCACTTCCGGTAGGCGATAAAACGGGATGCGGCTATACAGGTGATGCACATGGTGAATACCGATGTTGCCTGAAATCCATTGCAGGGGCTTTGGCAGCGCATAATGGGAAGAGCCATAAAGGGCAGCATCGTGCATATCCCAATCTTCGGGTTGCTCCCAATGGGTTTCTTCGAACTGATGTTGGACATAAAACAACCACATGCCCGCCGCAGAAGCGGTAAAGCTGGTGATCGCAAACACGGCGAAGAACTGCCAGAAACCGATCATGTAAATCAGGATGGAATAGGTGATCAGCATCATTGCTGTCGTACCCATGGTGGAAATCCAGTATTTGATACCCGCTTTCATAAAGCCGACGGGCAAACGTTGCTGAATGGCGAAAATAAAGATAGGGCCTACCACAAAAAGGGTGACCGGATTGCGATAGAGGCGGTACATGAAGCGGCCCCAGCGTGTATCCGCTTTATATTCGGCCACTGTCATTGTGTAGATATCGCCGACACCACGTTTTTCCAAGTTGCCAGAACCCGCGTGGTGCATCGAATGGGTGCGGCGCCATAATGCATAGGGTGTTAGTGTCAGAACGCCCAGACAGCGCCCGATCCAGTCGTTTGCTGTGCGCGATGAAAACAAAGAGCCATGGCCGCAATCATGTTGCAAAATGAACAGGCGCACGAGAAAGCCGCCGCCCATGACGCCCAATAGGCCTGTCAGGAAATAGCTGAATGAGATAGAGGCCCAAGCCAGTGCCCAGCATCCTAGAAAGCCTGCCATGGTGATGGAAAGTTCGAAAATGCTGCGCCAGTTATTGGGCGCGCGGTATGATGCCAGAATGCGCAACCAGTCTTTTGTTTCTGTTTTCCGCGCTTTTTGGGCGTCTTGCCCGCTCATATAGTTCATGCTTCAAACCCCAAGTCTTCTTTTCTGTGTCTTTTGTTTTGCGCAAGCTACCTGATAAACTTAAATTCTGAAAGATGTTTTCTGATTAAAACACTAACCTTTTGCTATTTCTTTACTTGATCAAGGCATTTAGCGACCGCATCCAAGCCCTGTTGTTTATCTGCGTCCGGCATAAAGGAAGCAGCGAAAGAGTTCTTGGCAAGCTGTACTATATCTGCTGCATCCAGCCCAACAGCTTTGGCAACTTCTTTATAGTTATCATTGACATACCCGCCAAAATAGCTGGGATCGTCAGAGTTAATTGTGGCCAGCAGGCCTGCGTTTAGTGCTTTCTTAATGGGGTGCTGATCCAGCCGTTCAATGCCACGTAGACGCAGATTTGACAAAGGGCACATGGTCAGCGGCGTTTGGTCGCGCACCATGCGTGCGATCAAGGCAGGGTCTTCAAAAGCACGATTCCCGTGATCGACGCGCTGTACTTGCAAGTCATCAAGGGCAGTTTTGACGTATGCGGCAGGGCCTTCTTCACCTGCGTGGGCCACGGGCACAAAGCCTTGTGCACGTGCTTCGGCAAACACACGGCTGAATTTTTCAGGCGGGTTGCCTGCTTCGGAACTGTCCAGCCCAACCCCGAAAATATGGTCTTTATGTTTGCAGGCGCAATCCAGCGCTTCAAAAGCCGCTTCTTCAGGCAAGTGGCGCAGAAAGCACATGATTAGTTTAGATGAGATGCCCATTTCCTTATGCGCTGTTTCCAGTGCCGAAGTGATCCCGCCCAGTACAGTTTCAAAGGCAATGCCGCGTTCCATATGTGCTTGCGGATCAAAGAAAATTTCCACATGGCGCACCCTGTCCCCGTGCACCTTTTCCAGATAGGCCCATGTGAGATCATAGAAATCCCGTTCTTCGATCAGTACGGACATGCCTTGATAATAGACATCCAGAAAGTCTTGCAGATTGTTGAATTCATAAGCCGCCTGCACTTCTTTCACGTTCGCATAAGGCAGATCAATCTTGTTGCGCTTGGCCAGCGACAGCATCATTTCAGGTTCCAGCGTGCCTTCGATATGAAGGTGCAGCTCTGCCTTTGGCAGGGCGTCAATCAGGGCATTTAAATTCATTTTCAAACCTCATAAGTGTGATCTGTGCTTATAATCAGGAAGATGTGGAAGTATTATCCTATTTTTCCAAAAACTGTTTCATCCGCATCAAGGCACGTTCAATATTTTCAACCGAGTTAGCATAGCTTAACCGAATATAACCCTCGCCCAAAATGCCAAAATCAGGCCCGCCGATGGTGGCGACACCTGCCTTTTCCAGCAGGCCTGTTGCCAGTTCTTTGGCACCGTAGCCCGTTTGCGAGACATTCGGAAACGCATAAAACGCGCCCAAGGGTGTGATGCAGCTGACGTTCGGCAAAGCATTTAGTCCTGCCACAACAACCTGCCGTCGGCGATCAAATTCCGCAACCATTTCCGTCACACAATCCTGCGGCCCCTGTAGGGCTGCTAATGCTGCCCATTGCGCGGGGGCGTTTACGCATGACCACGAGTTTACCGCCAGTTTGCGCGCTGCATCCATCAGCACATCGGGCCATATAGAATAGCCCAAACGCCAGCCCGTCATCGCATAGGTTTTTGACCAGCCATCCAGTAGGATCAGGCGATCGCGGATTGACGGGTATGTTAGCAAAGATACGTGTTCTTGCCCGTCATAAGTCATCTGCCCGTAAATCTCATCGGACATCACGGCCACATCGGGCCAATTCTCTAATCCCGTCACCAGCGCATCAATTTCAGCCTTAGGCGTGACCCCGCCGCAGGGGTTTGCTGGCGAGTTGATAATTACTAAACTAGTTTTCTGGTTTAGTTGGCCCAAAACATCTGCCGCCCGAAACGCAAAACCGTTTTCTTCGCGGATCGGTATGGGTACGGGTTTGGCACCAGTGTATTCAATCATTGATCGGTAAATCGGAAAACCGGGATCAGGGTAAAGTATCTCTTTTCCGGGTGCCCCGAACATCAGGATCGCCAGAAACATCGTGACCTTGCCACCCGGTACAATCAGCACATTGTCAGGGGATACATTCTGCCCTAATCGTCGATCAATATCGACCGCCACCGCTTCGCGCAGTTCCGCAATTCCGGTTGCGGCCGTATATCCATGATGCCCATCGCGCAAAGCCTTCACTGCCGCTTCAACAATATGTTCAGGGGTGCAAAAATCAGGCTGCCCGATGCCCAGATTGATAATATCACGGCCCTCAGCGGCCAAAGCCTGTGCGCGGGCCAAAACCGCAAATGCGTTTTCTTCGCCAATACGCGCAAGCCCGTCATTCAGATGCAATGCCATAAGTTATTTCTCCACCATAATCATCGCGTCATGCTTGATCGGAAAGTTCACCGAACGTGCGATAAAACATAGTGCCCCGACCTTAGCATGCAAATCCTTGGCAAGCTTCGTGTCGCCCCCTTTGGCAATCATCACCCTAGGGGCCAGATGCACCGATGAAAACTGGCCGCTGCCGTCCGCATTCATCGCCATTTCACCTGTGGCATGGTCTTCATACCCCGTTACCACAATACCCGCATCATAACACAAATGCAGATACCAAAGCTTGTGACAAGTGGCAATGGAAGACACGAGGGTTTCTTCGGGGTTCCAGCGTGTTGGATCACCGCGAAACGCAGGGTCAGCCGATCCCGCAATATCCGCTTTACCCGCAGCACTGATGATATGGTCGCGCAGATATTTGGTAAAATCAGCCGTTCCCGTACCTGTATTTCCGACCCATTTTATATCCACCGCATAGGAATGTGTCTGACCTGTCATTGCCGTTCTCCGCGAAATTGATATGTGCAAGCTAGGCTTGGTACACCTATAAGCCAAGCCCCAAAATCAACCATATGGTTGACCTTCCCCCCATTCACGCGCTAGGCCAAACCCCATGTCAAACCCGATCGATCTTGTCTTTGCGGCCTTAGCCGACCCAACGCGCCGCGAAATTCTGACCATGCTGTTAGAGGATGATATGGCTGTAACAGACGTGGCTGAGCCGTTCGAGATGTCACTGGCCGCCATTTCTAAACACCTGCACATTCTGACCCGCGCCGGCCTGATCGCGCAGGAAAAACGCGGGCGGGTGAAATGGTGCAAGCTGCAAATGGATGCGATGAAAGATACATCACTTTGGATGGAAAGTTTCGGGCAGTTTGAATGCGTCAATCTGGATGCGTTTGAGAAGTTTCTGGAAGACCAGACAATTCAAGCTAAATGACGCGTAAATACGCAATACTGAAAGCCTGATATTAACTCTTAACCGTGATGCTTACCTTAACTTTATTTCGGCGGGTTAATGGGTGTTCATGCGTGTTTTTATTATTCTATTCTGGTTTTTTTGTACCATAATCCCTGCAAATGCCCAATGGAACCCGCTGTTCAATCCGCGCAACCCCGCGTTTGAACCGTTAACCGAAACAGAACAGGCCTATGCTAAAACCGCATGGGCCTATTTTGCCAAAAATACCGATCCGGAAACGGGGCTGGCACCCTCTGTGCGCAACTTCAAATCCATGACCATGTGGGATCAAGGGGCGTATCTATTGGCGACGGTTTCAGCCCATAAGCTGGGGCTTATTTCACGAGATGAGGCGTCAGGGCGCATGTTGCGCGCTTTTAACAGTGTCATGCGTCTGCCGCTTTACTGGAACATGCTGCCCAACAAAGCCTATAATATCAGCAGCCTAAAAATGACCGATTACGCCAATAAAGAACTGTCTGAGGGTATCGGTTGGTCGGCATTGGATATTATGCGTTTTATGTCGGGGCTTTTGGCAGTGACCGAGGCTTTTCCAGAGCTGTTACCTGTGGCCCAAAACCTGCTGGCAAATTGGGACTTGCCGAAACTGGTTGAAGCGGGGCGCTTTCGCGGGCTTGCGGTGCGGGGCCAAGCCAACGGGCGTTATGTGCAAGAAGGCCGTATCGGTTATGAACAATATGCGGGGCGCATTGGATTGAAGTTGGGGTTGCCCGTTGAATTAGCCTCGCAATACGAGCCTATTTTGCGTTGGCAGGGCTATTTTGGCCTGAATTTGCCAGGCGATGTCCGAACTGAAGAATCACACGGGGTGGCCGCCGTGACAACCTCTGAACCTTTCTTACTGGAAGCATTGGAATTCGGTTGGCGGGATGAAGCTTTTTGGGTGGCATCCCACGTCTTTGATGCACAAGTATTTCGCTACAATCAAACCGGGCAGTTGACATCATTGTCCGAAGACCACATCAGGGGCAAACCCTATTTTTCCTATAATGCGGTGCTGGTCGGCAAAGAACCCTTCATCAGCGTCACTGCCAAGCGGGTGGATGTATCCGATAAACGCGGCATCTCGACCAAAGGCAGCTTCGGCTGGTGGGCGTTGCTGCGCCATCCTTATACGTTCGCCCTACTGGAAAATCTTGAAGGGTTGCAAACCGATGAGGGTTGGTATGCGGGGTTGTTTGAGGCAGATATGTCCGCCAATAAAATCCTGACGCTGAACACCAATGCGGTGGTGTTGGAAGCGTTGCATTATAAGGTGTTCGGGCCTTTGGTTAGGTAAAACCTACCCTTACCCTTCATTTCGCAATAACATTACCAAAGCCACAATCGTAGCCGCGACCCCCAGTAACATCAGTGCGGGCGGGACAGTTCCTGTCAGCACCAGTTCCCACAAGATTACCCACGAGGGGGTCAGGTAAGTGTAGGCCATTACCTTGGCACTGGGCAGGTACATGGCTGCAAATTGCAACAAAAAAAACGTCATCGAGCTGGCACAAACCGCCAGATAAAACAACGTTGCCCAGAAATACCACGGCAGGATACCCCAATCAGTTGTGACCAGATCAGGGGCACCAAGTGCCAGCAGGATGATGGTGGCGGCAAGGATCATGCCGAAGGTGAAAATCACGGTCGGTTCACCCCTGTTTAAGCGGCGCACAAGCGGGGTGTATAAAGCATGTGCGATGCAGCCGACAAAAAATATTGTCTCTCCCCGGCCTATGTCAAAGGCGATCAGGGCATTTAGATCGCCGCCAAATATCACCCATAACGCCCCTGCGGCCCCGATGGCCAAGGCTAGGGCCATCCAAAGCGTGGTGATCTGGCGTAATATGAAATATCCAAAGATCGCGGACATGATCGGGGTTAGGGTAAAGACAGCAGCGGATGAAACGGGGGATGCGGTTTTCAAGCCTTCGAACATCAGGCTGAAATATATCGCGAACAAGCCGCCCAACACCACATAACGCCAAGGTGCTTTGGTATATTCACGCTTGAAACCCGTGCGCATTGCGGCCAATGAACCGACAACAACGCCTGCTATTACAAAGCGGATCGCCATCATTGCCGTGGGTTCCATCAGGTTGGCTACACGTGCGCCGAAACTGAACGATCCTGCGATCAGGATCGAGAACAACAGCATGGCAAGATGGCCGCGTTTTATGTTTGTGTTATCCATAAAGCGCACCCTTGGCGGGTTATGCAAAAGGTGCAAGGGTTATTTAGTATCCCGCACTCAGTGCTCTGGACGAGATTGAAGGCGGTGTTAACCAAAATTAACGCCCAGCTTTCAAACAAAAACGGCCAGCATTTTTGCTGGCCGCTTGTTTAATCTTTGTAAGGTCACCTGAATTAATCGGGTGATGACGGTGTGCTTAATAACGGTAATGTTCCGCTTTATACGGCCCGTCAACACTAACGTCGATGTAATCCGCTTGCTCTTTGGTCAGCTCGGTTAGTTTCACGCCGACCTTTTCAAGGTGCAGACGCGCTACTTTCTCGTCCAGATGTTTCGGCAGGATGTAAACTTCGTTCTTATAGTCATCACCCTTTGTCCACAACTCAATCTGGGCCAGCACTTGGTTTGTAAATGACGCAGACATCACAAATGACGGGTGGCCAGTGGCGTTACCCAAATTCAGCAAACGACCTTGAGACAGAAGGATCATGCGGTTGCCCGATGGCATCTCGATCATATCAACCTGATCTTTGATGTTTGTCCATTTGTGGTTGGCAAGGGCTGCAACCTGAATTTCATTGTCGAAGTGGCCGATGTTGCCCACAATAACCATGTCTTTCATCGCTTGCATGTGTTCCAGACGGATCACATCTTTGTTGCCTGTTGTGGTCACGAAAATATCGGCGGATGACACCACATCTTCCAGACGCACAACTTCAAAGCCGTCCATGGCAGCTTGTAATGCACAGATCGGATCAATTTCGGTAACTTTCACACGTGCGCCTGCACCTTGCAGGGATGCAGCTGAACCTTTGCCAACGTCGCCGTAGCCCAGAACAACGGCAACTTTGCCGGCCATCATAGTGTCTGTGGCGCGGCGAATACCGTCTACCAGTGATTCTTTACAGCCGTATTTATTATCAAACTTCGACTTGGTCACACTATCGTTTACGTTGATCGCGGGGAACGGCAACAGGCCTTGATCCATCAACTGGTACAAGCGGTGCACGCCTGTTGTGGTTTCCTCGGACACGCCTTGGATCGCATCACGCTGGGCAGTGAACCAACCGGGGTTTGACGCCATGCGTTTTTTGATCTGGGCGTAAATTGCAGTTTCTTCTTCGGATGTCGGATTTTCCAACAGGTCGGTTTCACCCGCTTCAACACGTGCACCCAGAAGGATGTAAAGTGTGGCATCGCCGCCATCATCAAGGATCAGGTTACATGTGCCTTCTTCGAACAAGAATATGCGGTCTTGGTAATCCCAATGCTCTTCCAGTGACTGGCCTTTAATGGCGAAAACCGGTGTGCCGCCTTCGGCAATGGCAGCCGCTGCGTGGTCTTGGGTGGAATAAATGTTGCACGATGCCCAGCGCACTTCAGCACCTAGTGCGTTCAGTGTTTCGATCAGAACCGCTGTTTGAATGGTCATGTGCAAAGAGCCTGCAATGCGGGCACCTTTTAGAGGCTGGCTTTCGCCAAACTCTTCACGAAGGGCCATCAAGCCCGGCATTTCAGTTTCGGCAATATCCAGTTCCTTGCGGCCAAAAGCGGCCAAAGAGATGTCTTTTACAATATAGTCATTGGCCATGTGCGGCTCCTTCAATTAAAAACGCGTTCTTGGGGTGGCATGTAACATTGGAATTAGGTATCGACAAGGGTTCAGGTATCAGGGAGATTTTATGCCACGACAATCCACACCGCCACGTGCATGGCAACGTATGCTTTCGGGGCGTAGGCTGGATTTGTTGGATCCTTCACCTTTCGATATTGAAATAGAGGATATCGCCCATGGATTATCCTTTGTTGCGCGTTGGAACGGGCAGACGGTTGGGGATTACCCTTATTCAGTGGCCGAACATTCGGTGTTTGTGGAAGAGCTGTTTACGCGGTTGAACCCACGCATAGATACAAAATGGCGGCTGGCGGCGTTACTGCATGATGCGCCTGAATACGTTATCGGCGATATGATTTCGCCGGTTAAAAATGCTGTTGGCCCTGATTACGAAGCGTTGGATGATCGCTTAACAGCTGCAATCCATTTGCGTTTTGGCTTGCCTGCGAAAATTCCTGATATCATCAAGAAACAGATCAAACGGGCGGATAAGTTATCGGCTTGGCTGGAAGCCGTGCAAATCGCAGGGTTTTCTAAAGATGAAGCGGATCAGTTGTTTGGCAAACCTGTTTTATCTGACTTGCCAAAGCGTATACTTAGGCCGCATGCTCCTAAAGAAGTTAGAGGGCGATTCCTTGAACTATTTTCGGATTTGACAGATGGATAGATTAGAACCTGCAAAACTGTATTATTTTGACGCATCCCCCTTTGCGCGGCTGTGCCGGGTGTTGATTGACGAATGGCATGTGCCGGTTCAGATGATAGATGTATCTTATCCGCTGCCAGATGATTTTTTCAAGATTAATCCGCTGGGGCAAGTGCCAACTTTGAAAACCATCGGCGAGACTATTTTTCCAACCTCACAAATTGTAGAACAGCTTTGGGCAATGACAGAAGAAGCGCAAGAACCGTTTCTGGATCCGTTGGCGGATCGCCAATTATTGGCGATTATTTTGGAGTTAAGCGATTTTCTGGTCAATGCCGTGCATATCGAGTTTGCAGGGCTGGAAACTGTGGGTGAAAACCGTTTGGGTTTTGATATGAAAGAGCGCGATTTTCTGCGGGTTCAAAACGGATTGGATTGGCTGGAAGATCGCGCTGGAACATGGTTGACAGGCGATGAACCGAATGTCTGCGATTATGCGCTGACGTGCTTATTGCTGTGGTCAGACAGCAGGCGCCCGATCACGTGGCGCAATCGGAAGAACATCGCGGATATTGTGGATCGGTTGGCAGAACGGCCAAGTTTTAAATCAACCGTTCCTGCCCCGATGACATAACCTAACCTATGCGCACGGGTCGCCAGGGCCTATTAAGTATCCTCTAACTCTGATGACAGGATGATTGGAAAGAACGCGGCTTTTGACCAAACCCCAAACCAGCTTTCGCCTTCAAAATCCGAATGCACCCCGATATCTACAAGCCGATAAAAGCTTTTACGGTCAATCAGGGCTTCCAGATTGGCGCGGATCAGAACATAGGGCGATGGTTCCCCTGTTTCAGGGTCGCGTTTCACACGGATCGGGTTGTCTGGGCCTGCGGTGGCCATGTCGTCAACCTGCGTGGTGAAGAGGATTTCCTGATCCTTGCCTGATCCTGTCACATCAAAGTCAACCGCCACAAAGGGCGCGTCATCCACGGTGATGCCGACTTTTTCAACCGGTGTGACCAGAAAATAATCGTCACCGTCTTTGCGGATAATGGATGAAAACAGTTTAACCAGCGGCATCCGCCCGATGGGGGTACCCAGATAAAACCATGTACCATCGCGCGCAATACGCATATCCAGATCTCCGCAAAATTCCGGGTTCCACAAATGCACTGGCGGCGGGCCTTTTTTGCCCGCCTTTTTTGCCGCTTGGGCTATGCCGTCAGCGGTTGGTTTTGCTGTTTTTTGCTGATCTGTCGAATTTGTCATTTGTCACGCTGGTTTTCGTTTCGTTTAGTGTTATCTTAATTATAGGATTTTAGAAGGATTTTGTCATGAGCGGCACCAAAAAGACTTTAGCGAAGCAAATTGATGAACTTGGCGGGCTTTTGGAAGCCGCCAAAGTCAATATCGAAAAGCGGGTGATCGGCCAGCCTGAAGTGGTGGAACAATCCATTATTGCGCTGTTAAGCGGTGGTCATGCCTTGCTGGTAGGTGCGC
Source organism: Amylibacter sp. (assembly GCA_016764475.1). Lineage (GTDB taxonomy): Bacteria > Pseudomonadota > Alphaproteobacteria > Rhodobacterales > Rhodobacteraceae > Amylibacter. Next base: position 22,218 of record JAESRV010000046.1, read on the forward strand.
CCGGTCTGGCCAAAACGCGGCTGGTCGATACGCTTGGCACAGTGATGGGGCTGCATAGCAACCGTGTGCAGTTCACGCCTGATTTGATGCCTGCGGATATATTGGGGTCAGAGGTGCTGGATATTTCGGAAGACGGCAAACGCAGTTTTCGATTTCTGAAGGGGCCGATTTTTTGCCAACTTTTGATGGCCGATGAAATTAACCGCGCCAGCCCGCGCACGCAATCCGCATTGCTGCAAGCGATGCAGGAACATGAAGTGACGATTGCGGGACAAACCCATAAAATGGCCACGCCCTTTCATGTGCTGGCCACACAAAACCCGATTGAACAGGAAGGCACCTATCCTTTGCCCGAAGCGCAGCTGGATCGGTTTTTGTTGCAAATAGATGTGGGCTTTCCCGACCGTGCAACGGAACGCGAAATTCTGCTGGCAACCACGGGGTCTGAAGAAGCTGTGGCCAAACAGGTATTCACGCCCGCGCAACTGATTGCAGCCCAAGAATTGGTGCGCCGTATGCCCGTGGGTGAAGTTGTTGTGGAAGCGATCCTTGATCTGGTGCGTTCGGCGCGGCCAACGGAAACCTCGGATGCGCATATTCAAGAAACCATCGGTTGGGGCCCAGGCCCAAGGGCGGCGCAAGCTTTGATGCTGGCAACGCGGGCGCGGGCGCTGGTGCAGGGCCGTTTGGCGCCGTCTTTGGATGATGTGGCAGCCCTTGCGCACCCTGCCTTGGTTCACCGCATGGCGTTGAACTTTGCCGCCAAAGCACAAGGCGAAACGCTGGATCGGATCATTGCCGGTCTGGCAGATAAAGCACTGGGTAAAGAGGCCGCTGCTTGAACCAAACTGTAAACATATCCGTGCAAAATACCCGCCATGATGCCGATCATCTGGCGCATGGTTTTGCAGCTCTTTTGGCTGATGCCCACCAACTGGCGGCCAGTATCAGCCACGGGGCGCACGGACGGCGCAGATCAGGGGCGGGCGAAGAATTCTGGCAATACCGTGCGGCGGTGGATACCGATGCAATCCGCGATATTGACTGGCGCCGTTCGGCGCGGTCTGACGACCATTTTGTGCGCCAGCATGAATGGCAAAACACGCAATCGGTGCATTTGTGGGTAGATCGCGGGGCCTCTATGCTGTTCCGTTCAGAAGACAGCTTGCCAATGAAGGCGCAAAGGGCGGCGGTATTGGGGTTGAGCATTGCGATATTGTTGGCCAAGGCCGGTGAAAAAATCGGGTTGACCGATTTGGCTGATCCGCCGCGCCAGGGCATTGCACAAATTGATATGATGGCGGCGGCTTTGGCGCAAACGCACCCCGATCAGGAATTCTGTGCGCCTGCCAGAAAAGCGATGAAACAGGGCCAGAAGGCCGTGTTTATTTCTGATTTTCTGGGCGATTGGGATCAGGTTTTTGACAGCCTGACATATGCGGCCAATCAAAATGTTGACGGGTATCTGGTGCAGGTTTTAGACCCTGTGGAACAGGGTTTTCCGTTCAAGGGCCGCACGGTTTTGTTCAGCATGAATGGGGCCCATAAGTTTGAAACCTTGCGGGCGCAATCTTTGCGCGATGAGTACCGTAAAAAGCTGGCGGAACGTAAAGCTGCCTTGCAACAACTGGCGCAAAAAACCGGCTGGCGGTATTGCTGTCATCAAACAGATGCCGCCGCAACAGTGCCGTTGATGTGGCTATATCAGGCCTTGGGAAGGCAGTTTTGATGTTGGGTGTCAGCTATCTTACACCTGGGTTATTATGGGCGTTATTGCTGTTGCCGATCTTGTGGTGGCTGTTGCGTGCCGTGCCACCTGCGGCGGTGCAGGCAAAGTTTCCGGGCATATTATTGCTGCTGGGATTGAAAGACAAAGAAACCACGCCTGACCGCACGCCTTGGTGGTTGCTGGCCCTGCGCATTTTGGCATTGGCGGCTGCAATCATCGGTTTTGCGGGGCCGGTTTTGAACCCCGATAATGCGCAAGGCCGTGCAGACAAACTGGTGATCTTGATGGATGCAAGTTGGGCCAGTGCCGATGATTGGGGCAGGCGACAGGCGAAATTGACTGAAATTTTACGCAGTGCCGATCAGGATGGTCGCCCAAGTGCTGTGTTTGTGCTTTCGGGTACCCCGCAAAGCCAAGTGGCTATCAATTTTGTGGCCCCGAGTGTGCATTTGCAACGGGTGGGCAGCTTGGCGCCCAATGCATGGCAGCCAGATTTTATGCGCTGGGCGGATTATCTGGGGGCGCAGGATGCGGCTTTTGATACTGTCTGGTTTTCGGACGGGTTAAAGGATGCCGATCGTTCTGCGCTTTATGATGTGCTGGCAAAGAAGGGTAATGTTTCGATTTATCAGGCCACAACCCCCGTGCTGGCCCTGACCCCGCCTTTTGTGCAAGACGGCAATATGGTGGCTGTTGTTCAGCGCAGTTGGGGTGGTGATGCATTGGAAATTTCTGCAAACGCCATCGGGCCTGACCCTAACGGGGTGACGCAGGTTTTGGGTACGGCTTCAGCGCAATTTGCACCGAATGCAACGCAGGTCGAGCTTTTGTTTGATATGCCTTCTGAACTGCGTAATCGTATTACCTCGGTCGCGTTGCAAAACCACCGGTCTGCCGGCACTGTCACGGTGACGGGCGACACGGTGCAACGACGTAAAGTGGCGATCATTTCACCATCTGATCAACAGGAAGGTGCTGATCTGACATCGGATGTTTTTTATCTGCGCAAAGCCTTGGTGCCAACGGCTGAGGTGATTGAGACCGATCTGAAAACCACATTACTGGCCAGCCCTGACGTGATCATTCTGGTTGATGTCGGCAAGTTAAGCGAAACGGAAACCCGCGATGTTACCGAATGGGTGGCAAACGGCGGCTTATTGGTGCGGTTTGCGGGGCCAAGGCTGGCTGCCAGCCAGATCGGGTTGAAAAGTGAACACCCGTTGTTGCCCGTGCGCCTGCGTGCAGGCGGGCGCAGTGTTGGCGGGGCGATGTCTTGGGGGTCTCCTAAAAAGCTGCGGGCCTTTGTGGAAGGCACTTCTTTTTACGGGCTGAAAGTACCGGATGAGGTCACGGTGAACAGTCAGGTTGTGGCCCAACCCGACCCCAATTTGGCCGAACGTGTGGTGGCCAGTCTGGAAGACGGCACACCGCTGGTTACTCAAAAAACCGTTGGCAGCGGACGGGTGGTTTTGTTTCATGTTACGGCGAATGCGGAATGGTCGAACCTGCCGCTTTCAGGGTTGTTCGTGCAGATGCTGGAACGGTTGGCAATTTCAACCACCGGACATTTGGAAGATATTGAAGATCTGGAAGGGTTGATCTGGAAACCGGAAATGGTGATGGATGCTTTCGGTGTGATCCGTGATGTCTCTGACCGGTCGGGGGTGGAAGGGGCATTGCTTGCGAAACGTGCTATATCCGCCGACCTGCCGCCCGGTGTTTACAGTAATGCGGGGCGCAAGGCGGCGTTGAATGTGCTGGCAAAGGATGCGGTTTTGGAAAAAGCGAGCTGGCCTTTGGGGGCCGATATTCTGACACTGGAAAAAAGCGCGCAAAGGTTCCTGAAACCCTACTTTATAATTGCTGCCCTTGGCCTGTTGCTGCTGGATATATTTGCAGCACTTTGGCTTAGTGGCAAGCTAAGCAAACGCTTTGCGGGGCAGATGGCGGCAGTGGTGCTGACGCTGGCTTTCATGCAACCTGATGCCACGCAAGCGCAGACCGATGAGGCCCTGTCGAACCTGATCAACAACACGGTTCTGGGCTATGTGAAAACCGGCAATGCGCGGGTTGATAAGGCATCACATGCAGGGCTTTTGGGGCTGTCTGCGGAACTTTTCCGCAGAACCTCGGTAGAGCCAGTCACGCCTGTTGGTGTGGATATTGAACGCGATGAGCTGTCGGTTTTCCCGTTCCTGTATTGGCCTATGAGTGAAAATCAAACGGCACCCACTGACGTGGCCGTAGAAAAACTGAACCGGTTTTTGCGCAGCGGCGGGATGATCCTGTTTGATACCCGCGATGCGCATTTGTCATCGGGCGTAAGTGGCGGCACGCCTAACGGGCGCGTGTTGCAAAAA
>JAESRV010000047.1 GCA_016764475.1 Amylibacter sp.
GGGCGGCATATCTTCCACCAGCAGCGAAATAGGAATGGTAGAGGTGTTCGAGGTCACTATGCAATCGCGGGAAATTACTGCATTCAGGCGTAGATACAGCTCTTTCTTAATCTCCAGTCGTTCAACAATCGCCTCTACAATCCAGTCGCACTCAGCCAGCTTATCAAAATCATCACGGATATTGCCCAACTCAATCAAATCCGCGCGTTTTTTGTTCACCAGTGCAGGCGGATCAGATTTCAACAAGCGTTCTTTGGCCGCCTTCACAACAGCATTCGCATCACCCTCACGCGGCAAATCCAGCAGCAAAACCCGCTGCCCCGCATTAGCAATTTGCGCCGCAATACCTGCCCCCATTGTGCCCGCACCAATGACAGCTATCTTCTTAAATTCAGGCATATTCAACTCATCTCAAAAAATCGGCGCAAAGCCTTGTTCACTTCCACGGGCCGTTCAGAGGGCAGCATATGCCCTGCCCCCGCAACAATTACCGGCTCAGAAACTTGCAACGCCTCCGCCATTTTCAGCCCGAATTTCACTGGTGTCATTTTATCTTTCTGCGCCAAAATCACCTGACAGGGGCAACTGATTTTAGCCGCCGCCAGTGCCCCGCCTGTGTAATTTGCACAAGCCGATAAATCTGCAAATAACGCACCGCTTTCATTCGCCGCCATCAACTGCCTACCGTAATTCATATGGTCTTGACCCGGCATCGTATGGGTATGCAGATGCCCATCGCGCCCATGCCCCCAGTCAGTCATCGCCGCAATGGCCGCAGGCTCTTTGTTTTTTGCCATGCCCAAAAGCACATCATTCACAGGGATCGCCAATGCGGTTGCCACTTGCGAAAGACCTTTAACTTTCTCAGAATAACGCGCCGCCAATTCCAGTGCTATCAATCCACCTTGCGAATGCCCGATAACATTTGCAGAAGTCACGTTCACCGCGCCCAGCAATTCTGCCACCCAATCCGCCATATCTTCAATGCTGGTTAAAGCGTCACCCTTGGATAACCCATGCGCAGGCATATCAGGCACCAAAACCGCCCAGCCCCGATTGGCAAAAAAACGGCTTTGTAATATGAAACTCAGGCGACTTTGCCCACTACCATGCAAAAACAGCAGCACATTGGCAGATGCATCAAACGCCCGCCCACCTGTTGAAACAAAGGTTTCCTGCCCGCGCACCATCACCTTCATTTTGCAACTCCCGCAACTTTACCTGCAATGCGCAAAGCCGTATTGAAATCATTCGCAAGGTCTTCAAAATCCTCTAACCCCACCGAAATACGCACCAGATCATCGGTCAACCCCGCCGCCTGCATCGCCTCGGGCGTAATGTGTGAATGGGTGGTGGAACCGGGATGAATCACCAGTGTTTTCGCGTCCCCTACATTGGCCAGATGTGACGCCACTTGCACGTTTTCAATAAACGCACGGCCCGCATCACGCCCGCCTTTAATGCCACAAGCAATAATAGACCCCGCCCCTTTGGGCATCATCCGCTTGGCCAAAGCATGATCAGGATGATCCGGCAGCAACGGGTGTTTCACCCAGGAAATCCCATCATGCGTAGTTAGAAAATCCAGCATCTTGGCAGTATTTTCCATATGCCGTTCCATCCGCAACCCCAAGGTTTCGACACCTTGGATCAGATGAAACGCATTGGTAGGGCTTAAACACGGGCCAATATTATACATGCCTTCCGTGCGCACCCGGGTGATAAAGGCCGCAGGCCCGAACTCTTCCCACAGGTTCACACCCTGAAAGCCAAAGTGCGGGGTGGTCAGCGTCGGGAACCGGTCATTCTGCCCCCAGTTAAAATTCCCGCCGTCAATCACCACCCCACCCAAGGCAATACCATGCCCGCCAATCCATTTGGTCAGCGAATGAATCACAATATTCGCGCCATGTTCCAGCGGTTTCAACAGCCAAGGCGTGTTGAATGTAGCATCTATCACCAACGGCACCCCCGCCGCCGCTGCAATTTTACCCACTTCCGGCACATTCATAATATCCATACCAGGATTGCCTATCACCTCACCGAATACCATTTTGGTATTTGGTTTAATTGCAGCCTTGAACCCTGCCAGATCATTAGGTTTTACGAAAGTTGTGGTAATCCCGTAGCGGCTAAGCGTGTGCTCAAACAGGTTGATATTGGCGCCGTACATTTGCGACGAAGACACAATATGATCCCCCGCAGAACACAGTGCCAGCACGGTCAGAAACAAAGCCGCCATGCCAGAGGATGTTGCCACCGCACCAATACCGCCCTCTAACGCCGCCAAGCGTTGCTCCAAAACCGCTACCGTAGGGTTGGAAATCCGCGCATAAATATGCCCGCCCACTTCCATATTAAACAGCGCCGCCGCATGTTCGGTATCTTGAAACACATAAGACGTGGTTTGATGGATCGGCACCGCACAGCTACCGAACTGCGCATCAGGGCTGTGACCTGCGTGCAGGCCCAGCGTGTCAAACTTATAATCACCGCTCATAAGAAATCCCTCGTATATTTTTTCTCGAAACTCATATTCTTCAGCCAAACTGTCAATCGAATTCGCGATTGCAGAACACAGTTAGCAAGCGTATTTACCCTATAGAAACAAAACGCGGACGGGAACGCTTAATGGATAGCATCACAACACGCCTGTTCGGCGGTCTTGGCAACCAGCTGTTCCAGTATGCGGTCGGTCGCGCCACAGCGTTACGCAACGATTGCACATTACTGCTGGACGCCCGAGAGACAGACACCATTGGCAGTCATTGGCAATTTGCCCTATCGCATTTCAACATCCACGCCACTGTTGGCAATGACAGCAACCTGCCGCCAGCCCGCACAAAGCCGCTGCAATACTACCCTTGGCGGGTCTTTGGCAGGTCGCCCAAATTCATCCGTGAAAAGCAGTTGGGATATAATCCTGATATCACCAACGTTGGCCCCAACACCTACCTGCACGGCTATTTCCAATCTGAAAAATACTTCAGCCAGATTAAAGATACCATCCGCCAAGAACTCAGCATTAAGACACCCCCCAGTGATGAAAATACCCGCTGGCTAAAGATGGTCAATCAACCAAATTCCGTATCCCTGCACGTGCGCCGTGGCGATTACATTGCCGCAGGCAATGCCTATGCGGTTTGTGATCATGACTACTACAAACGCGCCATTGATCTGATTGCTTCAAAACTACAATCAGACCCTTCCGTTTTCATATTCTCGGATGATCCCGCATGGGCTAAAGAAAACATCAAACTGGGGTGCAAAACCCAAGTATCTGATCACAATGACGGCTCAAAACACTACGAAGACCTGCGCCTGATCAGCCATTGCGAACACAACATCACCGCCAATTCCACCTTTTCATGGTGGGGCAGTTGGCTAAACCCGAACCCCGATAAAATCATCGTGGCCCCCAAAGCATGGTTCGGCAAACAGAACCTAGATAATCCGAACTTAATTCCGTACAGTTGGAACGTTATTGATTAGTGCCGAAAAGGATAAACAAAATAGCTTTGAACTTAAAAAACGCGTTTCGTGATCTAAAAGACCAGCTGCGCAACGGTACTAAAACCGGCCCTTTTGACCGCAAGCAAATCAGGCAGGTTTTTGAATTTGCAGACACGCGCCGTCATATCGCCGGCTTGGATGATCCCAGACTAAAGCATTTTCTAGATTTTGCGTTTTCTTTAGCATCAAAAACCCAATCGCAAATCTTTCAAGATGCCTTTGTGCTTTATGTTCTCAACTCTAAATCAGGTGGGTTCTTTTGTGATTTCGGTGCCACAAACGGCTATGATCTATCTAACAGCTACGCGCTTGAAACCAGCTTCGGCTGGAAAGGTATCTGTGCAGAACCTGCGCGCAACTGGCATGAAGCGTTGAAGAAAAACCGCCCTAACGCACGCATCGAAACCGATTGTGTGTGGACGGAAACAGGGTTATCTTTAACCTTTTCAGAGTCGCGCCATAAAGAGCTTTCAACCCTAACTGATTTCGCAAACTCAGACTCGCACGCCCGTAAACGTAAAAACTCTCTGGAATACGATGTCACCACAATTTCATTAAACGGTTTGTTGAAAAAGCACAAAGCACCTGAAAAGTTTGATTACCTGTCAATGGATACCGAAGGCAGTGAGTTGGCCATTTTACAATCTTTCGATCTGAAAAAATGGATGCCCAAAATCCTGACGATCGAGCATAATTATACCCCAAGCCGCACAGCGATTTATGATATGATCACAGCCGCTGGCTACACCCGCGTTCTAACCGACATCAGCTGTTTTGATGACTGGTATCTGGCACCTGGCTATGAGTTGCCTGAAATAAATTCAGCCCATATCCAAAAATAAAATCATGTACAGTTAGTTATTACTTCGCTCAACCAGATTGCGCCCGAAAGCATTACTTGGCTTTTCAATTAGTAGATACGTTAATGAAGAAATCGTTATGGTAAGGCCATATATTACCAAAAAATAAAAATAGCTTCTCTCAAAAATAAACCCTGATTTTTGAAAAAATAATATAACAATATAATGTATTAAATAAACACTGTAACTGATTGATCCTAAAAATAAAACCGGCTTGAACGTTAGTACCTGCACTAAAATACCGGCACGTTCAGTTGTTAGGAAAATAATTATTATTGCAGTTGCCAACCCAATGGTATCACCACGACCGCCAAATTTAAAAAGAAGTGAGCCACCAAACAATATAAGCGCACAATATATCCATAAAGCAGGTTTTACGCCTACATAACCCTCATATTTTGACCTTAAATGATATGATAACATGCCTATAAAAAACAGCTGTCCATAAGCAATAGGTGTCCATTTAACCGGCAAAGACGTACCCAGTGTTTTTTTCGAAATCAATGCCAAAATTGCGGTTAGGATATAAACCAGCAAAACAGCAATAACAGTAGTCTTAATAGAGCGGCAAAAAACGATCAGCGCAGGCATCAAAATATAGCAAAAAACTTCAATAGGAATTGACCACTCCACCCCCAAAATTGAATTGGCTACACGATAATCAAGAAAGCTTAGCATACTAATATGCATCGCGAAATTATATAGATCCGGGGCCGAGCCGAATTTGGCCATCCAGATAGGCGTATATATGATCTGTCCTTGGATCAATAAAAATGCAACGCTGATAATAACCCAGTAAAGTGGTAAAATTCGGGCCAAACGCCGTATTAAATATGACGGGTAATCGCGGGCATCGGTGAATGTTTTTGCAATAGTAAATCCGGAAATTACAAAAAACATATTAACGCCGTACTTACCCGCCCCTGTAATTGTTTGGCCAATAGCACCAAAATCGGCAAAAGCCCCGGTATGTATTATGATCACCATCGTCGCAGCAATGGCCCTTAGCCCTGTGATGAAATCGGTTTCACCATATCTACGCGAAAAAAATGCAGCGGTCATATGTTCTCTTTCAGATAATTTCAGTCTTGCCCGGTTACACCCGTGAATAAAGCTGTCTTTGTCCACATGATCTATCCTACTTTTCTGCCAAACTATCACGGATCAATTCCGCTGCCCGTTCAATATACCGCGCATGTTCATACGCCGCCAGCCGGTTTTTCTTAATCCATTTCAAGCGTGCCTGATAGTCGGAAACACTCATAGCATCCAATGCCGCGTTTATTTCATCCGCACTTGTGCAAATAATCATACCGCGCAAGTCGTAATAATCCGCAATATTGGGCGCACCCCAATATATCGGCACCGTATCACACAGGCAGGCATCCACCAGTTTTTCACTGAAATAATCATCTTCGCGCACATTTTCGATCACGACCGAGTATCGGTACGGTGCCAACCCGTCTTCTTTATTTTCAAAGGGCTTATACCCCCGCCCCATTACATCCACGTCCAACGCTTTAGCCCGAATATGATCCACCGTTTCATGGCGCAACCTATGCCCTTCCAAATCACGACGCCCACTTGCAATCAAAGACGCCATCTTTGATTTTGTGCGATCAATACCGGATATATCTTTAATAAAAGTAGACCCCAGATAGAAAAATAAACCATTGTCTATGCTTTCCAACAGGGCGGCATTTTTCATCAGTATTTTGTAAAACCGCCAATGCAGCCAGCGCGACCAGTTTAAATACCGCTGATGCACCGCATCAGGTTCGCCAAACATAATAGAGACCTGCGCTTTCACGCCAAAGCGCGGCAGTAAAAATACCGGCTTTCTAGGGAACGTAATAATATGATCCCCAGCATCCATATCTTTCACACAGCCTCCGGCCAACCGTTCAGGCCTGCCAACAGGCCAGATCAGATCATCCAGTATAACCCCTGCCAAGTTCAACGTAGGCCATTTTCCATAAGGGACAACCGCGATTGCGGGGGCATCATCCGGTTGGATCATGGTGTCAGTTCATAAAAAGAGTTGTTGCGGCTGCGCCCGACCAGATTATAATTCAACTTGGCAAAAGCCTTTGTACAGCCAGGGTAATCCGCATCAGCTGTAGGGTGTTCAATCACAATCTTTTTAGGCAAACGCGCCTTGGGGGCACCCATCAAAAACGGCACCAAGGCTTTGTCTTCATGGCCTTCAATATCAATTTTCAGCCCATGAATTTTCTTGATTTTATGTTCATCTAAAATCGCTGCCAATGTCCGTATCGGAATTTCACCATCTGTGCTTTCTTCAACCGCCACAATCGCCACATCATTTTTACGAATAACCAATGATCCCCGCCCGTCCGTATCACTGACCGCCGCTGACACCATCGTCAGGTTCTTCAAACGGGAACCCGCCGCATTAAACATCAAACGGGTGGCCATCAGCGGGTTGGCATCAATGGAAATGGTTTTACCCTTATGCCCCACCTTAGCCATCGGTTGTGAATAAAGCCCGATGTTAGACCCCATATCAACAAAGTTAGCAGTCTCAGGCGCATCTTTCAGCAGAAAATCCAAATCGGCATGATTATAATCAGGGTTCAGCAAAAGCCCGTATTCAATCAAATTATTCTCACACCAGATACGGTAAGCACATCCCCGAAATAAAATATCCAGTGGGCCTTTGGACAGGCACATGATTAGCCATGTATAGCTACCGCGAAAAACGCCGCGCTTTAAAACTGTCTTTTTTCCGATTACAATCATCATCCGTTGTACAAAATTCGGCGCGAAAGCCCCGAACATAGCTGTTTCGTGGTTTGCACCACCTGTTAATTCATCGCGTGTGAGCGCACGCCATATCCCCGACATTTCATATCCCCTTATGTCTATCGCCCCTCAGCGATTACCCTATGTATGCAAAGCTAAGCACTTATGCCATTTCATTCGCAATTCGTTTGGAATATTTATGTATCTGAGCACGATACCATATCCGATTGAATTCACGTCCAAGCCTTTTAAACACTGGTTGTTTAGAAGACAACGTACTTCCCCCCACCGCCGCCGTGCGATCAGACACACCCGAAGGCATCACACAGCTTAGCTGCAAGCCGGTTTCCCAATAAAGTTGCAACATCCCGTCAATCGGGCGGTCAAACCGCTCAGTTAGCTCCAGTAATTCCTGCGCCGCCCGCCCACTGACAAACTGTGCGGATGTTCGAAGCGGGGTTATAACAGGTTGCACGATCTGCACCCCACCATGTTGCGCAAACACTGTATTCTGATCCTGAACCGTGCGCACCTGAAACTGAATATAGCCCAATTCCTGAATATGCGCCTCAGCCAAAGCAAGGGCGCGGGCGAACACGGCGGGATCAATCTCAACATCATCTTCAAAAATCAAACCGCCATCCAGCCCCTGATCCACAATTTGTTGCCAGACCTTGCGGTGGCTTAAAAAACAACCGATCTCGCCCAAATTCAGTTCAAACGGATACTTCGGCCGCATGAAAGATTTCACCCGGTAACACGCATCCACATCAGCCTTGGACAGTTTTACCCCGTCAACCGCATCAACGATTTGCGCTTTATAAGGGGCCTTCGATATCAAATCGCGCACCTGCGCCTTGCGCCCCATGGCACGTTGAAGGTGCACAACAAAGGTTTTGTACTTAGCCATTTTCCCAAAGCCCTTCATAAACCGCATTGATCCCTGCAACCTCGGTTTCAATACTGTGCTGTTGCTTCACAAAACCCGGTGCCCGCTTAGATGCGTCCAATAGCTGTTGTTCATCCGATAGCCAAGCTTCAACCGCCGCCGCCGCTTGACCAGCATCCTCAAGTGGTACAACTTTTCCAAGCCTGCCTTCATTTGAAAAAATATCAAAATAACCCGCATCCGACCCCACAAAAGGCACCCCGCTTGCCAATGCTTCAAGCGGCGTCATCCCGTACCCTTCATAACGCGGCAAGGCTACCAACAGGCATAAAGATTGTACCAAAGCAGGCATTTTATCCGCGCCAACCTCGCCCACAAATAGCACCCGATCAGACAGGCCCGCAGCCGCCACCTTATCCTTCAGTTTTTGTTGAAAGCCCAGATGTTCTTTTGCCGCCTTACCCACAACCAAAGCCACCAGATCAGGGTGCGCAGGTAAGGTTTGCAACATCGTCTCTATGAAAACATCCGTACCTTTTTCAGGCCGCACCCGCCCGATTGCCGCAACACCCCGTTTGCCACCATAGCCCAAAGCCTGCCATGCAGCCGCGCGGTCAACCGCAGGCGTAAACCGCGCAGTATCCACACCGTGGGGCACAACCTTATGCACGTTGGGTACAAACTTCGCCGCTTCTGGCGTTGTCGAAATTACGGCATCCATCTTGGAAATCAGCCAGCGTGGGTAAAGCGAATGATACCGCTGCGCCGAGGATGTAAACACAATACGAATGGGCAGACGCAAAACATCTCGTGCCCAAATCGCCACCCGCATTTCAGGATTGCGCCGCACATGCCAAATTGCAAATGGCTTGCCATCAGGCTTCATCCTAGACAAAGCGTAAGCCGCCCGTTTTGAAATCGGTGCGGGGCAATTCGGCAAAGCCTGGCCCACAAGGCGCAGATCAAACTGCTTTTTCTGCACCCCAATCACACCGGCAGCGGTCGCCGAAACGCCCGTGAAATTCTTGTTGAAATTGGTTAGATACAGATCAGGGGATGACATGAAACCGCCGCCCTAATCGCGCGCATATACGTCTTCATAACGCACAATATCATCTTCGCCCAGATAACTGCCGGTCTGGACCTCAATCAAAACCATCGGCACTTTGCCGGGGTTTTCCATCCGGTGTTTTTCACCCACAGGAATATAAACCGATTGGTTTTCACCCACCAGCTTAACTTCATCACCAATGGTAACCTTGGCCGTGCCTTCAACCACAATCCAATGTTCAGAGCGATGCACATGGCTTTGCAGGCTCAATATGCCGCCCGGTTTCACAACAATGCGTTTCACCTGAAACCGCCGCCCCATATAAAGACACTCGAAACTGCCCCAAGGCCGGTGATCACGCGGGTGTTGCACCGCTTGCCCTGCCTGCTTGTCCTTTAACGCCTGCACCGCCAGTTTCACATCCTGCGCACGATCCTTATGGGCCACCAGCACAGCATCTGGCATTGCCACCGCAATGATATTTTCCAGCCCAATGCCAACAATTTCCTGACCCTTGGCCTCTGACCGCAACAATGTATTTTTACAATCAATCCCCAATGCCGCCCCCGATGTGACCAAGCCATTTTCATCACCCGTGGTTTCGCGCCAAACACTATCCCAGTCACCCAGATCAGACCAACTGCCATCAAACGGCACTACCGACAGGTTTGTGGCATGTTCCATCACCGCATAATCGATAGATATATCTTCCGCCTGCCCCCAAGCTTGCGGGGCCAGTCGCAAAAAACCCAAATCCGTTTGGGCTGCATCCACAGCTTGTTTCACCGGTGCCATCAACTCTGGCCTATGGGCTGCAAACGCATCCACAATCGCCTGCGCCTTGAATAGAAATATCCCCCCGTTCCACAGGTAATTCCCCGCGTCCAACATGGTTTGTGCTGTCGCCAGGTCAGGTTTTTCCACAAAACGGCGCAACTTAACTGCTTTGCCATCCACAGATTGCGTTTCCAATTCCAGATAGCCATAGCCTGTTTCAGGCCGCGTTGGTTTAATGCCAAACGTCACCAAATCCCCCGCAAGGGCCGCAGCCTTTCCTTTTTGCACCGAAGCCGAAAAATGCGCCGCATCAGGCATATTGTGGTCAGAAGGCAAAACTAGCAACACCGCATCCTTATCTTGCGCCAGCAAATACAAAGCCGCCGCCAAAATTGCAGGTGCCGTATTACGCCCCTCAGGCTCAATCAGCACAGCACTTGGATCAATTCCCACGTCCGCCAGCTGTTCAGTCACAATAAAGCGAAAATCCGCATTGGTCAGTACTATCGGTGCTCCGTAACCTTCGCCACTCACTCTAGACGCTGACATTTGAAACAGGCTTTCTTCCCCGATAAGTTTTGAAAACTGCTTGGGGTAGCTTTTACGCGATAAAGGCCAAAGCCGTGTGCCTGAGCCGCCGCATAGAATAACTGGTGTAATCATTTTTGTGCCTGTTTACTGCTTTTAAGCACTCTAATCGGCTTTCGACCCCGCTAAAAGCAAAATCATTTAAGGCACGTGTCATTTCCAACTTCACAGACAGACCCGCCCTCGTCTATAAGACGCTTTGATGGATAAGGATATTGCCCCCGTGCTTATATACCGCCTACTTATGATGCTGGCCTGGCTCGCCGTGCCGTTCGTATTCCTGCAACGCATCATCACCGGCAAAGACAGCATCAGTACTTTCAAGGCACGTTTGGGTTTTAGCACACAAAACAGTGCCAATCCGCGCCTGTTATGGCTTCACGCCGCCAGTCTTGGCGAATTCAATACCCTTGAACTGCTATTACCCGCCCTGTCCGGAAAGTTTCCGACCTACGATTTACTGATCACGGTTTCCAATAAAATCACCTATGAAAAAGCCAAACTTTTGCGCACGGGCAGCATCCACATTGACATCGCCCCAATAGATTTCGACTTTTCCGTAAATAGATTTCTGAACCACTGGAAACCCTCTTGCCTGATCACCATCGAAAATGAAGTCTACCCCACGCGCAACTTAAAATGCACTGAAATGGGCATTCCCATCATCTTTGTAAACGCCCGTATGTCAGAAAAAAGTTTTACAAGCTGGGCTAAAAAACCACGCCTGTCCAAAGTGGTTTTCAGCTGCATTGATTATTGTTTTGCCCAAGACCAAAACGCTTTTACCCGCTTTTCCAACCTAGGTGTTGCCCCTGATCGCATAGACATGCCGGGCAACCTGAAACAGTTTCAACAAGCTACAACCGTTGACCACCCCGACCTGCACACCTTGCGCGACGCTTTCAAATATCAAAACACACTTTGTGCCGCGTCCACCCACAAAGGCGAAGACCAGATTATTCTGGATGCCTTTGCTTTGGTTAAAAAAGTGCAACCTGACTTGAAACTGATCCTTGTGCCGCGCCACAGCACCCGCACCTCTGAAATAACAGCCATGATCAATGCTACTGGCTTTGCTTGCGCTATACGTTCACAAGGTGAATTGCCCACGGCCGATGATGACATCTATCTGGCCGACACAATGAACGAAATGCCGCTTTGGTATTCATCCGCCGCTGTTACTTTTGTTGCAGGCTCTCTTGTCCCCGTTGGCGGCCACACCCCGTATGAACCCGCCAGCTACGGCTCTGCGATTATTCACGGGTCACAATATGCCAACTTTCAGGCGATTTACGAACAGCTGGTTGCGAACAAAGGCTCGCTTCAGGCCGATACGCCTGAAAACATCGCCGCCGCATGGCTGCACTTGCTGGATGCGCCATTACGAAATGCCCAGATAGAGGCCGCTAAAACCGCCCTGTTCAAAACCGGCGACAAAGATAAAATCATCGGGAAAATCACCCTGAAAATAGCATCCTTGCTTAAAGTATAATTGGTAAAAGCGGCAATATCATTTTGAACTGGCTGCCTTGCCCAAGCTGGCTTGCAACCTTTATTTCACCCCCCAGATATGTAACCAGGTCCTTACACACGGCCAGCCCCAAACCTGCCCCGTCATGTTCGCGCGTATTAGACATATCATTCTGGTTGAACGGGGAAAACACTGCATCAATGGCGTCCTTGGAAATACCGATACCGGTATCGGTTACCTCTGTGATGACAGTTGCATCATCGCCCAGTCGGATGCAAAATGTAACCTTTCCCGCACCTGTGTATTTAAATGCATTATTCAGCAGCTCATCAATGATACGGTGTACATAAGTCGGATCGAACTTTAAAATATCCGGCAGATTTCCAGCCCTGCAACAGTCAAACCTTACCCCTTGGTTTTGCGCAACCGGTTGCCATTTACCTTCTATATCCAACATAAAATCGCTGACCCTTACCATGATATTTTCCGGCTTAATCTGCCCGGAATGAACCATCTTCAAATCCAGCATATCGTCTAAAAACTTCTGCAACCTGCCGGATGCCTCAAGAAGTTCTGACACAAACTCTGTTTGCTCGGCATCAAGATCGGTTTCCTTTAAAATCTCGCCCATACCGATAATACCCGTAAGCGGGGTTTTTATTTCATGGCTCATACGTGACAGAAACTCTGATTGCACCCGCAACGCGGTTTTAAGTTTTTCACGATTGGCAACCAAAGCACTTTCAGCCAGCTTGCGATCCGTAATATCCGTTCTGATGCTTACATATTGATACGGCTTACCCGCTGTATTCAATACCGGCATAATCATGGTTTTCACCCAGTAAAAACCGCCGTTTTTCTTCTTGTTCTTTATATCACCCTGCCACACATCCCCCTTGGCAATGCTGCGCCACATCGCTTTGAAAACCTCCGGCGGGTGCTGGTCTGATTTAACAATCCGGTGGTTTTTACCCAACAGTTCTTCGCGCGAATACCCGCTGACCCGGCAAAACAAATCATTCACATAAAGTATATTTCCCCGCACATCCGCAACACTCACAATAGAATGCACATCAAGTGCCTGCACAAAGACATCCCTGTCTATAACAAAACTTTCCATAAAAAGCCCTTTAGCGATCCTTTACGCATAAGACCAAATATCTGTTAAGAAAAAATGAAACTGCAATCTGTAAATTTAACGCGCGGGGTCTTCCACAAAACTGCGCATCACCAGCGTTGTCATCCAGCGCACATATTTATCCACCGACCATTCGCACCCTTCTGTCAGCTGTTCCCAGGTCTGAAACGACAACATCGTCCAAAGCATCTCTGTTGCATCGGCCGGATCCCATTCCGGTGCAAGTTTGCCCTCTTCTGCCAGTCCCGAAATTATCGCGCGACAGCCATCGCGCAGGCATGCCATGCGTTCATCCCACGCTACAGCCGCTGCCTCATCCGTGTCACGTGCCGCCAAAAGGGCTTTAGCCAACCCGTAAATCTCTGGCACATAATTGCCCCAAACCTCTACATATAGCCCAAGTGCTTCCACCGCAGTTTTTGCAGCCAAAACGGTTTGTAACCGCACATCCAACCCTTTGACCTCATCCACATAAATTGCCGTCGCACTCATCAATGCTGTACGCGTATCAAAGTGCAGATATATTGCTTGGCGCGAAACCCCCGCAGCCTTGGCAATATCGCCCATGCGCACGCCTAAACCACGGCGTTCCTCCATCAGTTTCCATGTGGCATCCAAAATTTTTGTTCGGGTATTTTTTTTATTACTTGACATAGTGTAAAGTTATACTTATTTCCCATCCCAGTCAATTGACACAGTGTCAAGTGATTCACTTAAAACCGAAAGAAAAATACAATGGCAACACCCACCCTTTTCTTAATCTGTGCCACAACCGCCATAGGGTGCGGCTTGGTATCTGGCGTCTTCCTGACCTTTTCAGATTTCTTGATGCGATCCTTGAAGCAATCCAAAACATCCGCTGGCATTGAGGTGATGCAAATCATCAATGTGGAAGTCTGGAAATCCGTCTTTATGTTTTTGTTATGGGGGTTTGTTGCCCTGTTGGCAGGGCTGGGTACTTACGCCTACGTCACCCTGACAGGCCCGGCCCAACCCTATATCTTAACAGGCTCGATCTCTTACATCATCGGTGTTCTGGGTATTTCATACCTCTTCAATATCCCGATGAATGACAAACTTGCCACACTTGATTTCACCAGCAATCAAGCCGCCGAATATTGGCGCAATACCTATCTGCCGCGCTGGACATTCTGGAACTACATCCGCGCCATAGCATCGGGCTTCACCGCCACATGCTTTCTTCTTGCCAGCATTCAACTGGCTTAACCCCATCACAAGGAACCCATCCCATGAACATTACAATTTTCGGTGCCACAGGCCAAATAGGCCAGCACCTGACCAAATTATCCCTGGACGCAGGCCATAAAGTTACCGCTTTCACCCGCAGCCCAAACAAAATGAAACACATCCATGAAAACCTGCACATCATACAGGGCAACGTGATGGATTTAGCGGCAGTCACCCAAGCCACAAAAGGCAGCAATGCCGTGTTTTGTGCCCTTGGAATGCCGTTGATGAACAAAGAGGGCCTGCGCGCCAAAGGCACCAAAAACATCGTGCGCGCCATGACAGATACAGGCGTTAACCGGCTGATCTGCCTGTCCGTGTTTGGCGCAAACGACAGCCGCGCATTACTGCCTTTCAAATACACTGCCCTGATCGTACCCTTGATTTTGCGCCACATTATCGCCGACCATGAGATGCAAGAAAAATATGTAACAAACAGCACATTAGACTGGACACTTGTGCGCCCCGGCAACTTCACCAAAGGCGGCTTTACCGGCAGCTACCGCCACGGCTTCACCCCGTCAGACGCCCCCAGTAAAATAAAAATATCCCAACCCGATCTGGCAGATTTCATGTTCAAACAGCTGGGCAGTGATGCATATCTGCGCAAGGCACCTTGCATTTCATACTGAAATCACAACCGCTCATCAAAAGAAACATCCGCCATCATTCGGGTTATGTCATCGCTTGAAACAACCCGATCTGAATATGCAAAAGTGCCGTGGCCCATCACCTCTTGTGCCGCGCGCATAAATTCGGCCGTGTTGCATGGGTAAAGTGAAATTATTTTTGGGGCATTGAAATTGCGGATTTAATTTGATCAGGCAGGGTCATTGGATCAAATGGCTTCAAAATCACCTCAATTGCCCCCAAGAACTTCAAATCCACGATCTCTTTTTTTTGGGTCCGGGCAGTCATGAAAATAGCGGGCGTATTTTGTAGGCCAGGTAATTTTCGCAGGTTTTTAAGAACTTCGTCGCCACTCATCTCGGGCATCATCACATCAAGTAAAAAAATATCCGGTGCAAAATCCAGTACTTCAGCCAATGCTTGCTTTCCTGAGGCACATTGGAGGACTTCAAAGCCGCCAATCATTTCCAACGAAAGTTTGGCAATTTCCTGAATATCCAGATCATCTTCAACGTGAAGAATTTTCAGCTTTCCCATTTAGGCACCCTGTCATGTCCACAATATGCGATATCTACCAATATGGAATATTTATCATGCCGCAGCAACCATAAGCATTGTGGTTGGTTTATTTATTGGTATTTTATCTTTTCTTGGAAGCTCAAAACTGAATTTACTACCCTTGTTGACCTCGCTTGTAAAATAAATTGACCCACCTTGTCTTTCAACAAGGGCTTTCACAATACTCAGGCCAAGACCTGTTCCACCTTTTTCACGGCGATCAGAACTGTCTGCTTGTGTAAACCTGTCAAATATACTTGCCTGCGCTTCCTTGGGGATACCCTTACCGAAGTCTTCTACGCTTACACAAATTGCATCATCAGTACTTGAAAGGGTTACAGCGACCTCTCCATCCGCCTTTGAAAACTTAGCTGCATTGGACAACAGATTGTTCATTATTTGAAAGACACGATCRCTATCACAAAAACATTCAGTTTGTTTTCCCAACCCAATTCCAACAAATGAAACCTTCAAACGCTCAGCATAAGGTATATTTGCAGCTATCGCTTCCGTTATAATTTCCGCTATRTTTACGGGTTCTATATTGAACTCCATTTTCCCGGCGGCAATYTTCTCTAAATCAAGAATATCATTGATGATAAGCGCAAGCCTATCACTATTGCGGTTGGCAATATCAAGCATCTCATGGGTTTTGTCACTTAGCTTTCCAGTAGCCCCGGATAAAACCAGACCAAGGGCACCTTTTATAGATGTAACAGGCGTACGCAATTCGTGACTTATGGTTGAAATAAACTCATCTTTGGATTGTTCGAACGCACGGCGCTCAGAAATGTCGCGCCCTATTGATAAAAAATGCGCCGGGCCATCTTCTGGCTGTATTAATTGCAACTTAAYTTCGCGAACTTGTTTATAATCCTCAAGAATAAATTCTATTTCGTCGGCTTCACCGTCAATCAGCGGGCGRGCCCGATCATAAAAATCATCGTTACAAAAAACTTCATCATTTAAAATTTCACGCCTTTTATCAACAATAGTCTTTTGACGATAAGTTTTTTCATCCCAACCACAATGTTCCATTGCAGCTTTGTTTAAATATATATACCGAAGTGTTTCGGCGTCAAACATGTAAACTTCATCTCGCAATAAATGCATAGATTTGCGCATTGTTCTATCGTGTGTGTCAATCTTGCTTTGTGTTGTATCGGTTTGGATAGCGATGGTACCAATCACTTTGCCCCTTTTATCGAAACGCGGAGCAACCGTTGAATGGGTCCATATACTTTGACCGCCTTTACCCTTCATGCGCACTTCCCCACTCCAGGTTTTGCCCGTTAAAACAAAACTCTTGGCAAAATTATACTGTGCCGCAATTGCCTTAGGTAAAAGCATTGTAAGATTCTGCCCGATCAATTCATCTCTTGAATAGCCTGTAGTCTGAATAAACTTGTCATTTACATATGTAATCATGCCATGCTCATCAGTCATATTTATGATAGAATGATCGTTCAAAGCTTTTATCTGATATGCAGTTTGTTCTTCTTCACTAGGCCCAAAATGGGGGGAATTACGAATAGACCATATGCACCAAGCATAAGCAGCAGTTAATAAAACTATTAAAATAGGGCCAAGCGCAGTGTTGGAAATTGTAACTGTTTTTTGCACACCGCTAACAACAACAGGACTAGCTAATGGGACAATAATAAGAGCAAGAGCGTATCTATACCCTATTGATCTCCCTTTGTTTGTATATTCTTCCATATTCCTAACTCCTGTATTAACTAGGGTAGGCTACTACTTCTGTAGTAAGGCTTATTAATTGCCTTTTAACTGCCCCTAACCTGCTATCAGAAACTAGCATCACATTATATTACAGCAAAAATAAGGCTAGGTAGCGTACCTATAAAATTGCTTTCCTACCTTCAATTTGTGATTTCCTCAAAATATCCAAAATTGAAGGAAGGAAAGGTTAATGGCGCTATTTGAGATGACGGATCTTGAGTGCGGTTTCATCAAGTGGTTTTGCGCCCGACCAAGGTTCGAGGGGTGAAGCGAGTCGATGATCCGTTGCCGGGCAGGCGATGCATTGCATCACCGAGAAGGGGCATGTGCTGAACGGTATTCCGTGGCGTGATCTTCCGCACGGGTTCTGCGAAAGTCGTCTGTAAAGTGTTTGCGTGTCATTGGTTTCTCCAAGATTACAATTAAAAACCTTAAAGGTGCTGTCTACTTTTTAAAACAAGTCCAAGATCAGGTTTTCTCTGATAATGCTTCTTTCAGGCTTGTCATCAGATGATGAAATTTTTCGCCCTGTATCGCCACATGATCACGTAATGCGATTGTGGCATTATCGGGGTCTCCATCCAACAATGCCTGCACAATGCTTTTGTGTTCTGCCATAGATTGTTTCATACGCCCGCGAAACCGAAGCTGAATACGGCGATATGGTTTCAGTCTTTTTTGCAGTCGCCGGGCTTCTCGTTCCAGAAATCCATTTCCGGATTGTTTGTATATCAATTGATGGAAGCGTTCGTTCTCGAGGTAATAAGCGTTTACATCACCTTTATCCACGGCGGCTTGGCATAATCGGTTTGCATCCTGAAGACGTTCAAGCGCTATGTCTGAGATGCGTAATGCCGCTAATCGGCCACAGATGGCTTCCATTTCGGCCATCACCTCAAACATTTCGATCAGCTCAACGGGGCCAGGTTGGCGCACAAAAACACCACGCCGTGGTATTTGTTCTGCTAATCCTGTTTGAACCAGCTTTTGTAGTGCTTCGCGCAACGGCGTGCGCGAAACACTGAAGCGTTGTGCCAACGTAATCTCATCCAAGCGGTCACCATCGCGGAAATACCCTGTAAAAACCAGTTCTTCCAGCTCTTCAGCGATTGTATCTGCACGTTTCATATCCATCTTTACAACCTAACAATACCGTTCTTTGCGTGCAAGGCGTAAGTTATTGTATACAAGATGATTGACTCTGGATGCAAAATGGGGAAATATTTTAACAACCTGTCTGGAATCATTCCAGTTGGTATTCTTTGGGAGGAATTCATGAAATCGAAACTGATGACTGCTGCCGCCGCCATTGCATGTGCAATTGCCACCAGCAGCTTGGCTGTTAATGCCACAGAACTGCGTTTATCACATCAATGGTCCAATAAGGACGTGCGCCACAAGGTTGCACAATTGGTTGCAGACGAAGTGGCTGCTGCAAACGTAGATCTGGAAATTAAGATATTTGGGTCAAAATCTCTGTTTAAGCCACGTGAGCAATATAAACCACTTAGCCGTGGTCAGTTGGACATGACGATATTTCCGTTAAGTTATGCAGGTGGCCAGCAGCCAGCTTATAACCTTACATTAATGCCGGGGCTGGTTAAAAACCACGATCACGCGGCACGCATGAGTAATTCACCATTCATGGTTGCACTAGAAGCCAAGATGGCGGATGATGATGTCATGGTTTTGGTTCACGGTTATCTAGCAGGTGGATTTGTTGGCAAAGACAAATGCATTACCAAACCATCCGATGTAAAAGGTTTGCAAACCCGTGCGGCGGGCAAAGCTTTTGAACAGATGCTGGCCGGTGCCGGTGCCTCTATTGCCTCTATGGCATCGTCAGAGATTTATAGCGCGATGCAAACTGGCGTTTTGAATGCGGCGAACACATCGTCATCGTCTTTTGTGTCTTATCGTATCTTCGAGCAAGTTAAGTGCTATACCCCTGCGGGGGATGTGGCCTTGTGGTTTATGTATCAGCCTTTGCTGATGAATAAATCCGTATTTGAAGCCTTGAATACTGCACAACAAGACGCGTTGTTGGCTGCATCTGCCAAGGCAGAAGCTTACTATCTGGCTGAAGCCAAAAAGCAGGATGCGGCATCGGAAAAAGTGTTTCGTGATGCAGGTGTTGAAATCGCCACCATGTCAGCTGAAGATTTTGAGGCTTGGCGCGTGATTGCAAAGGAAACGTCTTACAAGAAGTTTGTAGAGCAAGTGCCCGACGGTCAGGAATTACTTGATATGGCTTTAGCTGTAGAATAATCTGATCTAGGGGCGGTAGAATTACCGCCCCTAACCTAATTTCAATGTTGGTATAAGGATGGCAGAATGGCAGGCCAAATCAATTCTGGTGCAGTGGTACATGTTGGGGACAATTTGTTCCTGAAACTGGTGGCAGGGCTTTCGACCTTTGCAGGCTGGGTATCTGCAGCAATGATCTTAAGCTCTGTCGCGATCACCTGTCAGATGATCTTCATCCGCTTTGTGCTGAACGGCTCAACCATATGGCAGACAGAAGCAGTGGTCTATTTGGTGGTCTCCGCAACCTTGATCGGCCTGTCCTATGTGCAGCATATGCGTGGGCATGTGAATGTTGACCTTATTCCGATGTCTTTGCCGAAACGCGCAAGGTTTGTCTTGTCCATTTTCACCATGTCGCTTTCTATTGCAATTGTCGCAGTGATGCTTTGGTATGGCTTTGATTACTGGCATTTCGCGTGGTCTCGTGGTTGGCATTCAGACACGGTATGGGGTGTCAGATTGTGGATACCATATCTGTCTCTTCCGGTAGGATTTGCGCTTTTATTATTGCAAATGATCGCTGATCTGGTTGCTGTAGTGTTGAAAATAGAGCCGCCGTTCGGTCTGGGAGAAATTTGATGGATCCTCTTATCTTGGGCCTTCTTGTTGCCATTATCACCATCCTTATCTTGTTTTCCGGCGTATCTGTTGCCATTGGTTTGTTGATTGTTTCAGCCGGATTTCTGATCGTTTTTGACGGGGTGCGATCACTGGAATTAATGCCGGAAATTCTGTTCGGCCATCTGAATAACTTTGCACTTCTATCTATCCCCATGTTCATCATTATGGGCTCTTCCATTGCATCCACCCGCGCAGGAGCAGACTTATATGAAGCTTTAGAGCGCTGGTTGACCCGGGTTCCGGGTGGTCTGGTAATTTCCAACCTTGGGGCCTGCGCACTTTTTGCTGCCATGTCTGGGTCAAGTCCTGCTACCTGTGCAGCTATTGGCAAAATGGGCATCCCAGAGATGCGCAAGCGCGGTTACCCGGACAGTATCGCGGCGGGCTCTATCGCCGCAGGCGGTACGCTTGGGATTTTAATCCCGCCGTCGGTCACAATGATTGTTTATGGCATTGCGACAGAAACATCGATCGGGCGATTATTTCTGGCAGGCGTAATACCCGGCTTGCTACTGGTCGGTTTATTCATGGCGTGGTCGTTATATGCGACGTGGCGATCAGGGGATCGGTCATTGTTAAACTCACGCAGTTACACATGGCGCGAACGGTTTGAAATTTTACCACGCGTTCTACCCTTTATCGCCATTATTCTTGGTGTGCTTTACTCCATGTACGGCGGTATCGCGACCCCATCTGAAACCGCGGCCGTGGGTGCATTATTGTGCCTGTTGATCGCAATGATTATCTACAAACTTTGGAACCCACGCGATCTGTGGCTGATCCTGCGCGACAGCACCAAAGAAAGCGTGATGATCCTGTTTATCATCGCGGCGGCTGGTGTTTTTTCTTATATGTTGTCCAGTCTGTTCATCACCCAATCAATTGCCGAATGGATAGGCACACTGGATGTGAACCGTTGGGTTTTAATGGCAACCGTTAATTTGTTTTTACTTATCGCTGGCTTCTTCTTGCCGCCAGTTGCAGTGATCCTGATGGCGGCCCCTATCTTATTGCCGATCATAATAACCGCAGGGTTTGACCCGATCTGGTTTGCAGTTGTGCTGACCATCAATATGGAAATCGGCCTGATTTCACCGCCGGTTGGTCTGAATTTGTATGTCATCAACGGCATAGCCCCTGATATATCCTTAAAAACCATCCTTTGGGGATCCCTACCATTCGTCGTTTGCATGATGTTGGCAATCCTTTTGCTGTGCCTGTTCCCTGGGCTTGCAACATGGTTGCCGACTTACGTTATGGGTGTCGGCTTGTGAGCATTCTGGCTGATCTTTTATCCACAATTTTTGAGCACCGATATAAAGTTACAGGTAAAGGCGATTGGGATAAACGCACAATTTCCGCACTTGCAAAAGATCTGCTTAGCAGCCAAGGTGAGGTATCGGGTGCCGCTTTGGCCTGCCAGATACTTGATCGTTATGCGGTAATGAAACCCGCTGAAAAGCAGGAATTTTTCAGGCATTTAGCCGAAAATATGGGCATTGATCCCRAGAAAATACGTAAGACCCTGGCCGCTTATGAGGATCAACCGACCAAGGCCAGTTATTACTCTTTCATGTTCGCAGCAGAACCTGTGCGTCAAGAACTCATACGCCGCCTTAATCAGGTTCCTGGTGCTACGGGGCAGCTTGTTGCAATGCGYAATGATTTATTGCAGCTATCAAAAAAACAACCCGARCTGGCAGCACTGGATGTCGATTTCCGCCATTTGTTTACATCGTGGTTTAATCGCGGCTTTCTGGTTTTACGTCCGATTAATTGGGAAAGCCCCGCCCATATCCTGGAAAAAATTATTGCCTACGAAGCGGTACACACCATCGAAAGCTGGGATGATTTGCGCAGCCGTTTGCAACCAAACGACAGACGGTGTTTTGCATTTTTCCACCCTTCCATGCCTAATGAGCCATTGGTTTTCGTTGAGGTCGCCATGACACAAGGCATCCCCACTTCCATTCAGAATGTCCTTAGCGATAAGCGCGATATAGTAAATGCAGATGATGCGGATACCGCCGTATTCTATTCAATATCCAACTGTCAGGCAGGGCTTGCTGGAATTTCTTTTGGCAATTCTTTGATCAAACAAGTGGTTGCTGATCTGGCCCGGGAACTGCCGGAACTGAAAACATTTATCACCCTGTCACCCATTCCGACCCTGATGAAATGGCTTGATGAAACCGGCTGCCGGGGGGGTGTTAATGACAATGAAAAGCTGCGCAAAGTGGCGGCAAATTATTTGTTATGCGCAAAACAGAATAATGGTAGCCCATATGATCCTGTTGCCCGTTTTCACCTTGGAAACGGAGCGCAAATACATGCGGTTCATACTGGTGCCGATCTTTCGGCCAACGGTGTGGCGCAATCAGGGGGCGCGATGGTGAATTATCTTTATGACCTGTCGAAAGTTACACAAAACCACGAACAATTTGCGACCAAAAATAAAATAGCCGCTTCAAAAGATGTACGTGCACTAAGTGCCGCGGCGTGCAAATAAGGAATTCAACTCATGTCAAATCCGTTATACGATACGCTTTTTGGGCACCACACAGGAAAACCGACCCAGTTCATCCATCTACCAGATGGCAAGATGATCACTCATGATGATTTCCTGCACATAACCGCGCGTTATGCCAATGCACTAACCAAATTGGGGATGAAAGCTGGTGACAGGGTTGCTGTGCAAATCGAAAAATCACCCGAGGCTATCGCAATTTACGCCGCCTGTGCACAAGCCGGCTTGGTATTTTTACCCTTGAACACAGGCTACACCCCCGAAGAGGTTGGCTATTTTATCGGCAACAGCGGTGCGCGTATTTTTATTTGCGACAGCGCAAAAGCGGTGTCACTTAAACCAAACGCCCAAACTTCGGGTGCAATGCTGGTGACGCTGGATGCGGATGGCACAGGCAGTTTTAGTGATTTAGCCAAAACATTACCCGACAGCTTTGCAACAGTTGATCGTACCCGCGATGATCTGGCGGCGCTTTTATATACGTCCGGCACGACAGGGCGTTCCAAAGGCGCAATGCTGACCCAAAACAACCTGATTTCCAATGCACAAACCCTTGCAAAGCTATGGCAATTCACTGCAGATGATATATTATTACATGCTTTGCCAATTTTCCACACCCACGGGCTGTTTGTTGCGATCAACACCACATTGATTGCGGGTGGGGCAATGATTTTGCTGCCGAAATTTAATCTTGATCAAATCATCGCAAAATTACCCAAGGCAACCACAATGATGGGCGTGCCAACATTCTATACACGCCTATTAGCCGATCCGCGGTTTACCGGTGATCTGACCCGCCACATGCGCCTGTTTACATCAGGTAGTGCGCCGCTTTTAGCGGAAACGCATATTCAATTTGAACACCGTACTGGCCATCGTATTCTGGAACGGTACGGTATGACGGAAACCAATATGACCACTTCTAACCCTTATGACGGGGAACGTCGTGCAGGAACGGTCGGGCCAGCATTGCCGGGCGTCGAGGTGAAAATCACCGACACAAAAACCGGTGCAACACTTCCGGACGGTGAAGTTGGGCAACTGGAGGTGCGTGGCCCTAACGTCTTCAAAGGGTATTGGCAAATGCCCGAAAAAACGCGTGAAGAATTGCGCCAAGACGGTTTTTTTATTACAGGCGATTTAGGATTGATAGATCAGTATGGGTATATTCAGATCGTTGGTCGTGACAAAGATCTGATTATTTCAGGCGGGTATAATATTTATCCCAAAGAGGTCGAACTGGTCTTGGATGAACAAGCAGGCGTGTTGGAAAGTGCCGTAATCGGGCTGCCACACCCAGACTTTGGTGAAACTGCATTAGCGGTTCTGGTTCCAAAGAAGGATGCAAACCCCGACATCGAAGCAATCTCTGAAAATATCGCAAAATCGCTTGCGCGCTTCAAACATCCCAGGAAATTAGTCTTGTTAGGTGAATTGCCGCGCAATACCATGGGCAAAGTTCAGAAAAATGTACTGCGAGATCAATTCAAAGATATTTTCGCAGAGTAGTTTACCTTTGTCGTTCCCCCGTGCGGGTTTTATCCCCTAAAATGCGTGCGACAACTATCTTGGTATTGTCGTAGAGAATGGGTTGAGGGATGGCAAAGGCAGACACATGACCATCACAAAAGGCCTCCGCCGGTTTCTGTTGCAAAGCAGTATCGTTTTGAATCTGCTATATGTTGCGGTTTTTTTTCGTTTCATTGGCTTGTGGGGAAACTGGTTTCAACCCTGATATTTGAACTTTTGTACCCGAAGCGCTATCAAAGCTATTGTGCACTCAAGTCCATTCATTCAGCCGCAGCCACACTCGCAGGCATTGAAGTCACGCACATGATCCGAAATAAACAAATCCAGACAAATCATACATCACCGTTCAAACAATTCGCAAGCTTGACAGCATAAACTCATCCACAACTCTGGTAGGCGCAACTTCCCGAAAACTTTGCAACAGAACCCTTTTTGCAGTATCTATTTTTAAGTACTTCAAATATCGACTAAGGATTTCACGCTGTATGCTAACTGCAAAAATTAAACCCCACCTGCACCCGGAACTCTGGCAGCTCAATTACCTTTTCAGTATCGGCACCCGAAGTTGGCTGGTTCATTTTTTTGTTGTCACTGTGGTTTTTACGGCAATGCGTGGGCAGGGGAATTTCTTTATGGTCTGGTACAGTGTTATGCTCTGTATTTCCGCGATAATGCTGTTTGTTTGCCGAGCAGGCGTAAAGATTGACCCAGAAACACAAGCAAGGCGCATAAGGCATTTAGGTGTAGTACATACGGGCTTTGTCATGTTGGTGGGCCTCATCTGGGGTATCGGCGCGATCAAAGCGGCCTCAATATCTTATGGCGCGGCTTTGTTTTTCTCACTGGCTTTGGGGGGAACCGCTTTAGGGGCGGTGTCGTCACAAAGTGTTGTTATGCGGTCGTGTTTAAGCAGTATATGGACGTCGGTTTCATTGCTTGCTTTTGCCCACTGGTTCATCATCCCTGATGCCACGGGGCGTTTTTCTGCCGGGTTGATGATCCTGTTTGGGGTGACCCTGACTGTTTTGGCGAACCGGATGAACGGATTTTTAATTGCAAACCACAAACTGCGACAAGATCTTGAAAAACAG
This sequence comes from Amylibacter sp., assembly GCA_016764475.1. Lineage (GTDB taxonomy): Bacteria > Pseudomonadota > Alphaproteobacteria > Rhodobacterales > Rhodobacteraceae > Amylibacter. The sequence continues at coordinate 25,306 of JAESRV010000047.1, forward strand.
GTTGTTGAATTGGAACACGCACGCCGGATCGCATCAGATGCCAACGCATCAAAATCGCGGTTCATGGCGCATGCCAGTCACGACCTGCGCCAGCCTTTGCATGCAATAGGCCTGTTGAACAACAATCTTCAGCATGAGAAAATGAGTGGCTTTGCCCAAGATACCGTTAAAAAAATCGGCACATCCGTTGCTAGTATGTCAGAACTTTTCCGCGCCCTTCTGGATTTTTCTGCTTTAGAATTGGGTCAAATACAAATGCAGAAAAGTCGCTTTGATATTGTCGAGTTATTGGATGAAATTGTGGCGCGAAACATTGAGCAGGCAAAGCGAAAACAATGCGAATTAAATGTTTTAGCGGGACCATGCTGGGTTGAAACCGACCGTAGCCTACTGACAAATATCATTCAAAATCTGGTATCAAATGCAATTAAATACGCCCCGGGCAAACCGATTTTATTGCGCACGGATATGGTTGATAAAACCATTACAGTATCGGTTCTGGATCGGGGTAACGGTATTCCCAGTGCTAAAATCAAGGCGGTTTTCAAAGAGTATTACCAGATGGAAACGCATGATGGACAAACGGCAGGCGGGCTTGGGCTTGGTTTGGCTTTGGTGCAGAAATTCTCAGATCTTCTAGGACTTGAGTGCACAATGAGCTCTGATAGTGCTTCGGGTACAAAAGTTCAAATATCAGGGTTGAAACCAGTCCCCCCACAAGC
>JAESRV010000109.1 GCA_016764475.1 Amylibacter sp.
GGGTGCTGATGGCGAAGCGGTTCTGGCGGCGGCGATGTTGCTGGCTGAGAACTCTAATTCCAAACTGATGGTGTTGCACACAGCCGCATCACGCGTTGGTGGCATGGACATTGGTTTTACCACCAAGGGTGGCATGAAAGCGGCACTGAAAGATGCACAAGTGGTGTTTAATCTAGGTGCCGATGAAGTTGAAATTGCCGATAATCCGTTTGTGATTTACCAAGGCAGCCACGGGGATCGCGGGGCACACCGCGCTGATGTGATCCTGCCGGGCGCGACCTATACGGAAGAAAGCGGCATATTCGTCAATACCGAAGGCCGCCCTCAAATGGCGGCACGTGCAGGCTTTGCACCCGGTGACGCGAAAGAAAACTGGGCAATCCTGCGGGCATTGTCTGCGGAATTGGGGCAGACTTTACCTTATGACAGCTTGGCACAACTACGCAGTGCTTTGTTTGCAGAGTTTCCGTATCTGGCGGCAATGGATGTGGTGCCTGAAAATATATGGAAAGCGATCAAGCCTAAAGCTTTGAAAGGCAAAGATTTTACAAATGCGATCAGCGATTATTTCCTGACCAACCCGATTGCGCGCGCCTCCGAAGTGATGGCTGAACTGTCAGCCAACGCCAAGGCGCGCAACAAAGCGCAGGCGGCAGCGGAGTAATGGATGTGATCTTGACCCAAACGACATATGTATTTGCACTGCTGGCCACTATTGGCCTGCTGGTTGCCTGTACGCCTACGGATCAACAGGTCAGCAAAGCCCCAAGTGGTGCGCGGGAATATCTCAATGTGGATAGCCGTCTGATGAAGCCTGAGTTGATCAATATGGTTGTCACCATGCGCAATCCGCGTACGCCAACAGATGTGTTGGCCTATGTGGAATGTGCCGCCGCCCAATATACGCTGATCCGTGGTTTTGGTTTTGCCGGCCGCATTCAGGTCAATATCACTGAAGACAAGGGCATTTGGGCAGGTAATGCGATATACACACTTTCGAACGCGCACCCCGGTGGGCGATATATAATTGATGCTGAAGTGACGGTGGAAAATTGCGCCGCACATAACATACCGATGGTCTAAGGATAAGACATGGCAGAATTTTTCTCATCTAACCTAGGGATTTTCCTGATCATAGTCGGGCAGAGCCTGTTGCTTATTGCATTTGTGATGATCAGCCTTCTGGTTCTGGTCTACGCAGATCGTAAAATCTGGGCAGCCGTGCAAATGCGCCGTGGCCCGAATGTGGTCGGCCCGTGGGGCATTTTGCAAACCGTGGCGGATGCGGCGAAATATATCTTCAAAGAAGTGATTATTCCTGCGGGTGCCGACAAGACCGTGTTTTTGCTGGCCCCATTAGTGGGCTTTATCCTGTCGGTAATCTCATGGGCGGTGATCCCGTTTTCGGAAAACCTTATTCTGGCCAACCTCAATGTAGCGGTACTTTATATCTTTGCGATGTCCACGTTAGAGGTTTACGGCGTGATCATGGGCGGCTGGGCATCCAACTCGAAATACCCGTTTCTGGGTGCGCTGCGCTCTGCCGCACAAATGATTTCTTATGAGGTTTCCATCGGCTTTATTATTGTCGGCGTGATCTTGTCCACAGGGTCTTTAAGTCTGGTGGATATTGTGATGGCCCAAAAAGGCGATTACGGTTTTCTGAACTGGTACTGGTTGCCGCATTTTCCGATGGTCATCCTGTTTTTCATCTCGGCCTTGGCTGAAACCAACCGTCCGCCGTTCGATCTGCCAGAGGCAGAGTCGGAACTGGTGGCGGGGTATCAGGTTGAATATTCATCCACACCGTTCTTGCTATACATGGCTGGCGAATATATCGCGATCTGGCTGATGTGTGCGTTGACAGCACTGCTGTTCTTTGGCGGCTGGTTGTCACCGATCCCGGGCATACCCGACAGCCCGTTGTGGTTTATCGGTAAAATGGGATTCTTCTTCTTCTTGTTTGCGATGGTCAAAGCCATCGTGCCGCGCTTCCGCTACGATCAGTTGATGCGTCTAGGTTGGAAAGTATTCCTGCCAATGTCGCTGGGCTGGATTGTTCTGGTGGCATTCTTTGCACATTTTGGGGCCTTTGGCGGCACATACGCCCGCTGGGTAGTCGGGGGTTAAATCATGGCACATTCACTAAAACGGCGCATATCTTATTTTCTGTTGATGGATATTCTGAACGGGTTTCGGTTGGGGATGAAGTATTTCTTTAAACCGAAATACACCCTGAACTATCCGCATGAAAAAGGCCCGCTAAGCCCGCGTTTTCGTGGTGAACACGCGCTGCGCCGTTATGCAAACGGTGAAGAACGCTGCATTGCCTGCAAACTGTGTGAAGCGATTTGCCCGGCACAAGCCATCACCATTGATGCCGAACCGCGTGATGACGGCAGCCGTCGCACCACGCGCTATGACATTGATATGACCAAATGCATCTACTGCGGTTTCTGCCAAGAAGCCTGCCCTGTGGATGCCATCGTAGAAGGCCCGAACTTTGAATACGCCACGGAAACCCGTGAAGAGTTGTTCTATGACAAAGATAAATTACTGGCGAACGGCGACCGCTGGGAAGCGGAAATTGCCCGCAACCTGGAACTTGATGCGCCTTATAGGTAAGAGATAACGCCATCCCCTGACTTGTTTCGGGGGATCGCATGGATTGAAACGAGATCCCCCGAACACGTCTGGGGATGATACCGCGAAAGCGGCAAGGAAAGGCAAAGACAGATGGACTTTACAGTCATCGCTTTTTATCTGTTTGCATTCACCGCAGTGGCCTCTGGCCTGTTGGTGGTGCTTTCACGCAACCCGGTCCATTCGGTACTGTGGTTGATCCTGACATTCTTTAGTGCCGCAGGCCTGTTCGTGCTGATGGGGGCCGAATATGTCGCCATGTTGTTGGCGATTGTCTATGTGGGTGCTGTGGCCGTGCTGTTCCTGTTTGTAGTGATGATGCTGGATGTGGACTTTGTAGAGCTGCGCTCAGGTGTCTCAAAATACCTGCCGCTTGGTCTGCTGATCGGTGCTATATTGCTGATGGAATTGGGTTTGATTTTCGGGCATTGGACGTTTGCCGAAGACGCGCTAAGCCTGCGGGCCGCAGTGACACCTGATATGGCTGAAACCCATAACACCATCGCCTTGGGCAAACTGATTTATACGGATTACATCTATATGTTCCAAGCCTCTGGCATGATTTTGCTGGTGGCGATGATCGGGGCGATTGTGCTGACACTGCGCCATCGCAAGGATGTGAAACGCCAAGTGATTGCGGATCAGATTTTGCGTAATCCGAAGGATGCAATGGAATTGAAAGACGTTAAATCGGGGCAGGGGTTATGATTACACTTGAACACTACTTAGCACTGGCAGCGGTGCTGTTTACCATCGGTATTTTCGGTATCTTCGTGAACCGTAAAAACGTGATCATCATCCTGATGTCGATCGAGCTGATGTTGTTGGCGGTTAATATCAATTTTGTGGCTTTCTCAACCCACTTAAACGATCTTGTCGGGCAGATATTTACCCTGTTTGTGCTGACTGTGGCGGCTGCTGAAGCGGCCATCGGGTTGGCTATTTTAGTATGTTTCTTCCGTAACCGTGGCACGATCGCGGTGGAAGATGTGAATGTGATGAAAGGTTAACGGGTATATGGAAACGATCCTTTTATTCGCGCCACTTGTGGGCTCTCTGATATGCGGCTTTGGTCACAAGTTTATAGGTGAAAAAGCGGCCCTGACAGTATCCACAGGGATGTTGTTCCTGTCGGCAATCCTGTCATGGGTGATCTTTGTGTCCTTTAATGGCGACACCGAGGTGATTACCTTGTTCCGCTGGGTTGAAAGCGGCACATTATCGTCTGACTGGGCGATCCGCCTTGACCGCTTAACGGCGGTGATGCTGGTTGTGATCAACACGGTTTCCGCCGTTGTTCACCTGTATTCATGGGGTTACATGGATAAAGACCCGCAGTGGAAAGAAGGCGAAAGCTATAAGCCGCGTTTCTTTGCATTCCTTTCATTCTTCACCTTCGCCATGCTGATGCTGGTGACATCCGACAACCTGCTGCAAATGTTCTTTGGCTGGGAAGGTGTGGGCGTGGCCTCATACCTGTTGATCGGTTTTTATTACCGCAAACCGTCCGCAGGGGCGGCGGCGATGAAAGCGTTTATCGTCAACCGTGTTGGTGATTTCGGTTTTGCTTTGGGTATCTTCGGGTTGTTTTACCTGACCGACAGCATTAACTTTTCAGAGGTGCTTGACCCGCAAAATGCGGAAAGCCTGTCACAGCAGACATTCCGGTTTCTGAGCTGGGATATGAATGCGCTGGAAGTGATCACCATGCTACTGTTCATCGGTGCAATGGGTAAATCAGCACAACTGTTCTTGCACACTTGGTTGCCTGACGCGATGGAAGGGCCAACACCTGTGTCTGCCCTGATCCACGCGGCCACTATGGTTACCGCTGGCGTGTTCATGGTTTGCCGCCTAAGCCCGCTTTTGGAATATGCCGAGTTCACCCCGAACTTCATCGTCTTCATCGGGGCCACCACGGCGTTCTTTGCGGCCACGATTGGTCTTGTACAAAACGACATCAAACGGGTGATTGCCTATTCAACCTGTTCGCAACTGGGTTACATGTTTGTGGCCGCAGGTGTGGGCGCATACGGTGTGGCGATGTTCCATCTGTTCACACACGCATTCTTTAAAGCGTTGTTGTTCTTGGGCTCGGGTTCGGTGATCACTGCGATGCACCACGAACAGGACATGCGCAACTACGGTAATCTGCGCAAGAAAATTCCTTATACTTTTGCTGCGATGATGATCGGCACATTGGCGATCACAGGTGTCGGTATCCCCGCCACGATATTCGCCTTGGGTGACACGCCTATCGGTTTTGCCGGGTTCCTGTCAAAAGACGCAATTATCGAAAGTGCCTTTGCCGGCGGTGAAGGTGTAGCACGCTACGCATTCTGGATGCTGGTGATCGCGGCTGCGATGACAAGTTTCTATTCATGGCGCCTGATCTTTATGACTTTCTACGGTAAGGCGCGTGGTGACAAGCATACCCACGAACATGCCCATGAAAGCCCGCTGACAATGCTGATCCCGCTGGGGATACTGGCTGTGGGTGCGGTGTTTGCAGGTATGGTCTGGCACGGTGATTTCTTTGGCCATAATTATCAGGAATGGTTTGGTGCATCTATATATGAAAACCCGGAAACCAACGAGGTTATTCACAAAGCCCATGCGGTGGCCGAGTGGGTGAAAAATGCACCTTTCGTGGCAATGGTGCTGGGTTTTGCGCTGGCTTGGATCATGTATATCTGGAAACCAGAGGCCCCTGCGGCTTTGGCCAAACAGCAACGCGGGCTTTACCTGTTCCTGTTGAACAAATGGTATTTTGACGAGCTGTATGATGTGATCTTCGTGCGCCCAATGAAAGCACTTGGCACATTCCTTTGGAAACAAGGCGACGGCAAGGTTATTGACGGCACTATCAACGGGATAGCAATGGGGGTCATCCCCTGGATCACCCGTCTGGCGGGCCGTGCCCAATCAGGCTACGTCTATCACTACGCATTTGCGATATTTATCGGATTGGTTGCCATCATCACATGGATGACCATCGGCGGGAGCGCACACTAATGGAAAATCTTCTGTCAATAATCACCTTCCTGCCGATGCTGGGGGCCGCCATTCTGGTGGTGTTCCTGCGCGGCAATGATGACTATGCCCAACGCAATGCCAAGATATTGGCATTGGTGACAACGATGGCCACTTTCGTAATCTCTGCGGTGGCAATTTATTCCGAGTTTGATCCTAGCAATACAGGCTTCCAACTGGTTGAAGAACGTAAATGGATTGCAGGCTTGACCTATAAGGTTGGTGTCGATGGGATCAGTGTTCTATTCGTGATGCTGACCACCTTCTTGATGCCGATTGTGATCGGGGCCTGTTGGACGGTTACTACCCGCGTCAAAGAGTATATGGTGCTGTTCCTGATCTTGGAAAGCATGATGATCGCAGTGTTCTGTTCACTTGATCTGGTGCTGTTCTATGTGGTGTTCGAAGCGGGGCTGATCCCGATGTTCCTGATTGTGGGTATCTGGGGCGGCAAAGACCGGGTCTATGCATCCTTCAAATTCTTCCTTTATACCCTGCTGGGTTCTGTCCTGATGCTGGTTGCAATGATTGTGATGTGGATGGAAGCGGGAACCACTGATATTCCAACACTTCTGAACCACGAGTTCAGCTATGCCACGATGTCTGTGCTGGGTATTAGCGTCACGGGCGGTTTGCAAACCCTGCTGTTTCTGGCCTTCTTTGCCAGCTTAGCCGTCAAATTACCCATGTGGCCGGTACACACCTGGTTGCCTGATGCGCACGTGCAGGCCCCAACAGCGGGTTCTGTGGTGCTTGCGTCTATTCTGTTGAAAATGGGCGGTTATGGTTTCTTGCGCTTCAGCCTACCGATGTTCCCCGTGGGGACTGAAGTGATGGCAACATTTGTGATGACGCTATCTGTAATCGCGATTATCTACACATCATTGGTGGCCCTTGTGCAAAAAGACATGAAAAAGCTGATTGCTTATTCATCCGTCGCCCACATGGGGTTCGTCACAATGGGGATATTTGCACTGAACAAGCAGGGGCTTGATGGGGCGATTTACCAAATGATCTCACACGGGTTTATTGCTGGTGCGTTGTTCTTGGCGGTTGGCGTGATCTATGAGCGTATGCACACCCGCGAAATTGACGCCTACGGTGGCCTTGTCATCCGTATGCCTACCTATGCGCTGATCTTTATGTTCTTCACCATGGCCAATGTCGGCCTGCCGGGCACATCTGGTTTTGTTGGTGAGTTTCTGACTTTAGTGGGGGCCTTTAAAGCCAACACATGGATCGCCTTTGGGGCCACATCAGGTGTGATCCTGTCGGCGGCCTACGCACTTTGGCTATACCGCCGCGTGGTGTTTGGCGACCTGATCAAGGAAAGCCTGAAGACCATCACGGATATGGATACCCGCGAATACCTGATGATCGTACCTTTGGTGATCATGACCATATTGCTGGGTGTCTACCCCGCATTGGTTCTAGACATCATCGGCCCATCGGTTGATGCACTACTTGAAAATGTAACATCTGCACAGGCGGCTGCTGAAGCCGCGCTGGCGCTAAACTAGAGGTTTGTTGAAATGATGATTGGCACTGATCTAAATACGGTTCTGCCTGAGCTGATTTTGGCGGTCTTCTCGATGGCCGCCCTGATGTTCTCGGTTTACTTCGGTAAAGACAAACGCGCCAATGCGGTGTTCTGGATGACCGCCATCGTGATGGTGGTTCTGGCCGCAATGATCGCTATGGCCCCTGCGGGCGCACATACCGCCTTTAATGGTGCGTTTATCGACGATGGCTTCTCGCGTTACGCCAAGGTGCTGATGCTGCTGGCAAGTGCGACTATTATCTTGCTGAGCAAGGATTATCTGCAAAAGAACAACCTGCTGAAGTTTGAATACCCGATCCTGATTGCGCTGGCGACACTGGGCATGATGATGATGGTTTCCGCAGGTGACCTGATGTCGCTATATATGGGGCTGGAACTGCAATCGCTGGCACTTTATGTGGTTGCCGCATTCCGCCGTGACAGCTTGAAATCAACCGAAGCGGGTTTGAAATACTTCGTACTAGGTGCTTTGTCTTCTGGCATATTGCTATATGGTGCCTCACTGATTTACGGCTTTTCGGGCACCACTACATTCAGCGGTATCGCATCCACAATCACGGATGAGGGTCTGGGCCTTGGCATGATCTTTGGTCTTGTGTTCTTATGTTCGGGTCTGGCGTTCAAAGTCTCTGCCGTTCCGTTTCACATGTGGACACCGGACGTATATGAAGGCTCACCCACACCTGTGACCGCGTTCTTTGCAACCGCCCCGAAAGTGGCCGCTATCAGCCTGTTTGCCCGTGTCCTGCATGATGCATTCCCCAATGCCCAAGCGGATTGGACGCAAATCATTGCATTGCTATCCGTGGGCTCAATGTTCTTGGGCGCCATTGCGGCCATCGGCCAAACCAATATCAAACGTCTGATGGCTTATTCATCCATTGCGCATATGGGCTTTGCCCTGATGGGCTTGGCGGCTGGAACCGAAGCANNCGTGCAAGCCCTGCTGATYTATATGACGATCTATGTGGTGATGAATATCGGCACTTTCGCCTTTATCYTGAACATGGAACGTGACGGTAATGCGATCACKGACATTAARRSCYTKGGCCAGTATTCCCGSGTTGAACCSGCRCGTGCGGCYGCCCTTGCMATYYTGATGTTCTCGCTTGCAGGCATCCCGCCGCTGGTTGGTTTCTTTGGTAAGTTYTACGTGYTGAAAGCRGCYGTTGACGCGGATATGGCATGGCTGGCACTTGCAGGCGTTATCGCCTCTGTGATYGGCGCGTTYTATTATCTGCGCATCATCTACTACATGTATTTCGGTGAYGAAGTTGAACCGATGACAGGCAAAATGCCCGCCCTGCACTATGTCGCCCTGATGGGTGCGGCGGCTGTCATGCTGTTTGGTGTGATCAACCTGTTCGGCATTGAAGGCTATGCGGCTATTGCGGCAGAAGCGCTGCTGAAATAATGGCCACTTGGCCTGATGGCTATGATCGGGTTGTCTATGACACCATCGACAGTACAAATCTTGAGGCCCGACGGCGGTTAGAAACTGCCCCCGGGCCTTGCTGGATTTTGGCCCACGCGCAAACCGCAGGTATTGGCCGGCGGGGGCGGGTGTGGTCAACGCAACACGGCAACTTTGCCGCGACACTTCTACAGCCTTTGACCATGCCACTGAACCAAGCCGCTTTGCAAAGCTTTACCGCAGCCCTTGCCTTGCGCGATGCCTTTCTTGCGGTGGGTGGCAAAGCGGATGATTTTGCCCTGAAATGGCCCAATGATGTGCTGCTTAAGGGTGGCAAGGTCGCGGGCATCTTGCTGGAAACCATGGGTACAGGCCCAAGCCATCTGTGCATCGGGATCGGGGTTAATCTGGCCCATGCCCCAAGTGTCACCGCCTTGGAAGCTACAGCTACACCACCGAAATCCCTTGCGGGGGATGCCGGGCTGCAAGTGTCCGCCGAGACTTTCCTTGAAGCGCTGGCAGCGGCATATGAGACGCGCCAAATGCAATTCCAACAAGGTGGTTTTGCCGCCATCCGCCGCGATTGGTTGAAACACGCAGTAAAGCTGGGCGAACAGATTACCGCGCGTACCGTCACGCAAGAAATCATAGGCCGCTTTGAAACAGTGGACGAAACAGGCGCACTTGTATTACACACGCGCCAAGGGCCGCGCCAGATCACTGCGGCTGAAATATTCTTTGGTGAAGGGTAACCCCATGCTGCTAACGATAGATGTCGGCAATACAAATACAGTTTTCGCAGTGCATGACGGCAATAAATTTCTGTCCGACTGGCGTTGTGAAACCGTACACCAACGCACGGCAGATGAATATTATGTCTGGCTGATGAACCTGATCAAACTGCAAGGGCTGGATGTTACAGTAGACCGCGTGATCATCTCGTCCGTAGTGCCGCAAGTCGTTTTTAACCTGCGTGTCCTGTCAGACCGCTACTTCAACTGCCGCCCGCTGGTCGTGGGCAAGCCCGAATGCGAATTGGGCGTGGATGTACGCGTTGACGAAGGCACCCATGTGGGGGCCGACCGTCTGGTCAATACGGTTGGGGCTTATGACCGTTATGGCGGCAATCTGATCATCGTGGATTTCGGCACCGCCACCACGTTTGACGTGGTCGACCATGATGGTGCCTATATCGGCGGGGTGATTGCACCCGGTGTAAACCTGTCGATCAAGGCCCTGCACGAAGCGGCGGCCGCTTTACCGCATATTGATGTCAGCCAACCCGACAAAATCATCGGTACCAATACCGTGGCCTGTATGCAATCTGGCGTATTTTGGGGCTATATTGGTCTGATTGAAGGTATTTGTGCGCGAATACGTGACGAACATGGCACACCTATGAAAGTCATTGGCACTGGCGGCTTGGCAACCCTGTTTGAACGCGGCACAGACCTGTTTGAAACCATAGACAATGATCTGACCTTGCATGGGCTTGTGTTGATCGAAGCCCATAATCGGAGCACTTAATGAGTAAGCAAAATAAATTGATCTTCCTGCCCTTAGGGGGTGCCGGTGAAATCGGCATGAATATGTATCTGTACGGCTACGGCCCCGCAGGCAAAGAACGTTTCATCATGGTCGATCTGGGCGTAACTTTCCCTGCAATGGACGGCACCCCCGGTGTTGATCTGATCATGGCCGACCCCGCCTATATCGAGGCCCGCATTGATCGGCTTGACGCGATTTTCATCACCCACGCCCATGAAGATCATATCGGGGCTTTGGGCCTGCTATATCCTAAACTAGCCGTGCCAATCTATGCACGACCTTTCACTGCCGCCGTGGCGCGGGCAAAAATGGAAGATCGCGGCCAAGACCCGTGGTTGGTGAACGTGGTGGATGCGTATCCCGCCCAAATCGAAGCCGGCCCTTTCAAAGTCAGCTATCTACCTTTGGCCCACTCGATACCCGAGGCCGCCGGCCTGATCATCGACAGCCCCGCAGGGCGCGTGGTGCACACCGGTGATTTCAAATTGGATAAACACCCTATCGTGGGTGATGCCTATGATCCCGCATTATTTGCAGAGGTTGCACAGGGCGGTATCAAAGCTTTGGTTTGTGACAGCACGAACGTATTTTCACCTGAAGCGGGTCGTTCCGAGTCTACTTTGAACGCAAACATCACCAAATTGATCGCCGACGCATCCGGCATGATGGTTGCCACAACATTCGCGTCCAACGTGGCACGTCTGAAAACACTGGCACAAGCGGGTGTAGACGCAGGCCGTTTGGTTTGTGTGTTGGGCCGCTCTATGCAAAAAATGATGAATTATGCGCAGACAACAGGCGTGTTGAAAGATTTTCCACCGACGATCGAGTTGGAAGACGCCCAAAGTGTGCCGCGTGAAAATCTGATGCTGATCGTGACTGGATCACAAGGCGAAACTCGCGCTGCCTCTGGCCAGTTGGCACGTGGTAAATATTTGGGGCTGACGATGAAACAGGGCGATACGTTCTTATTTTCATCCAAAACCATCCCCGGCAATGAAGTACCCGTGGGCCGCATTGTGAACAGTTTTTCAGAAATGGGCGTGAAAGTCATTGATGACAGCTCTGGCCTATATCACGTATCAGGCCACGCCAACCGCCCCGATCTGGAAGAAATGCACGACATTTTCAAACCCGAAATGCTGATCCCGATGCACGGCGAACACCGTCATCTGCGCGAGCATATGGAGCTTGCACAAAGTAAAGGCATCGCCAGCATTATTGCGCCCAATGGCGCGATGATTGACCTGACGGGTAAGAAGCCCAAGGTGATGGAACATATTGAAACGGCACGGCTTTATCTGGATGGCAACCAATTGATCGGTGCCTTTGACGGCGTGGTGCTGGAACGTATCCGCATGGCCACACGCGGGCTTGTGGCCCTGTCAGTGATCATCGAAGAGGGTGATGTTGTCGGGGTATGGGCTGACGCTAAAGGCTTGCCTGATACAAAAGCAATGCAGGCGGGTCTGAACGATATGATCGAAGAGGCTGTTGAGCGGGAATTGCTGAAAGCCAAGCGTAAGTTGTTGAATTCAGACGATGAGCTTGAACGCCTTGTTACCCGTATTGTTAGCCGCATCTGTAAGGATGCAGTGGGCAAAAAACCTGTGTCACAAGTCATGATCAACAGGCTGATCGCTGATTAAAAGCTTAGGGCGTAGGCCCTAAGCTGCACTCTCATCATTAGATTTAGCGTCATCCACAACAGGTTCTTCTGTTTTGGGTGCCGCAGTTGTGCGTATATCGCGTAGCATAAATGCAGGCATATGATCGCCCAGGCCGACAACACGGTTTTGGTTGCCTTGACGGCGCCCACCACCCTTTTGTGGGCGTTGGTTGCGTTCTTTTGGTTCAGGCTTTTTATCCGGTTCTGCATTTGGTTTGCTGTCTTGTTTCACCACAGGTTTTGCCTCAGTTTTCGGCTTATCCTGTTTTTTAGGCCGGGAAGGCCGGCTTTGTGTTTCAGGCGCACCTATTTCAGCCCGTGGAATTGGGCCTTTCAGCAGATTTTCGATCTGATCCAGATATTTTTCTTCATGCGGCAAACACAGTGTAAAGGCTTTGCCAGAACGCCCCGCGCGGCCGGTGCGGCCAATACGGTGGATGTAATCCTCGGGATGAGTAGGCACATCATAATTGAAAATATGGCTTACATTCGGGATGTCCAAACCACGTGCGGCCACGTCAGAGGCCACCAGCAATGTGATGTCATTGTTCTTGAATCCGGCCAGCACTTCCATGCGGTAGCGTTGATCCAGATCGCCGTGGATAGCCCCTGCGGAATGCCCATATTTTTTCATGGATTTCAACACGATATCCACATCAACCTTGCGGTTACAAAAGATGATCGCATTGGTCAGTGTATCGCCTTCCTGCGCAATGATCTTGCGCAGCATATCGCGTTTTGCCTTGGCTTCTACCTTACGGTTAGGGGCTTTGAAACACACGACTTTCTGCTCAATAGTCTCGGAAGCGGTTGCTTGACGCGCCACTTCCACACGCTCAGGGTTCGATAGAAACTCTTGTGTAATTCGCGTGATCTCAGGGGCCATTGTGGCCGAGAAGAACAGGGTTTGGCGGGTGAAAGGTGTCAGTTTGAAAATGCGTTCAATATCGGGGATAAACCCCATATCCAGCATCCGGTCAGCTTCATCCACCACCATTATTTCAATGCCGGTCAGCAGCAGTTTGCCGCGTTCAAAATGATCCAGTAAACGGCCAGGGGTGGCGATTAAGACATCGACACCACGGTCAATCAGCCGGTCCTGATCTTTGAAGGATACGCCGCCGATCAACAGGGCCATGTCCAGTTTGCAGTATTTCGCATACAGCTCAAAGTTTTCGGCTACTTGCGCGGCCAGTTCGCGTGTCGGGCATAACACCAGTGAGCGTGGCATCCGTGCGCGTGCGCGACCGCGTGCCAGTTTGTGTACCATTGGCAATGTAAAGCTTGCGGTTTTGCCTGTGCCGGTTTGGGCAATGCCCAAAACATCACGGCCTTGCAAAGCAAACGGAATGGCTTGTGCCTGAATAGGTGTAGGTGTTTCATAGCCGACGTCTTGTACGGCTTTTAGAACTTTGGGGTTAAGACCCAGATCGGTAAATTTTATCATATATCTCGCGTTGTTAGCGGCGTTAGTTGATGCCGCAGTGTTCAATCGCGGCCTGACAGCCGAAGTGCTGTCGTTCATATGCGAAACCGTTTATCGGAATTGTTTAAGAAGTCAACATTACGGGGGGTTTTTGGCTGGAATATGATGTATTTACGCAAAATTTTGCTTCCCATTGACGTATTTTGGCCTAAAATCCAGGGAATTACTGGGGGATTACAGATGAGACTGGCTTTACTGGATATATGGCGCAGCTTTCGATCTATGCCTTTATGGGTACAGATATGGGTGGGGATGATCCTTGTGCCTGTAAATATGGCTACCATTGTGTTGATCACCGAACCCTGTTGTTGGCTGATCCCCGTGCTGGCCATTGGGGGCATGGTGCCCAATGCGGTGCTGATGTTTGTAGAACGCGGATTTTCCAAAGCTATGGCCCTGTCACACGTTCTTCTTTGGGTGCCATTGTTGCTATTGACGGGGTATGAGATTGCCGTAAATTCAATATTCGGCAGCTACCTGATTGTGCTGTTTGTGGTCGACTTTATCTCGATCTGTTTTGATTTAAAAGATAGTAGGGATTGGTTGAAAGGGGATCGTGGGGTTGCAGGTTAAGGTTTTTTTTACCTATTCCTGACCCTGGAATATTATGAAAGGTTCGCAAAATGACGATTGAAAAAACGCAAACCCTTATTGTAGGTGCGGGCCAAGCCGGGCTTGCCATGAGTGAGCATTTGACAAAGGCAGGCGTGTCTCATCTTGTTCTGGAGCGCGACCGGATAGCGGAACGCTGGCGTTCGCAAAGATGGGACGCTTTGGTTGCCAATGGCCCCGCTTGGCATGACTGTTTTCCAAGTATGAAGTTCAAGGGCTTTGACCCCGAAGCCTTTATTCCTAAAGAAGATATTGCGGATTACCTTGTTGCATATGCAAAGATGAACAACAGCCCCATCCGCACAGGGGTTGAGGTAACAGATGTGCAGCGGCTAGAAGGTGGCGCCGGCTTTCGGGTGAAAACCTCGGACGGGGTGATTGAAGCGGGCAGTATTGTGGCCGCAACCGGGCCTTTTCAGAACCCGGTTATCCCGCCGGTTATCCCCGAAACCGCACCTGTGAAACAGATGCATTCCAGTGAATACCGAAACCCCGACCAACTGCCCAAAGGGGCCGTTCTGGTGGTTGGGGCGGGCTCATCGGGCGCGCAGATCGCCGATGAGTTGCTGCGTGCAGGAAGGCGTGTATACCTATCAACTGGCCCGCATGACCGACCACCGCGCAGCTATCGCAAACGTGATTTTGTTTGGTGGCTGGGTGTGCTGGGCATGTGGGATGATGCGGCCCTTGAGGTGGGTCGTGAACATGTAACCATCGCTGTCAGCGGCGCACGCGGCGGCAATACGGTAAATTTTCGCCAACTTGCGCAAAACGGTATGATACTGGTTGGGCGCACCGAAACCTATGATAATGGTGTGCTGACATTCGCACAGGACTTGGTGAAAAACCTTGCGGGGGGTGATGCTAATTATCTGTCGCTGCTGGATGCTGCCGACGCTTATATTCAACGCAACGGGCTGGACCTGCCCGAAGAACCTACTGCCCGCGATACCGTGGCAGATGCGGCCTGCATTACCGATCCGATCCTTCAGCTTGATATGGA
This sequence comes from Amylibacter sp., assembly GCA_016764475.1. GTDB lineage: Bacteria > Pseudomonadota > Alphaproteobacteria > Rhodobacterales > Rhodobacteraceae > Amylibacter. The sequence goes on from JAESRV010000109.1 coordinate 14,970, forward strand.
AGAGGCAGGGATCAAATCGGTCATATGGGCCACGGGGTTTTCGGCTGATTACAGCTGGCTGAAAGTGGATGCTTTCGACGAGACCGGCAAGCCCGATCACCAGCGCGGAGTATCCTCAGAACCGGGCGTCTATTTCCTTGGCCTGCCTTGGCTGTCACGACGTGGCTCGCCGTTTATCTGGGGTGTTTGGCATGACGCCAAGTTTTTAACAGACCATATCACCACACAACAAAAATATGAGGCCTATAAGCACCCTGAATAGCCACCTTGCAACATCTTCTAATCAAACAGAAAATATATGAGGAAAGGTGGTACCAGCGCCCCGGCTTGAACGGGGGGCCTCTTGATCCACAATCAAGCGCTCTAACCTACTGAGCTACGCCGGCACTGCGCCGTGATTTAACTGCCAATTTCACTGATTGCAAGTGCATATCTGCCTTGAATTCCCGCAATAGTCTTGTTAGCGGTTATTTTCTTTCTAGGAGAACAGCCATGGGCATCAATTCTGAAAAAAATATCGAGGCCAATTTGCAGATCGGCCCAACCACAGACGGCATGGTACGTTTGTTCATTGATGCAGGCAGCGTGGAAATTCCGTTGGATTTTGATCCTGATGAAGCTGATGAAATTGCCGAAGAAATTCGTGCAGCGGCAATGCAAGCGCGTGCAGTAAAATAAAGACAATTTTTGATATCCCTTGCTTTTCGTCGCAATTGGCCCTATTTTAAGCATTGGCGGGTTCTGCCCTTCTCGTGCTATAGGTTTTATTCCAGTGGCCGATAATCATTTTTGAGGGAGCTGGCTCTGTGACTGGCCGTGGCCTAACATACCCGGTGCCCACCTAGTTTAACTAGGCTCTCAGGGATACACACACCTACACGGTTGCGTTGATGCAAATCATATGTGGGCCCGCCGCTTTTACCCCTGAAATCATCGTATTCTGGCTGGTTTGGCGCGGCCGAAACCGCTAATGCTGCCTTATGGACATTCAAGATTTAAAACAGGCCTGCCGTAAAGCGGGCTTTGCCACCCGTAAAATCGCCCATGCAATGGGCCATGATAAAGCCGCCAACGCGCAGCTGACGGCATATCTGAAAGCACAAGATGCCGATCTGGTGATTTCCGCCTACATGCCGATCAGAACAGAAGTGTCGCCGTTGCCGACAATGAAACGCATGGTGGCGCGTGGCCGCAAGGTTTGCGTGCCGGTAATTGTGGGGGCGGGCGTGCCGCTGGAATTTCACCAATGGACACCTGACACTGAAATGATTGAGGGCGCGTTCGGGGCCTATATCCCGAAAAACGGCATCAAACTGATCCCCGACATCGTCATCACCCCCTTGCTGGCGTTTGACGCGCATGGCTACCGCATGGGCTATGGCGGCGGGTTTTATGATCGGTCTTTTGCACAGATATCTGCGTTAAAGGATGTGCAGGCGGTGGGATATGCCTATTCGGATCAGGAAGTGTTGCTGGTGCCGCGTGAAGAAACCGACTTTCCGCTGAATGCGGTGATTACGGAAAAGGGTATCTTGAGTTTTTGAGGAAAGGGGAAGCCTTTGCCAGAAATTGATTTTACTATTCTTCTATGCCTTAAAACTACTAAACTAGTTTACTAGTTCTGTTGCCTCAGCGGTTTCAAGGGCTATTTAATCAGGCGGGTTTTTCTGGGGTTTCCCTAAACCATAATCTCTTTCGTAGCCGTTAGCTTTAATTCAGGAAAATCCCGTTCCACACGGTCGATATCCCATTGTAATCGCGTCATATAAACGGGATCACCGTCATGATCGGTGGCCATGTGCCCCTTGTTACTGTTGATAAACGCATCCACTTTCTCGTCAGGGCCAGACAGCCAGCGGGCAGAGGTGAACTGGGTTTGTTCAAACCGCACCGGGATGCCGTATTCCAGTTCAATGCGTGACGCCAGCACATCAAATTGCAGGCTGCCGACAACGCCCACAATCCAACCTGCACCGATCATCGGTTTGAACAGCTTTGCCGCCCCTTCTTCAGCGAACTGGTTCAGGGCTTTTTCCAAATGTTTTGACTTCATAGGGTCGGTGACACGCACCGATTGCAGCAATTCTGGCGCAAAAGACGGGATGCCGGCAAAATGCAGCATTTCGCCCTCGGTCAATGCGTCACCAATGCGCAACTGCCCGTGATTGGGAATGCCGATAATATCGCCCGCCCAAGCCTCTTCCGTCAGCTCGCGGTCGCTTGCCAGAAACAACATGGGTGAGGCGATTGCCATAGGCTTTTTGGTGCGTACATGGGTCAGTTTCATGCCGCGTTTAAAATGACCGGAACACAGGCGCACAAACGCGATGCGGTCGCGGTGCTTTGGGTCCATGTTGGCCTGCACCTTGAAAACAAAACCTGTGACCTTTTTCTCGTCAGGTGAAATATCGCGTTCGACGGCAGGACGCACCCGTGGTTTGGGGCCAAAATCAGCGATGCCATCCATCAGTTCCTTGACCCCGAAACTGTTGATGGCAGAGCCAAACCAGATCGGTGTCAGGGTACCGTCCAGCATGGCTTGGTGATCAAGTTTGGGCAGCAGTTCGCGGGCCATATCGACCTCTTCCAGCAGCTTTTCAAGCAGCTCAGCAGGTACATGTTCGGCCAGTTTAGGGTCGTCCAACCCGTTGATCTGTATGCTTTCAGAGATCACATTACGGTCGGCACGATCCATCAATTCAAGACGGTCGTTTAGCATATCATAACAGCCGATAAAATCACGGCCCACACCGATGGGCCAGCTGGCTGGCGACACGTCGATTGCCAGATTTTCTTGTATTTCATCAATAATTTCAAAGGTATCACGGCTTTCGCGATCCATTTTATTACAAAACGTCAGGATCGGCATGTCGCGCATACGGCAGACCTCAAACAGCTTTTGGGTCTGGCTTTCAATACCTTTGGCACCGTCAATAACCATCACGGCGGCGTCCACGGCCGTCAACGTCCGGTAGGTATCTTCGGAAAAATCAGCGTGGCCCGGTGTATCGACCAAATTGAACCAGTAATCCTTATATTCAAACGACATGGCGGATGCGGAAACGGATATGCCACGATCTTTTTCCATCTGCATAAAGTCTGAACGTGTCCGCCGCGCTTCGCCTTTGGCACGCACTTGGCCGGCCATCTGAATGGCGCCACCATAAAGCAGAAATTTTTCTGTCAACGTGGTCTTGCCCGCATCAGGGTGGCTGATGATGGCAAATGTGCGGCGACGATCAATTTCGGGCGGCAAAACGGGGCTATTTGAGCTGTGATCTAACATATGGGTTCGTATAGGTAAGGTTTGGCCAAAGGGCAAGAAAACATGTATGGAATGTGCATGAGGTGGCTTGGGCAGGGGGTGCCAAACTAAATCTCTAGCCCACCAACGATTTATTAACACTTCGCTGGCTATCTTACCTGAAAGAAGGGCCGTTTCATGCATGGTATTATCAATCGGGGTTTGCAATGTTATATCCGCGATATTCACGGCGTGGATATGTGGGAAGAAACCTGCGAACAGGCCAAACTGCCGTTTTATAATTTCGAGTCTATGTTGAGCTATGATGATGCGACGACCGAAGATTTGCTTAGCAGTTTCGGCGGGCTGATAAAGCGTTCACGTGATGATATTTTGGAAGATTTTGGTACTTATATTGTGTCGGAACAGGCGTTGACGGCGGCGCGACGATTGCTGAAATTCGGCGGCGGAAATTATGTGGAATTTTTGTATTCGCTGAATTTCGTCTATGAGCGCGCCAAATTGGCGGTGCCTGATCTGGATATTCCAACGATGGAACTGGTGCCCCATGGCGCGCACCACTTCACATTACGCGCACGCTTTCAAAAACGCGGTTTCGGGGCGACATTGCTGGGGCTTTTGCGGGCTATGGCAGACGATTATAATGCGCTGGTGACAATTACCCACACGCGCAGTGTTTTGCGCCATGTGGATGAAGATATTTTCAAAATTGTGCTGCATGACAAAACCGGCCTTCAACAAGTGCCACCTGTTTTGGTACATCACTGATGGGCAATCCTGTACCGTTCCCTGCGGCCCGTGTGGGCGGTGATATGTTTGACAATACGGTTCTGAATACGCTGTTGCCGATGCATGTTCAGGTGGATATGGCTGGACGGGTACAGCACGCAGGGCCTACATTTATGAAATTGCTTGGTACAGGTAATATTGTCGGCGCACATCTGTTTGATTACCTTCAATTCAGCTACCCTAAAGGGATAGAGTCAGAGCGGGATTTGGGGCGGCATTACGGTATGCCTTTGACTGTACAGTTGAAGAAACATAACCGCTTTGACCTAAAATCGGTGGCGGTGCCTATGGCAGATAACTCCGGTATTTTACTAAACTTGGCTTTTGGAACTTCGCTAAAAAATGCGGTATCTTATTGGAATTTAAGTGTAAAAGACTTCTCACCTTCAGACCCAACGGTAGAGATGCTGTATATGATCGAAGTGCAATCGGCCCTTTTGGACGAGTCGCGCAGCCTAAATGACCGGCTGGACGGCGAACGGTTGGAGGCCGAGGAAAAAGCCTATACCGATCCGTTGACGGGCCTGTCGAACAGGCGGGCACTGGATCGCTATATCACGCGCATGTGTCGGCGCAGAAAACCCTGTGATTTTGCAGTTTTCCTGATTGATCTGGATCATTTCAAAGCGGTAAATGATACGCTTGGACATGCGGCAGGTGATAAGGTTTTACAAGAGGTGGCAAATCTGTTGCTGAATGAAACACGGCCAACGGATATTGTGGTGCGCACGGGCGGGGATGAATTTGTTCTGGTATTGCAGGATATCCCAAAAACAGATGCGCTTGAAGCCATTGCAAAACGGATCATAAGTAAAGTTGAACGGCCGGTTCTTTGGGGTGGGCGAAAATGCCAAGTGGGTGCTAGCATCGGCATTGTTCAATGCCACACAAAAAATTCCAAACCGATTGATTTCTATCTGCAAGCGGCTGATGAGGCACTTTATGCCTCTAAAAAAAACGGGCGGGGGACGTTTCAGTTTGTAGATTGAACTTCGGTTGACATTGCCCCACCGCTTGATCCAATCATTCGGGTAAAGAGGATGGGAATATGCCACATTTTATTATTGAACACGGGAATGCCCTGAACGGGGAAAAAGACACAAATGATGCGATGCAAATTGCGTTTCAGTGCGGTGAGGCCTGTGGGTTTATTGGGCCCGCAGACATCAAGGTGCGTTTACGGCCCTACACTGATTTTTTAGCAGGCGACGGGCGAACCAGTTTTATTCATATCACAGTACGGCTTTTGTCGGGGCGCACCGCCGCACAAAAAGAAAGCCTATCCATTGCCCTGCGTGATGCGCTTGATGCGCGGTTCCCCAAAGTGCAAAGCATCAGTATTGAAATCTGTGATATGGATCGCGGCTCTTACAAAAAAAGACTGGTGTGATTTGGGCGTGGTGAATGCCCGCCAGTGGTGCAGGTTTTATAGGTCTACGCCCTAGCCCTATGACCCTTATCTGATGTTTTCAGGTAGCCAAGTCGCTATTTCAGGCCAAATCACCAGAATTACCACCATCAACAGCATCAATCCAACCATGGGTAAAGCAACCTTTGAGATATAGGATATCTCGTGTTTGGTCATGCCTTGTAACACGAACAGGTTGAACCCGATGGGCGGTGTAACTTGCGCCATTTCCACCACGACCACGATGAATATGCCAAACCAGATCACGTCAATGCCTGCTTGGCGGATCATCGGTTCTACGATGGCCATTGTAAGAACTACGGATGAAATGCCGTCCAGGAACATGCCCAGGATCACATAAAAAACCGTAAGGGCTGCGATCAACACGATGGGCGACAGGTTCATGCCGTCAATCCACGCGGCCAATGCGCGGGGTAGACCCGTGAAGCCCATGGAAAGTGACAGAAACGATGCGCCCATCAGGATAAGGGCGATCATCGCAGAGGTGCGCGTGGCCCCCATCAGGGATGCGGCAAACGCGTTCCAGTTCAAAGAACCTTGTATGGCGGCCAGTGTCAGTGACCCCAATACACCTACGGCGGCAGCCTCGGTTGCGGTGGCATAGCCCATATACATTGAGCCGATGACGATTGTGACCAGCATCAGAACCGGGATCAGGAAACGGCTTTCGGATAGCATTTTGCCAAAGCTCATCGGTGGTTCGGGCTCGGGGCGTTCACCTTTGGAAAAGAAATGCCAGATCATGATGTAGGTGGTGAAAAGGCTTGCCAGAACAAGGCCGGGGAAAATACCTGCCATGAATAGTTTGGTAATCGACTCGTTGATGGAAACGCCATAAACGATCAATGTCAGCGATGGCGGGATCATCAGGCCCAAGGTGGCAGCACCCGCCAATGTGCCGATGATCATATGTTCGGGGTAGCCGCGTTTGCGCAGCTCGGGGATCGACATTTTACCCACCGTGGTCAGTGTGGCGGCGGATGAGCCTGAAACGGCGGCAAAAATTGTGCAACCGACGATGTTGGTGTGCAACAGCCCGCCCGGTAAAAACCGCAACCACGGGGCTAGGCCGCGAAACATGTCTTGGGATAATCGGGTTCGATACAGGATCTCGCCCATCCAGATGAACAGGGGCAGGGCGGTCAATGTCCAACTGGATGCCCCTGTCCAAATTGTGGTGATCATGGCGTCACCCGCTGGGCGTACTGTGAACAATTCCATGCCGACCCATGCCACACCCATTAAGGCCAGGCCGATCCAGATTGAGCTGCCCAGAAGGGCGAAAAGCACAAACAGGAAAATGGCGGTTGCGTAAAGTTCGGTCATTCTACCGTCTCCCCTTGGATGTCGCTTTTTCGGTTTACCAACAGACGTGTCAGGTGATCCCAGATTGCGATGGCCAATAATATTGTGCCTGCTGACATCGGCAGTTGTGGCAACCAGATGGGGGTATATACCCATTCGCTGCCTGAGTTTGCCCAAAGTTGGCCCCATTCAGATGGGATGGTATTGAACATAGAAAAGAAGGTTAACAGCCATTCAGGGCTGAAATCTTGGCCCTGGGTGCGGTCGTTCAGAATTTCCGACATGATGTTGGTTTTAATCGCATAACGGGCGAAATAAGTGGCGATGATGGCGGCAAGCAGCATGGCAAAGGCATCCAGCCAAAACTTCATAAACGCGTTCATGTTCAAAAGGATGGAAACCCGGATATGTGCGCCGCGTGTCAGCGCATGGGCAAATGCAAAGAATGAAGTTGCGGCCATGGCGTAGCCTGCGTATTCGGTTGAACCCGGAAAGGTGATGCCAGACCAACGCGCGATCATTTGGGCGACAATAATAAGTAATATCAACACCATACAACATGAAGCCAACACGCCTGAAAACAGGTATACCCGATCAAGCCTGCGCCAGACAGGGCGTAATATCCGCCCTGCGATTTGGGGGCGTGCCAAACAAAACGCTGCTATTAGCGTAGGCATTACGAAAAGCCATACCCACAAAGGAAGGCCGATAAATGGTTGCCAGTCTCTCAAGATTTTAATCCCCCAAACATAGTAAACGGCCCCGACTTTTTAGGGTCGGGGCCGCTTGAAATCACGCCTTAGTTAGCGTTGTAAGCATCCAGTATGGCTTGGCCTTCAGCGCCGGTTGCCGCCAACCAGTCTGCGGTCATTTTTTTGCCGATGGTTTGCAATTCGGCCAAAAATTCAGGGCCTGCATCTACAACTGACATGCCGTTGGCTTCCAGTTGTTCAAAGTACCAGTTTGCCAGCTCTGCAGATTTGGCGGCACAATCGGCCCCGGTTTCATCGGCGGCTTTTTGAACAGCAGCTTGGGTATCGGCACTTAGCCCTTCCCAAATACCTTTATTCACGATCACATAGTTGCGCGGCAACCATGCGTTTACTTTGTAGTAATGGCTTAGCTGTTCCCAAACTTTACGGTCATAACCTGTTGAACCCGATGAGATGAATGCTTCGGCCACACCTGTGGCTAACGCCTGTGACAGCTCAGCGGCTTCAACCTGTACCGGCACCATGCCCAAACCTTCGGCAAAAGTGGCGGTGGCGGTGTTGTATGAACGGAATTTCACGCCTTGTGTATCTTTTGACGATGTCACTTCTTTGTTGAAGTAAAAACCCTGACCCGGCCATGGGCAGGTATAAAGGGCGACAAGGTTCAGATCAGACAGTTGCGCGTTTACGCCGTCTTTGGCAGCTGCCCAAAGACGTTCATTGTCTGCATATGTTGTGGCCACAAATGGCAGGTTATCCCAGCCCAGAAGAGGGGCTTCATTGGCATGTGCAGACATGAAACGCTCGCCAATAGGGACTTGGCCAGTTTGTACCGCGCGCTTAATTTCGCCGCCTTTGAATAACGAGCCGCCCGGATGCACAGTGATATCAATGTCGCCGCCTGTGTAATCACGTACGCGGTCGGCAAAAACCACGCCCATTTCCGAATGGAAATTGGTGGCGGAATAGGCCATCGGCATGTCCCAGCTTTCAGCTGTTGCTATGCTGGCAAAGCTCATGGCTGCCAGTGTTGCCCCCAGTGTTATGTTTAAAGTTTTCATGTGTAATCTCCCAGTTTGTTTAGTCTTCATTATATCTTTCGATCTGCCGCATAGGCAGAAAGCTCTGAATAAATCGGTGCGCCGGTGCCCTATCCATTCGTCGATGCGATCATAGGTCATTCCCGGAAAAAGTGTAGCCATTTTTTCAGCAATTTGATCGGGGGGTGAAGCGGGATTTTGTAATGGTTGGAGCTAGGTGTGGTGGATGTAAGGTGTGTGGTTTGCACGCACCGTTTGGTTTGTAGCTTTGGGGCGGTGCGTGGAAACCACACACCTTACGGGTTGCTGCGAATGAACTCTGCTTTCGAATGAAATTTCTGGCTCCAATTTTCTGCTTTTCCGCATAATTCTTCTGTAGCATTCACAATGAAGAAAGTACGCGATGAAAATGCACGGAACCTAATTGCACAAGAAGCTGACAGTCGGTTCATCCAAAATTGAATTTCTTCGGTATGTCCGCCTTTGCGCCTTGAATTATGATGGTAGAAAATAGCGACACGACCCTCAGATAGTGCCTTTGCTTCTGAAATTGGAAGTCGTTTCCACGATTTGACGTTGCAATATTTGAACTTATCATCTTCACATAGTCCGTTGTCAGGGTCGGCGAATACGATATTGCAATCATCAATATCATTCAATGTCTTGTCAAACCAGTCATATCGCCATTTACTTCTATTTCTAGGGGACGAGCTGGAAAACTGAAGGCAGGAACTGGAAAAACGTTCGGCATTCAAAACGCCACTCTGCTCTATAGCAGAAATCGAGCGAGCTTTGTTGTCCAGCAATTCTTTTAAACTGTCAAAAACAAATGGGTCGCGATGTCTCCATTCTTTTGGTTGCAAGAGATAAGAAATATGCTTTCCGTCTGAGTTGTGGGCCTCGTCTGGATATAAATACCAAGCTACACCTAAGCGCATTCCCTTGCTTAAGTGATTTAAAAGGGAATATTTAGCAAAATCCCCTACATCTCCTACGTAACGATCCTGCATTACTTACTGATCCAAGAACGACCGTAACTTCCGCGACCGTGAAGGATGCTTCAATTTCCGCAAAGCCTTGGCTTCAATCTGGCGGATCCGTTCGCGGGTCACGCTGAATTGTTGGCCAACTTCCTCAAGCGTGTGATCGGT
>JAESRV010000110.1 GCA_016764475.1 Amylibacter sp.
TGTTAATCTAACAACATTGTTAAATGCTCTTTTTGCCAACATAAATGATTGGCCTTTAGATTCAGCTGAAGAAGCTGAAAATTTATTCACGATTATCAGAGGGCGGTTGCTTTGGGTATTAGTGCCGCTTGTGTTTCCATTGATGGCAATTGGTTTGGCGTCTGCTCTGTCGCAAAATCAGCCACGTTTAATCTTAAATCGAATTTCACCGAAATTTGAAAAAATATCTTTAATGAAAGGCATAAAGCGTTTGTTTGGTAAGCAAACTGTACGTGAATTTGCAAAATCGCTCACAAAAATGGGTGGTGCAGGTTTTATAGCATTTAGCGTTTTGTATTTTGAAAGAGATTATATTTTGTCGCTCATTATGGTCGATCAAAATCAAATTCCTGCTGTCATTCATTCGTTATTTTTAAAGTTAGTTTTTGGGTTGGCGGTGACCATGATTACCCTAGGTATTGCCGATTATATTTGGATAAAAAAGGATTGGTTTGACGATCAAAAAATGACCAAGCAAGAAGTGAAGGATGAAATGAAGCAGTCTGAGGGTGATCCAGCTCTTAAACAAAAGGCGCGTTCGCTTGGTCAAAGCAGATCTAGAAGAAGAATGATAAAAGAAGTTGATAAAGCGACATTGATTATTGCAAATCCGACGCATTTTGCCATTGCCATAAGATACAGGCAAGGAATTGATGATGTACCTATTGTATTAGCAAAAGGGCAGGATTTAATTGCGCTCAAAATACGTGGAATTGCGGAGGAAAATAACATTCCTGTATTTGAAGATAAGCCATTGGCTCGTGCACTCTATAAAGTTGCAATGGTAGAAAAAGAAATTCCTGCCGAGTTTTTTATACCAGTTGCCGCGTTAATTCGTGGGCTGATGAAGGTTGATAATAAAGTGGCTGGTAAAGTGGCTATACAGTGAGTAGTGGGACATGATTAATAATTTTAGTAATTTTAGTAATTGTTTAGAGGGGCGCGAGGCAGCGATTCATCAAGCGGCGAAAAGGCTAGAGCCTGAACTTCGTATGATTGATCCTTTGTGCTTTGCAATGCATTTGGCTTTTGGGCAACTGCCTGAGGTACACGAATTTCGTAGTTTCATTCAACCAATAAACTAAAGTATTTGCGTGTGCTTAAAGGTTGAGCAACGCAACATAAGGTATATATTACATGCATCAAGAGGAAAATGACAGAATTAACCTAAAAACAGTGTATTTGGCGCTTGGAACGAATGAAAACAAGCATTTTGACCAGACTCACGAAGTAATTAAGGCGTCTTACGATTTATTACAGGACAAGTACTTAAAAATCCTTAAAGCCAGCCCGTTTTATAAAACACCTGCATTTCCTGCGGGTAGCGGGCCGGATTATGTGAACTCGGTTATCAAGGCTGAAACGGCTTTGTGCCCAAAGGAATTAATGACAGTTTTGCATGACATCGAGAACCAGTTGGGGCGTGTGCGTCAGAAACGTTGGGGCGCCCGCGTCATTGATATTGATCTACTGGATTATCAGGGGCAGATTTTACCATCACGAAAAATATATCAAAAATGGCGCGATATGCCACTTGAATTGCAAAAAACCACATGGCCTGATGACTTGATATTACCCCACCCGCGTATACAGGATAGGGGCTTTGTTTTAGTGCCGTTAAGGGCTGTGGCCCCTGATTGGCGGCACCCAGTAACCAGTGAAAAAATTGATACGTTCATCGCCCAAATTGACAGCAATGAATTGAAACAAATTGTGCAGTTGCCGAGTGGCTAAAACTCTATCAATCGCTCTTGCCATCATTAAGGAAAAGGCGTAAAGACCCGTTTCATTCATACCGTTTTCGGAGTTACCCCATGGCACGTGTCACCGTAGAAGATTGCGTCGATAAAGTTGATAACCAGTTTGATCTGGTTTTACTGGCTGCACACCGTGCGCGCGAATTGTCCGCAGGTGCTGAACTTACTGTGCCACGCGACAATGATAAAAACCCTGTTGTGGCCCTTCGTGAAATTGCTGAAGAAACCATGACTGCGGATTATCTGATGGAAGCGGCGATCGAAAGCCACCAGACACAAATCGAAGTGGATGAGCCGGAAGAAGATCAAATGGCGTTGTTGATGGGCGAAGAGCCAGATCAAGCCGAAGACGATATGTCAGAAGAAAACCTGCTGCGCGCCTTGATGGAAGCCCAGGAAATGAAATAAGGACAAGTTGCCAAGGGTAACCTTGGCATGGCACCTAGCATAAGGCCCAGCCAAACTATGATCCCCGTTGAGAAACTTGTAGATCACGTCCGCACGTATAATCCCAATAGCAATGTCAAACTTATCACCCAAGCGTATGAGTTTGGTAAAGAAATGCACGCAGGCCAGACCCGTCATTCGGGCGAACCCTATTTCACCCATCCCATTGAAGTAGCCCTTTTGCTGGCGCAGCAAAACTTGGACGATTCCACGATTATCACCGCCCTTTTGCACGATGTGATAGAAGACACTCAGGCAACCTACCGGCAAGTGGCGCAGAAATTCGGGGTAGATGTGGCGCGGCTTGTTGACGGGGTTACCAAGCTGACAAATCTGGAATTATCCTCAAATGACGCTAAGCAGGCTGAAAATGTGCGCAAGCTGCTGTTGGCCATGTCCAAAGACGTGCGGGTGATTCTGGTAAAACTGGGTGACCGTTTGCATAACATGCGCACAATTAAACATATGCGCCCTGAAAAACAGCTGCAAAAAGCCCGCGAAACAATGGATATTTTCGCACCACTTGCAGGCCGCATGGGCATGCAGTGGATGCGTGATGAATTGGAAGATCTGTCGTTTCGGGTGCTGAACCCCGAAGGCCGCAGTTCAATCCTGCGCCGTTTTTTGACTTTGCGCAGTCAAACCGAAGATGTGATCCCTAAAATTACCCAGGATATTCGGGATGTTCTTATCAAAGCGAATATCGAAGCCGAAGTGGTCGGACGCGAAAAAAAGCCCTATTCGGTCTGGCGCAAAATGCAGGAAAAAGGCGAAGGTTTTTCACGGCTCAGCGACATATATGCTTTTCGCATCCTCACCGCTAATGAAGAAGATATTTATAGAACCTTGGGTGCTGTTCACCACCGTTGGACAGCCGTGCCGGGACGCTTCAAAGATTACTTAAGCCAGCCGAAATCAAACGGGTACCGGTCGGTTCACACAACGGTTTCAGGGCGTGATGGCAAGCGCGTGGAAATTCAGATACGCACACGCCTTATGCATGAAGTGGCCGAAACCGGTGTGGCCGCACACTGGTCTTATAAAGATGGTCAACGGGTTGAAAACCCGTTTGCGGTTGACCCGTTTACATGGCTCGCGTCCCTTACCGAACGTTTTGGCAATTCTGACGATCAGGATCATGAAGAGTTTCTGGAACATGTGAAACTGGATATGTTCGCAGATCAGGTGTTCTGTTTCACACCCAAAGGTGAAGTCATCCAACTGCCGCGCGGGGCCACACCAATAGATTTTGCCTATGCCATTCACACCCGTATCGGGGCAGCTTGTGTTGGGGCAAAAGTGGATGGCCGCCGTGTGCCGCTTTGGACACGCCTGCGCAATGGCCAGTCTGTTGAAATCACCACCGCCGAAGGCCAACGCCCGCAATCCAGCTGGATTGATATTGCGGTCACCGGGCGGGCGAAATCTGCAATCCGGCGGGCTTTGCGTGAAGAACACCGCGATGGCTATGTCCGCCTTGGCACAGAACTTGCCCGTGTGGCTTTGGAACATGTCGGTAAAAAATCGACGGATAAGGCTTTGGCAACAGCCGCCAAAAAACTGGGCCTTAAAAACAAAGACGCTTTGCTGGCCCGTTTAGGCAGTGCTGAAATGACAGGCTCTGATCTGGTCGGCGCACTTTATCCGGAACTGTTGTCAAAAGACGCAACACATGCAGATCAATCTATTGCCGAAATTGTGGGCCTGGACCCTGGCCAATATGCGCAACCCGGTCAATGCTGCCAACCCTTGCCGGGGGAACGCATTGTCGGGATTGCCACAAGGGGCAAAGGCGTAACATTCCACACCATCCATTGCGAAAAACTGGTGCAATATGAAGACCAGACAAACCGTTGGATCGACTTGCGCTGGACCCAAGGGCGCAATGAACCAACCAATAATGTGACCATTGAAGTGACCATGGCAAATGATGCAGGCGTATTGGGGCGCATATGCACCTTGATCGGTGAGCAAAATGCCAATATTGCAGATTTACAATTTACCGAAAGAAAACCTGACTTCTATCGAATGACGATTGAAATGCAGGTGCGCGATGTGGAACACCTACATCATGTAATGACCGCTGTAGAAGCTGATTCGGATGTGGCGCGCGTTTTACGCACACGGCAAAAATCACCTCTGCAGCATGAGGAAAATGGAGCAAAATAAGCGTGGTTTTCAAGCGCAGAGATAAACAAACGTACTGGAAATGGATTGTCGAGTTCATGTACCCCCGCAAAGGTTGGCGGCGCGGCATAGACTATCTTAGCCACCGTTTAAAACGCTTACCCGATACCCCGCATAAAATTGCCATGGGTATCGCCTGCGGCGTGTTCGTAACATTTACACCACTTTTCGGCTTACACTTTTTTGCCGCATGGTTTCTGGCATTGGTTTTTCGCGGCAATGTCTTCGCGGCATTATTGGGAACGTTTGTCGGTAACCCTGTCACTTTCCCGTTTATTGCCGCCATAAGCTATAAACTGGGGTCACTCATCCTGGGGCGCGGTCATGAAAAAACCGCTTGGACCAAAATACGCGATGGGTTTGAACACGCTTTCACAGCAACTTGGGCCAATGTGAAATCCGTTTTCGGTTATGGGCCAAGCACATGGGATGGTGTCAAAGAGTTCGGCCATGAGGTATTTTTACCTTATTTTGTCGGGGGCATCATCCCCGGCATCATCACCGCCACGATTTTTTACTTTTTTTCCAAACCTCTTATTGCCAGTTACCAAAAACGCCGTAGGCTAAGGTTGAAAGAACGCCGTGCGCGTAAACTTGCAAAACAAGAAACGCCGTAAGCATATGGCGGTTCCAGTTCATTTGTTAAAGGGTTGTGATACTATGGAAAATAATCAAAGCAAATTACGTCTTGGCGTAAACATTGATCACGTGGCCACCGTGCGCAATGCGCGCGGCGGGGCTTATCCTGATCCGCTACGGGCTGCATTGCTGGCGGAAAAGGCTGGGGCTGATGGCATTACCGCGCATTTGCGCGAAGATCGCCGCCACATTACAGATACCGATATTGAGGCCCTGATGGACGGGCTAAGCGTACCGTTGAATTTTGAGATGGCCGCGACCGAAGAGATGCAAAAAATTGCTCTGCGCCACAAACCCCACGCGGTTTGTATTGTGCCGGAAAAACGCGAAGAACGTACAACCGAGGGCGGTTTGAATGTGGCACGCGAAGAAAATAAACTTGCCCACTTCATCGCCCCTTTGCACGATGCAGGGTGCCGTGTATCGATCTTTATTGCCGCTGAAATGAAACATATCGAAGCCGCCCACCGCATTGGTGCCGATATTATTGAACTCCATGTCGGGCCCTATTGCGATGCCTTCACCGAAGGCCGCTTTGATGTCAGCGATGTCGAATTGGAACGCTTGCGCGAAATGTCTGCCTTTGCCCACGAACTGGGGCTGGAAATACATGCGGGCCACGGCATCACTTATGACACGGTCAAGCCTATCGCGGCATTTCCGGAAGTGATGGAACTGAACATCGGGCATTTTCTGATCGGTGAAGCGATTTTTGACGGGTTGGAAAATACGATAGTGAAAATGCGTACGCTGATGGATGAGGCACGGGCGTGAGAGCGGCCCTATACCCATGATCCTCGGCATCGGTACCGATCTTGCAAATATCGACCGTATCCAAGGTACGCTTGATCGTTTTGGTGATCGTTTCAAAAACCGTGTTTTCACCAAGATAGAACAGGCAAAATCTGAACGCCGTAAAGATGTAGCAGGCACATATGCCAAACGCTGGGCGGCGAAAGAAGCGTGTTCCAAAGCACTGGGCACAGGGCTGGCGATGGGGATTGCCTGGAAAGATATGGGGGTGAAAAATATGCGCACGGGCCAGCCAACAATGGAACTGACGGGATGGGCGGCAGAACGCCTGAAAAAACTGACGCCCAAAGGCCATGAAGCCTTTGTTCACGTAACTTTGACCGATGATCACCCTTGGGCGCAGGCATTCGTCGTGATTGAAGCACGTCCCATCGCTTGACTAAAGTGCAAGCACACGCCATGTAGCGATCAAGTTTAAGGAATATGAATAATGGCAAACAATAACCCGGACAGTATTGGCGAAACAATAAAGACAATTGTCTATGCTTTGCTGATTGCAGGTGTGATCAGAACCCTGTTTTTCCAGCCGTTCTGGATCCCGTCGGGCTCGATGAAATCCACACTTCTGATCGGGGATTTCATGTTTGTGAATAAAATGGCCTATGGCTATTCAAAATATTCCTGTCCCTTTTCAATGTGCCCGTTTTCAGGGCGTATTTTTGCCAGTGAGCCGGAACGCGGCGATATTATTGTTTTCAAACACCCCACGTCTAAAGTGGATTACATTAAACGCCTGATCGGCCTGCCGGGCGATACGATCCAGGTAACAAATGGGCAGCTGTTTTTGAATGGCAAAGAAGTGCCTATGGAACGTGACGGCGTGTTCACCGAAACATATGCAGCTCAAGGGCCGATGAAAAGAACGCCGCGTTGCAGCAATGGCCCGGTTCCTTTGGGGGGGGGATGTGAAAAAGAGCGCTTCATTGAAACACTTCCAAATGGTGTAAAACACGCTATTTTGAATATAACAGAATCTTCAGGCGATAACACCTTCCAATACACTGTTCCCGAAGGCAACTATTTCTTTATGGGTGATAACCGTGACAATTCTGTTGATAGCCGTTTTGCCCAAGGTGCTGGCCACGGCGTTGGATTTGTTCCTGCCGAATTGCTGGTAGGGCGTGCTGATCGTGTGATTTTCTCATCTGCGGGTGCCAGAATGTTGTATTTCTGGACATGGCGCTCGGATCGTTTTTTCAAGAGGCTTGAGTGAAACTCGCAAGTGAACTGAAAGAATTCTGCACACGTTTGGGCTACCAGTTTACGCGACCCGAATTGCTGATTGAAGCTACAACACACTCTTCATTAAGTTCGCCCACCCGTGCTGATAACCAACGGCTGGAATTTCTGGGCGACCGGGTTTTGGCATTGGTGATCGCGCAAGCCTTGCTGGAAAAAGACAAAGAAGCCGCCGAAGGGTTGTTGGCACCGCGCTTTAACGCATTAGTGCGCAAAGAGGCTTGTGCCGACATTGCGGTACAGATTGATTTAGGCACCGCTTTAAAGTTGGGCCGCTCTGAAATGCTGTCAGGGGGCCGCAAAAAAACCGCCATCCTGGGCGACGCGATGGAAGCGGTCATTGCCGCCGTCTATCTGGATGCAGGATTTGAAGCGGCGGAAGAACTGATCTTGCGGCTTTGGTCGGCGCGGATAAATGCGGCAAAAGATGATGCGCGTGATCCGAAAACAACTTTGCAGGAATGGGCGCAAGGCCATAAGATGACCCCGCCTAAATATGTGGAAATCGGCCGCACCGGCCCTGACCATGCGCCGGTCTTTGAAATCGAAGCACAGCTTTCCAACGGGGTGTCTGCCATCGCTTGCGCCCCTTCAAAAAGACAAGCCCAGCAAATGGCAGCGGCGAAATTACTGGAACAGGTAGAACAATGAGCGATAAAAAATGCGGATATGTAGCCCTGATCGGTGAACCGAATGCAGGCAAGTCAACACTGATGAATTATATGGTCGGCGCCAAGGTCTCGATCGTTACCCACAAGGTACAAACCACACGCACCCGTATTCGCGGCATCGCGATAGAGGGCGATGCACAGCTGATTTTCGTCGATACACCTGGCCTGTTCCAAACCCGCCGTAATCTGGATAAAGCCATGGTTGCCGCCGCTTGGTCAGGGGCGGCTGACGGTGATGTTGTGGTGTTGTTGATCGAAGCACATCGCGGTGTCACCAAAGGTGTCGAGATGATTTTAGAGGGCTTAAGCAAACGCTTGCGCCCCAAGCAAAAGATCGTTTTGCTGATAAATAAAATTGATATGGTCAAGTCGGAAAAACTGTTGGCCCTGACCCAGCAGATAAATGAAATGTTCGAATTTGAAGAGACCTTTATGGTCTCTGCTGAAAAAGGTTTCGGGATAAAGGAACTGCGCACATATTTGGCCGCAAATATGCCCAAAGGCCCATGGTTATACCCTGAAGATCAGATCGCCGATGTGCCGATGCGCATGATTGCCGCTGAAACCACGCGCGAAAAACTGATGCTGCGATTGCACCAGGAACTGCCCTATTTTCTAACCGTGGAAACCACTGGTTGGGAACAGAAAAAAGATGGTTCCGTGCGTATTGATCAGATGGTCTATGTGATCCGCGAACGTCACAAGGGTATTACACTGGGGCCCAAGGGCCAAACAATTAAAGCGGTCAGCATTGCATCGCGCACCGAGTTGAAAAACCTGGTGGGGGCAGAAGTGCATCTGTTTATTCAGGTCAAAGTACGCCCGAAATGGGAAAATGAGCCAGAACGCTTCACCGAAATGGGCTTGAACTTTGCGGACACCAAAAAATGACCCCCAGACTGACCAGTGATTTTTGGGTGCGCGCCTACCTGCGCCGCCTGCAACTGGTTGATATACCCGCCTTTATCACCGAAAAAGGTGATGCAACTGCGGGGGCCGTTATTGTGAAACTGAACACGCTGGATGGCAATGCCAAAGCCTTTCACCGCAGCTACGACCTGGACGGCAATCGCGTTTGGGCAGTGCTTGCAGAAGGGGCAGAGCGTGATGTGGATGCAAGCCTTACAAAGCAACGTTCCTTTGACCCTGACATCTGGGTGATCGAAGTGGAAAGTCGTGATGGGCGGCATTTGCTAGACGAAGACGGCCTAAGCGGGTAGCGTCACGTCATGGAATGGCAAGATACAGGCACCATTATTTCAGTTCGTAAACACGGCGAAAATTCTACGATTGTGGATGTACTGACCCAAACCCACGGCCGCCATGCGGGTCTTGTGCGCGGCGGGGCAGGGCGCAAACTTGCCCCGATCTTGCAACCGGGCACACAAGTGGATGTGGAATGGCGCGCACGCCTGGAAGATCATCTGGGCACCTACAACATTGAACCGATCCAGTCGCGCACCACAATCCTGTCAAACCGTCTGGCCCTGTCCGCGATGGGCTCGGTCTGTGCTTTGGTCAATTTTTCTTTCCCTGAACGCATGGCTTTGCCGCGCTTATATGCGGTTACGATTAACCTGTTTGACCAAATGGCCGCAGGCGGGGCGTGGCTATCAGATTATGCTTTGTGGGAATATACCGTCTTGGAAGAATTGGGATACGGGCTGGATTTAGAAAGCTGTGCGGCAACAGGTGTGCAACAGGATCTGATCTATGTCTCGCCAAAATCAGGTCGCGCTGTCAGCCGCCAAGCGGGTGCTAAGTGGGCTGATCGGATGTTGCCGCTGCCCAGATTTTTGCGGGCACAAACTGCCACAAAAGAAGCGGTGGAAGTTTTGAATGCCTTAAAAACCACAGGATATTTTCTGGAACGCCGTCTGGCAC
Source organism: Amylibacter sp. (assembly GCA_016764475.1). Lineage (GTDB taxonomy): Bacteria > Pseudomonadota > Alphaproteobacteria > Rhodobacterales > Rhodobacteraceae > Amylibacter. The sequence continues at coordinate 9,677 of JAESRV010000110.1, forward strand.
CTGCATTAGGTAACCGCCCGCTACCCGATGCACGTGCGCGATTTTTGACAGTGTTACACAAAGCTTCCGCTAAACCAAAAGGTTAGGCGTATTGGGGGAAATGTCGCTAATTTACTTGCAATAAAGCTTTGCTATTGCTGCCTAATAGCGGGCACAATTTAAACAGGCTATAGGTTGTATCTTATGGCAGACACTCAGACGTATTCACTATTATCGACTATGAAAAACGAAGGCCCATATCTTTTGGAATGGGTGGCGCATCATAAAGCACTTGGGTTTGATCATATTGTCGTCTGCACTAATGATTGCGAAGATTTTACAGTTGAAATTCTGAAATGCCTGGTAAAATCTTCATTTTACAGCCGCGAAAATCAACTTCGCATGACCCAAGGCTTTGTCTAATTAGGCTTCTGACCTTACGGTCATCCGATGCGTTCCAAGCCGCTACTAAAACATCATTTTTGACAGCATCCATATTTGTCATGCATTTGCTCGTGTTTATTTGCGCCCGTATTTTCTTTTATTATTTGTGTGTTTTGAAACACTTATTTATTTACGAACACCAATGACTTACCGTCATCTGACCGCAAAATTAACATATCTTGTATAAGTTCTGCTGTGGTCATTTCTTGTAGCGCATTGAAATACTGAACCTCTAGCTTTAGATCGTCGCAAGCCATTTTGGTCGCCCCTATCTCTTTGATTTCAAACCAGGGAAGCGGCACGGTTTGTTTGCCAAAATAGCGGTTGCAAGGGGCTTGGCCCGCAACCTCGCCTTCTTTGGGGAATTCAATGGTTACAAGTGTGGCAATAGACGTTCCGTTCATTTTATCCAGAACCCAGATATCTACACCTTGTGTTTGGCCAGACACAGTTTCATCTTTGAAACAGGTGCTCAATATAGACAATAGGATCAATGAAATGCGCATCATGTGGATAGGTCTACGCCCTAGGGGCAGATAAGAAAAGACCATTTACGTCAGTATAAACCAGCCGACAGCCTATATGATAGAGGTTCCGCCGCACCGGTTATCACAGATAATGACGTCGGATAAATTATCACTATATATCAAAATATCAAATACTTAAGGTAGCGTCCCCGCTGGGACATCTACCGGAAACATGGCCTTAAAGCAGCCGACCCCATAAATCATACTCGCTGGCCTCGTCCACCTCAACGCGGGTAATATCCCCCACTTTCAGCCCCTCAAACCCTTCATCAATAAACAGGTTCCCATCAATCTCAGGCGCATCAGCCTGTGTCCGGCAAGTCGCCCCATCCGCGTCAATTTCATCCACGATGACATCCAGATGTGTCCCCACCTTGGCCGCCAATTTAGCCGCCGAAATCGCCTGCGCTTTTTCCATGAAACGATCCCAACGGTCTTGTTTGACCTCGTCCGCTACATGACCCGGCAACGCATTAGAACGCGCCCCCGCGACGTTTTCATATTGAAAGCACCCGATACGATCCAGTTGCGCTTCGTCCATCCAATCTAACAGATGCTGAAACTCCGCCTCAGTCTCACCCGGGAAGCCCACGATGAAAGTAGACCGCAGCGTAATGTCAGGGCAAACCGCCCGCCAAGCTTCAATCTCGGCCAGAGTATTGGCAGATTTAGCAGGCCGCGCCATCCGCTTCAAAACGTCAGGATGCGAGTGTTGAAACGGGATGTCCATGTAGGGCAAAATACCACTGTCAGGGTCAGCCATCAGCGGGATCAGATCGCGCACAAAAGGGTAGGGATAAACATAATGCAACCGCACCCACGCACCCAATGTGCCAAGATCGCGGGCCAGATCAACGATATGGGCACGATGATCGCGGTCAGTAGCGTGCTTGATATCCAACCCATAGGCCGAGGTATCCTGAGAGATCACCAGCAGTTCTTTCACGCCAGCTGCAACCAGCCTTGAAGCTTCACGGATCACCGCATGTGCCGGGCGCGATTGCAATCGTCCGCGCATATCGGGGATGATACAAAACTTGCATTTATGATTGCAGCCTTCGGATATTTTCAGGTAGCTATAATGGCGCGGCGTCAGCGACACACCCGTGGTAGGCAACAGATCAATGAACGGATCAGGGCTGGGTGGCACAGCTTGATGCACCGCATCCAGCACTTGTTCATATTGATGCGGGCCTGTTACCGCCAGAATTTGTGGGTGATGTTCACGGATATAATCGGGTTCTGCCCCCAGACAACCGGTGACAATAACCTTGCCGTTTTCCGCCAACGCCTCACCAATAGCATCCAGACTTTCAGCCTTGGCGCTGTCCAGAAATCCGCAAGTGTTCACAATCACCGCATCGGCACCTGCATAATCAGGACTGATCGCATAGCCTTCGGCCCGCAATCGGGTCAGGATGCGTTCGCTGTCTACCAAAGCTTTCGGGCAGCCAAGCGATACCATACCGATTTTCGGCTGGCCGTCGCGTGATGGCTCGTTGATTTTGACGCGGGGTGCTAGGTCGGGGCGCAGGGATGGCGGGTTCTGGGTCATGGATGCCCCTATAGCTGTAACGCACGGGCAGGGAAAGGGCGTTGATTACTTTGTACGGGCTGGGCATAGTGGGTGGATTAAGGGGCAGATTATTATGGCAAAGATTAAAAGTGATGTTGATTTAGAGACTCTGAAACCACTGTCAGAGGCCGAGCAGGATTTGATCGAGTGTTGCAAGGCAGGTCAGCCGTTCGACTTGGGCAATACTGTACCCGACCAAGCCCCCGCTGGAAAAATCCGGCTTTATCATGGGTGTTGAAAAACGCACCTTCCGTGATCAAGACCCGGTTAATATTGAGGCCGCCGAACTGGTGGGTAAACTGCATGATGCGCTGAAAAACAACAACTACACTGGCCACCAACTGGAAGTGTTTTTGACCCGTATCGTATTTTGCCTGTTTGCCGATGACACAGGTATTTTTGAGCCGCGCGACATATTTCTGGACTTCCTTGAAACCCGTACCAAACCCGATGGTTCTGACACTGGCCTGTTAATCGCACAACTGTTTCAAATCCTGAACACGCCTGAAAATCAACGCCAAACCAGCCTTGATGAAGACCTTGCCGCCTTTCCCTATGTCAACGGCGCGTTATTTTCTGACCCCTTGCACATATCCGTTGCCTGACAGGGCATTACATGCCCGAGAACGATGGCAATTACCACGGCGGCTCATGCGATGCTCCAGATCATTGAGATGTTCATTAAGCTGATGATAGATGGATCACTAAGCAAAGTGTTTTCTGCATCCACAAAACAGGTTTAAAACGAATCTGATCTTAATGTGGCTGTTGAAAGTCGTGGCGATTTTCCGCCGTAAAGTGATCGACATTTAAGAGACTAATTTCTCTCCACCTTTTCAAATATATCACCTAAGGCATTTATTTTATTGGTGAGCCGGCCGGGATCCGAACCCGGGACCTACTGATTAAAAGTGCCCTCAAGGGCATTTCTCTGGTTTTCGCCAAACGCCGCTTACCGATCATAAATAACTGATAATGAACAATAATTCTTGACGAATGCTACGCCTTACTATCATTTTCAACGCTATAATTCGGTGCATGGTGCTTCCTATATGCTTCCGGATTTAGAACGAAAACGATGTGTGGAAATAATATGCTATGCCAAAGTTAACAAAACGACTGGTGGAAAATCTTACCCCCGAACCCAAAGAACGCATCATTTGGGATCAGGAATTGAGCGGGTTTGGCATCCGTATTTATCCCACAGGGCGCAGGGTTTATGTGGTCCAGTATCGTAGCTTTGGACGGACACGGCGCAAGAACCTTGGGCAACACGGCGTTCTAACGGCAGATGAAGCTCGCAAAGAGGCAAAACTTGTGCAAGCAGATGTCGCGAGAGGCGGCGACCCCTCCGCCGAACGCAAGGCTAAATTGCGAAGCCCAACAGTTGCCCAATTGGGTGAACGGTTCCTAACGGACTATGTTGCTTTGCATTGTAAACCCACAACCCAATATGACTATGCCAATACCATTCGAAAAACGATTTGCCCTATACTTGGTTCCATAAAGGTTACTGAAATCACCAGAGCCGATATTGCACATTATCATCATCTGAAGCGGGCAACCCCTTATCGTGCCAACCGTTCTGTCGCTATCTTGTCAAAAATGTTCAATGTCGCGGAAGACTGGGGATTGCGCCCCTATGGTACAAACCCCGCCATGCGGGTCAAAAAATACCGAGAAGAGGAAAAAAAGCGTTACTTGAAGGATGAAGAACAGGCACGACTTGGCGAGGTGCTTTTCAACGGTTTGGAAACGGGTGAATATTCGGAATATGTGGTCGCCGCATTTTATCTACTAATGCTTACAGGGTGTCGTTTAAAGGAAATCCAAACCCTTAAATGGGAATATGTCACGCCCCGTCATTTGGAGTTGCCAGACAGTAAAACAGGGCGACGGCGCATCCCCCTGCCCCTGGAGGCATGTGACGTGCTGGAAAGCTTACCTAGGCGTGAAGGAAACCCTTATGTAATCCTTGGCGACCATCCGAACGGGTATTACAACGATTTACAAAAACCGTGGCGTAAAATCAGGGCAAAGGCTGGGCTGGAAGATGTGCGATTGCATGATCTGCGCCATACCTATGCTTCAGTTGCCGTAATGAATGGAATTGATCCCTTTACCCTGAAAGAGATAATGGGGCACAAAAATCTGTCCACAACTTTGCGCTATACTCACTTGTCCGACGATGCCGTGCAACGTGCGGCCGGGCAGATTGCAAATAGGCTTGCGGGTGTTATTCGGGGCACTACGTCTGCATCATCTGCCCTACGTATACGTACCGTAAGGTTAGGGCGTTGATTATTTGCGTTGGCTTATTGTTTTTACTTCATCACTATGTAACGTAAAGGTATACATATGAAAGTTCCCTTGGGTGGTATCTTGACCATCCCGTAATGGTATACGTGCATGATCGAGTTTGACCTAACAACCCTATATTCCCTGTTCCATGCTTTTGATCAAACTGGGCGGCGCATGTTTGGGGATTCTTGGCGTGGCATAGAAGCATTTGCACAACGAAAGGATGACCCAAAAGCAACAAAAGATGAGCGTGCGAAGATAATAGCACGCATCCGAGATTTAAGTGCCCAATCCATTCCATATCAAACAATACTTGACCTAGGCGGATCACAAGAAGAAACTCAAATGGCATCTGATGCCCTTTACCCGCTTCATACAGAAGAACGTGCGCTTAAGGAAAAGCTGACTGCCATACCCCATGTTACCGATCACTGGGTAAACGACCATGAGGCGTATTTCCGCCGTAGACGGGTGGAAGATGAACTTAGAACCGCCTTTGATAACCATGACCTAGATTTACACTTGGGCAATTCATCCATTGTAGAAATGCGTAGCTGGTCTAAGTGTGATGGTTTCAGGATTTACTACGGGCTTTCAATGGTGCGGGTTCCATCACAATATGCTGGCAAACAACGCCGCCAACCTGCATTCATTCCGAAGGCAGCTTTGGATAAATGGTTAACTCGGTTTGGATCCATTTCCAGCAATGAGGCTGAATTGACCCCAGAGATGCGGTTGAAGATATGGCTTGAAGGTATGGTTGACAAATACAAACCCAAAGAGCGTAAAAAATCTGACTACTGCACCCAAGCACTGAATGAAATTACTGGGTTATCAAAACGAGAATTTGATCGTGTCTGGGCTGCAACAGTACCAATCTCTTGGAAAGCATCCGGCGCACCCGAAAAGAAATAGTAATTTTTAAAAAATTATCAACGCACCCCTTTTTTGAATAATACTTACAAAAATAATTATCACTTATCACTTTGTAATCACTGTTAAATTAATCAATGCACTTAAGCGCGGGGATTAATTATATTCGTGCAGAGTATTTTTAATAATTACGCCAGACTAACTTTACCTCACATCAACACCACCAACCAACGTGAGGAAAACAAATGACAGCAATAATATCACAGAACAACCCCGAAGCCTTGGTTGACGAACGCGAAGCTGCGTCAATCCTGTGCTACTCGGTTCGCGCCCTTCAGAATTGGCGGCACCGTGGAGGCGGGCCTCGGTTTGTAAAAGTATCCAGCCGCTCTATACGTTATCGCCGTTCTGATCTGACTCAATGGGTTGAAGACCGGATCGTGTCCAACACCAGCCAAGCAACTATCTAATCAGTTTTGCCTTTGCGGGCTTGGCAGCACCGTAAAGGATTTTGGGGCCGAAAGGTTCAAAATAGGGCGCGAGATTACACGTGAACTCGCGCCCTTTCCATGTCTGCTGCCAACTTACCCGGAAAGGAATTTCAAATGACTAAAACACCTGCCTACAAGTTTAGATTGGGACTTATCACTGCAACCATCTGGGATAACGACGGTTTTTATTCTGTCGATATTGCCCGCTCTTACAAAGACGATGAAGGCCACTGGCATAGCACCACAAGCTATTCGCACGCCGATTTGTTGAATGTAGCTAAATGCGCCGAACGTGCAGAAAACTGGATTGCGAGGCAAGCTAATGCACCCAAGTAATTCAACTAACATGAACCCAATTCGGCCCCAAAACAAAAGCTGCCCCGCCGGAGGCATATATTCGCGTCAATCATCACCGAATGAAACCTCAAATAGCCAAAGGGGGGTGATTGTAGCACCCCCCTCTGGAAATACAAACAACAGGGAAAACCCCATGACTATCTTACATAAAGGGTTTGATACCCTCGCTATTGCTATCCAAGCCAACATACCGTTGGATTTCTTTGAATATTTAGAAGTTGAAAAGGAACGGGCAGACAAGGAACGTCACGACGTTTTGACCGAATTCAACGGAGTCAAATTACACTTGAAATCCCATGGCGGCAAAGGCTACCGTTTTATCGCAAATGGCGGGCCGGACGGGGCGCATTGGTTTTTTAAGAAACCGAATGCCAAGGACAAATGGGGCATCCGTGTTTCCTTTGGTTCATATTTCTTGGCGCACTACGGATTGGCCGCTGCCCGTTTGCATCTGGAACAGGTGCTGGGCCAACTTGGGGTGCGTTTTGGGGAAGAGGATGTCAGCATATCGCGGGTGGATTTTTGCATTGATGTTCTGGCCCCTGATTTCAAATTGATCCCCGAACGGTTTGTCATGCACTCCAGTACAGGGCGACGGGATTTTATTGAGGAAATGACCAAAGTCGTACATGGAAAATCCGGGCGCACCACATCTGTCACCATTGGAAGCACTCGCAATCGTCAGGTTATTATTTACGATAAACGGGCAGAGATTATCCACACTGGAAAAGCCTATTGGTGGGGTATATGGAACCATACATTGCGCGGACTGGGCTTGCCCTTACTGGCCCCTGACAATCCCGAAATCAGCCGTGTATGGCGCGTGGAATTCAGGGCGGGCAAAGACCTGCTAAAGGATCGCTGGGGGATCCGCACATGGACGCAATTACATGATCTTTTTGGCGATCTGTGCTGTGAAGCGGGCGAAGTGGTGCGTTATACTGATCCCAATCCAAATGACCCAAACCGCGCCCGTTGGCCCAATCATTTACTTTGGGAATTGGTATGCGCGGAAATGAATGACGAATTGTGTGAAATGCGTAGCGGGTGTGATCCAAACCCGATGAAAGAGGTGCATAAGGAAAACCATATTTCCATGATGATCCGTCAAATTCGGGGGAATATAATAACCCTTGCTGCCCTAAACGGGAAATCGCAGGAAGAGTTGCCGAAATTCCTGCAAGAGACTGCAAACGACTTGTCGCATGAGGTAATCCAAAACCCTGAAAAAACCCGCAAACAACTGCAAAGTGCCAAGGACAGATACGTGTTTATTCAGCCGAAAAAACATGCACACGGGTAGTTTGCAGTCTCATAATCACCGCATCGGGCGATAGGTTTCGTCGCCCGATTTTGATACCGACCCCATCACCGCCATGCTTTCCAGTAAAGGGGCTACATTGGCCGCGCGGCCGCGTTTAAAGGTGCGGGCAAGCTGTTCTGGGGTTGCCTTGCCCAATTCGGCCAGCGCATCGCGCACGGCGGCCACCTGTTCGGGCATGGTTTTGGGCCATGCGGGTTTGACGGTGGTGTCTTTTGCACCCAATCCCATTTCGGCTTGTTCGCCTTTGACTGTCGCGTCTTTACCGGACGGGTTTTGATACTCGGGGCGTAACCAGCGAATTTTACCTTGTGCTTCTTCTTTGGTGCGCTCATGGTTCAGGTCCACAAGACGTTGCAGGGTTTCTTCATCCGACAGATCATTGGGCCAGCCGTAAGCCTTGGCCACCGCCGCATCAATCCGGTCATGAATGTCCTTTAGCAGACCAACTAGACCCTGTTGGTAAATCTCTTTGTCCTTGCCCTCGATTGTGTCCCCGCTGCGCAGTTTTTCCAGCACGTTATACATATTGGTCAGGGTCAGCTTGGGGTGTTTGGCTTGACGATCCTTGCGGTGTTTATCAAGTTCTTCGCCCAAAGCCCGCAAGGTGGTTTTTTGCATGTCGGTGGGGGATGGGAAGGGGAAAGGGTCGAAACAAAGGCTGTTGTTGTAGCGAGGTCTATCTTCCAAAGTACCGCCAGTCGCTAAACACCAAATTCTGTGCATTTTTGATGAAAGTACAGGTATCAACATAAACTCGCTTATAGAAATTACGATAACTTCGCTTTCTGGCAAATCCGTTGTCCCCCACATTTGAAAGTTACTAAATTTAGCTGTGCGTGAAGTAACAATCACTTTTGAAAGACCTTTAATAGCAGACCTATAGCTTCTCGACGGATCGCCAAAAACCCACCAATTTTCACGGCGCCAAGCCATAGGGTTCTCGTTTCTAATTGGCTTCACTGTATCCAGAACGTGTTGAAACAAGAGAGGATAACTCCTTCGTGCTAACTTTTCTGAAAGCCCCCAAAAGTCAATCACCCAACGCTGCCGGTGCCGCTGGGTAAGGTCATAACCGCCCAAAAACGGTCTTATTATCCCTGCTTCTTCTGCATTTGTCCCTTTTGCAAGTTCTCGGAGCGCAAGCTTAGTTCCAAGGAAACCTTTTCCAATCAAAAATGCACCTCTCGCACTCAATCCTTGATTCGCCTTCAACGCCTTGGCCCCCACCACATCCGCCCCAATCCGCAAATTACCGAATATCCGCCCCTCAACCTCCTCAAAGCGCACCACGCGGCCCTCGTTTTCGGTCTCGCCTTTCACCTCCTCAACAACCGTGCGCAGCTTGCCATTTATGCGCCCTTTGCGCCCCACGGTCATGGCAATGCGCACAGCGGCCCCCATTGCGGCATCCACCCAAGGGTGGTCAGGGATGGCATAAATCAAGGATAGCGGTTTCTTGGGGTCAGACAGATGCGGCTCCAACACGCGGCGGTTAAGGGTCTGGCGCAAGCTGTTGGTGGTGATAAAGCCAAACCGCCGTGTACCTTTGCCCGTCTTTGGCATCCAGGCACGGGTTTTCAACGCCGCTTTTTCCCACCAGAACATCACGAAGTCCGCAGATTTCGGCATCTTGGGGTAAGCGGCCCATAATGCTTCGGCATAGCCATCCCCCAAGGCATCGCGCATCCGGCTGGACCCTATAAACGGCGGGTTGCCGACGATGAATTCTGCTTCGGGCCATTTCGCCGCGCGGGGTTTGGCATAGTCCATCACCTGCACCCGAGCGGTTTCATCCGGCACTTCTTCGCCCGTTACCGGATGGGTTTTGGTGGTGATCCCGTCCCAGCGGGTGACGGGTGTGCCATCCGACATGCGCGGGCTAGTGCTGGCATAATCCAGTACCGCATCGCGGTTTTCGATATTGTGGAAATCACGCAAAACAGGCTCGGCTGGCGTGGCCTGCCCGTGGGTTCTAAAATGCCATTGCAGATAGCCAATCCACAGCACCAGTTCGGCCACCTTTGCCGCCCATGGGTTCAACTCGATCCCCAGAAACTGGTGTGGGTCAACGGTATGGCCCGCCAGCCCCAATGCGGTTTGTTCTTCGCCCAGCTCATCCAGCAGGGTGGTGATTTCACCTTCCAGCCGTTTCATCAGTTCCAGTGCCACATATAGGAAATTACCAGACCCGCAGGCAGGGTCTAGTACGCGGGTGGCGCATAGTTTGCGGTGAAAGGTATGGACCAGATCACGGGCCGCTTTCATCTTGCCTTGATCTGCCAGCAACAAGGCAGAGGTTTGCACATCTTCCCAGTCGTTTCGCAGCGGTTCAATCACCGTGGGCATCACCAGCCGTTCGACATAAGCCCGTGGCGTGTAATGCGCCCCCAGCTTGTGACGCTGGCGTTTATCCAGCGCACGTTCCAGCAGGGTGCCGAAAATCGCCGGTTCCACGGTTTTCCAGTCTTTGTTCGCCGCCCCGATCAGCAGGGCAATTTGCTGGCTGTCCAGCGGCAAAGCATCGGCCTGTGCAAACAGCCCGCCATTGAATTTCAAAAGGTCTGTGCGCAAGACAGGGGAAAAGCCACCCTTGTCCATTGTTTCCCACAAGGATTGCAATGCGGGGGCGGCATTGTCTGGGTTGGAAGCCATGTCTTTTAGTAGATCGCTAAAGCTGTCTTTCGGGATCAGGTCCACATCCTCGGCAAACATCGAAAACAGGCAGCGCATAAGAAAGCCCGCCACTTTTTCAGGTTCATGACCTTGGATTTCAAAACTATTACCCAATAGGGCCAGTTGATCAGAAATTTCGCGGGTAACTTTGGCACTTTGTTTGCTGGTATCCAACGATTGCGGATCATTCCAGATCGCCCGAAACAAGTCTTGGATTTCAGGCTTTTCGAGGTCTTCCAGAAATATGCGGAAATTGTTGCCATCGGGATATTGGGTGTAGCCATGCCCTTGGCCTGAAAAATCGGCGTAAATTTCGAAAACATAGCCAACGTCACAAACGATGATGAACGGCGGCCAGCCGTCTTCCCTTGCGATGCCACGCGCATAGTTGTCAGCCTGCCCACGCGCCTTGACCATCGTTTTATCCCAAGTGCGTGACCCTCGCACCCCGTGGCCAACCCGCTTCACCTTGGGGATAGTTGGCAAGGTCAGTTGACTGGTATCTGTAGATTTTGCTTGCGACCCTTGTTTGGTTTCCAGAATGAATGAACCACGCCGATAGAAGTCGATGAATTTCTTCGATGTTTCACCAATGATATGCGAAGCTACTGGGCGTTCCAGACGATAATGGTCATTCTCATCCGTATCTGCCGCAGGAAGCGGTTTCTCAACCCCTAGCACTTCGGTCAGTTCTGTCAGGAAAAGCGCATAGTTGGCCCGTTCACTGCCACCAGACTTTGCCCAACGCTCAATAAATTCAGAAATAGATTGCATAGAACCGCTTTTTTACCTTGCGCTTACGTTGCACATTCTACGCCTTATAAGCAATACGAATCTGTGGCGGACATGTCACATTTAATTCCATCAAAAATGTGCTTCCGATATGCTTCCGGATTAAAATCAGTTATTTTTCAGAAATTTAAAAACCATGTAACTTATTGTTTATATGTGATTATTTGGTGAGCCGGCCGGGATCCGAACCCGGGACCTACTGATTAAAAGTCAGTTGCTCTACCAACTGAGCTACCGGCCCACCATTGGGCGGGTATTATGCGCCATAACCATGCTGGTCAAGTGTTTATCTTATCAAAATCACTACATCTGGATTGATTGTTGTACTTGGTCTATAGCAGGCCCATGATGGATACGAATGCACATACGAAGGGTCTGCCTTTTTTGAAGATGCACGGGCTTGGTAATGACTTTGTTATTATCGATGCACGCAAGGAAAAAAACCCTGTTACAGCGGCAATGGCCAAGGCCATTGGTAGCCGGTTTTTTGGTGTGGGGTTTGATCAGTTGGCGGTTTTGCATGAAGCAACAGACGCCGATGTGGCAGTGGATTTTTGGAATTCTGATGGCTCAATGGCGGATGCTTGTGGCAATGCCAGTCGCTGTATCGCGCGGTTGATAATGGACGAATCTGGGCGCGATTCTATTATGCTGAAAACAGGCTTCGGCATTTTGCCTGTAATGCGCATTGATGCGGATAATTTCAGTGTGAACATGGGGCAACCCCAGTTGACATGGGATGAGGTGCCTTTGGCACGTGATGTTGATTTGATCGCCTTGCCGATAGAGGGCGCACCAGGGGCGACCGGTATGGGTAATCCGCATTGTGTGTTTGTGGTGGATGATGTGATGGCGATTGATTTGCCTAACATCGGCCCAAAAATTGAACATGATCCGTTGTTTCCAGAGCGTACGAATGTGGAATTTATTCAGATCATTAACCGCAATCATATCCGCATGCGGGTTTGGGAACGTGGTGGGATGATCACACTGGCCTGCGGTTCCGGTGCTTGTGGGGCGGTGGTTGTTGCACATCGTAAGGGGCTGGTGGATTGTGCCGTGCAAGTTGATCTGGATGGCGGTACTTTGCATATTGATTGGCGCAGTGACGGGGTCTGGATGACGGGGCCTGCGACATTGGTTTTCTCTGGTGAGTTAAGCCCTGAATTTTTGAGTGGGATCAATGGTTAAACCCCCGATATTTGCCACCTTCGGATGCCGCCTGAACGCTTATGAAACCGAAGCGATGAAACAGCTGTCTTTGCAGGCGGGGCTGGATGGTGCGGTGATTGTAAACACCTGTGCGGTGACAGCGGAAGCGGTGCGATCTTCTAAACAGCGTATCCGTAAATTGCGCCGAGAAAATCCGGATGCGAAATTGATCGTGACGGGGTGTGCGGCGCAAACCGAACCTGAAACCTATGCCCAAATGGCAGAGGTTGATCTGGTGATGGGTAACATCCAGAAGATGCAGGCGAAGACTTGGAATAAACTGGCTAAAGGGCCTGACTTTATTGGTGATGCCGAGAAGGTTCAAATCGACGATATTATGTCGGTCACTGAAACGGCGGGTCATCTGATTGATGGGTTCGGCACGCGGGCGCGGGCTTATGTGCAGGTGCAAAATGGCTGCGATCATCGTTGTACTTTTTGTATCATTCCTTATGGCCGTGGGAACTCACGTTCGGTGGCGGCGGGTGTTGTTGTTGAGCAGATAAAAAGACTGGTTGATAAGGGCTATCTTGAGGTTGTGTTGACGGGTGTTGACATGACAAGTTGGGGGGCTGATTTGCCGCTGGGCCCGAAGCTGGGCGATCTGGTGCAGCGGATATTAAAGCTGGTTCCTGACCTGCCGCGATTGCGAATTTCATCCATCGATTCGATTGAAGCTGACCCTGCTTTGATCGATGCGATTGCTTCCGAGAAACGTTTGATGCCGCACCTGCATTTATCGTTGCAGGCGGGGGATAATATGATTTTGAAGCGGATGAAACGGCGGCATTCAAGGGACGATGCAATCGCGTTTTGTGAGGCCATGCGCAAGGCGCGGCCTGACATTATTTATGGCGCGGATATTATCGCGGGGTTTCCGACGGAAACCGAGGAAATGTTTGAAAATTCGCTGCGGTTGGTGGAAGATTGCGGGCTGACTTGGCTGCATGTTTTTCCCTATTCGGCGCGGGCCGGCACGCCTGCGGCAAGGATGCCGCAAATGGATCGGGGGATCATCAAGGAACGGGCGGCGCGATTGCGGTCTTTGGGGGATGAACGGGTGCGAAAACACCTGATGTCCCGATTGGGACATGTACATAACATATTGATAGAAAACGAAAACATGGGTAGAACTGAAAATTTTACCGAGGTAAGTTTTAGCGCACTGCAGCCTGTTGGCAAGATTGTTCAGGCAAAGATTATAGGTTGCTCTGATACGCAGTTGGTGGCGTAAATGGCCCTTCCGATACTCTATTCTTTTCGCCGTTGCCCCTATGCGATGCGGGCGCGTCTGGCGTTGGAAGCGGGGGGGATTGAGGTGGCATTGCGCGAGATTGTTTTACGGGACAAAGCCCCTGAATTTCTAGCGGTTTCGGAAAAAGCTACGGTGCCTGTTTTACTGTTGAATGACGGCGCGATTATAGAGGAAAGTCTGGATGTGATGCGCTGGGCTTTGGATACATCGGATGCGGGTGCAAAACTGACACCTGATCAAGGAAGCATGCGCGGTGCTTTGGCTTTGATTGAACGTATGGATGCCGATTTTAAACCGCATCTGGACGCTTATAAATACCTGTATCGCAGCGACCCCGAAGCGGCATTTGCGGCCCGTGAAAAGGCTTTGGCGTTCTTGTATGAACTGGACGGAATGCTGGTGGGGCAGGATTATTTGATGGGGCAGAAACGGTCGGTTGCAGACATCGGCGTGGCCCCGTTTGTGCGCCAGTTTGCCCATGTGGATCGGGATTGGTTTTACGGGCAAGATTGGGAAAATCTGAAGCCTTGGCTGCTGGCGTTTCTAGAGTCTAAGGCTTTCAAACGGATTATGAAGAAGTACCCGAAATGGGCGGTTGGGGATGATGTGACGGTTTTTCCGCCATTTGTAGACTAGACAGATCGTAGCGTTAACATCTTGTATTTTAGATTGAAATAGCGTGTCTGTATCACGTCGGTATTGCGTCGGTATCACGTCGTGAAAACCTCGGGTGCCGATTTATTAACGTATCTATTAAGGAAGTATTGCAATGCACCCGAACCCCGCATTCCGTAAAACCGAAAAGGCGCAAAATCTGGCGTTTGCCCGTGACCGCAGTTTTGGGGCTTTGTCGATCAATGCCGATGCAGGCCCTTTGATTGCGCATGTGCCGTTTCAACTGTCGGAAGATGGCACATATCTTGAGGCG
>JAESRV010000048.1 GCA_016764475.1 Amylibacter sp.
CAGCGCAAACAACGCCGCCACCCCAATGGCCAAAGCCAGATGCAACAAGCCGTTGTAACTGGCAATCAAATCAAACCCGCCCCATGTGGCGTGATACGATGGAATGCCAACCGCATAAGCCCCCAAACCAATGAACGCGGCATGGCCAAAAGACACCATACCGCCATAGCCAAGGATCAGGTTCAGGCTGACCGCAGCAATGCCCAAGATCACCAGACGGGTGGCTAAATCCATATAAAACGCTTGCCCGTTGAGCAGAAAATAAGGTGGCAGAACGGCCAATACCAACATGCCGATCAAAGTAATCCAACCGGTTTTCGTCATCTTTTTCATCACCGCACCTTCGGCGGAAACAGGCCTTGCGGTTTAACCGCAAGGATAATCGCCATCAAGATATAGATCATCATCGCAGATACCGCAGGTGCCGCCGTTTCAGCCGCGTTTTCACTCATAAACAAGGTGAAAAACGTGTCCAGAAATGCCCGCCCCAAAGTGTCAATCAGCCCGATAATCACAGCCGCAATAAACGCCCCTTTCATAGAGCCGATACCACCGATGATAATCACCACAAAAGCCGTAATAATAATCTGGCCGCCCATCCCGATATTGGCCCCGGTAATCGGCGCAATCAACATACCCGCCAATCCTGCCAGCATCGCACCCAGCGCAAAAACCAATGCAAACAGGGTTTGAATATCAATGCCAAGGGCCGATACCATCGTACGGTTTGAGGCCCCCGCCCGGATCAACATGCCCAGCCGTGTGTAGTTCACCAGCCAGAACAAACCAGCCGCCACAGCCATCCCTGTGCCGATGATCAACAGGCGATAAACCGGAATAACCGCCCCATCAAACAGCTCAACCTGACCGTCCAGCCACGCAGGCAACGGCACGGTAATACCTGCTGGCCCCCAGATCATATGGGCCAAAGTATCCAGCACCAAAAGCAGCCCGAATGTGCCCAGAACATGATCCAGATGATCTTTATTATACAAACGTCGCGCAACCAACACTTCGATGGCATAACCGACCAACCCAGTTAACGGTAAAGCGATTAGAATGGCCAATAGGAAGTTGCCCAAAAACAGGGTCAGCGATGCGCAGATAAACGCACCAATCATGTAAATTGACCCATGTGCCAGATTGACAAAATCCAGAATTCCGAAAACCAGTGTCAGGCCGGAAGCCACCAGAAACAACAAAAGTCCCAGCTGCAAGCCGTTTAAAACCTGCACAAATAGAAGTGTATAATCCACAAAGGTAATGTCCGCTAAGCGTTGGTTAATATGGCCAGAAATCCGGCCATATTAAATTTATATACGATTGAAAGTTATTCTAAATCGCAATCTTTCGCATAAATATCCTGATGCGCCTCATAAACCGTTTGCACGATTTTTGTGGTCCAGTTGCCTTCATCGTCTTTAACAACTTCACGCAGGTAATAAGCTTGGATCGGCATGTTGTTGTTACCATATGTGTATTTACCCCGCACCGAAGGGTAGCTTGCAGATTTCATCGCCGCGCGCATACCGTCCATGTTGGTCAAATCACCGTCCACCGCTTCAACCGCTGACTTGATCAGGAAGATTGAATCGTAGGCTTGTGCCGCATAAAACGACGGGTAAGAGCCGTACTTGGCGCGGAAATCAGCCACAAAACGTTTGTTTTGCGCATTATCCAGCGTTGGATCCCAGTGTTGCGTGAACTGTGTGCCCAGAACATCGGTAAAGTTGGCCGCTTGGAACTTAGGCAGTGACAAAGCGTCAACACTAAATACCGTATAAAGCGGCAAGATGTCTTTCAGCCCTGCTTGTTGGTACTGCTTCATGAAAGCGCCACCGGCTTTGCCGGGATAAAAAACAAACAGCCCTTCAGCACCAGATGCCTTGGCTTTTGCCAGTTCCGCCGAGAAATCCAGCTGTGCCGGCCATGTAGTCATGTCCGTGCCCATAATTTCGCCCTTAAAGGTACGTTTCACACCTGCAACCATACCCTTACCAGCGGCATAGTTAGGCGCGATGATATAGATGGATTTCACACCTTTTTGGTTCAGCACTTCACCCATCGCCATTGGCGTTTCATCATTCTGCCAGCTGGCAGAAAAGAAGTTTTTGTTGCACAGCTTACCCGCAACAGGGCCAGGGCCCGCGTTGGCAGTGATCAGAAACTTGCCCGCATCCAGCACAGATTTGCGCGACGCCAGCAAAACGTGACTCCAGATATAGCCCGCAACAATATCAACATTGTCCTGTTTCACCAGTTTGTCAGTCACCTGTTTGCCGGTTTCAGGTTTAAATCCGTCATCGCCGAAAATCAGGTTGATATCCAGATCACCCATTTTGCCGCCCATATGTTCAATCGCCAGATTGACAGCTTTCTGTTGATCCTTACCGATCACGGCAGCACCAGTCGTCAGGGTTGTAACAAAACCGATTTTTATTTCTGCCGCCTGCGCCAGGCTGGTCAGCATTGTTGCAGCCAATGCCGCACTTACTAATCTTTTCATGGTATTCCTCCCTAGAACACTTATTTTCTTTTTGAACCAATCCCATATAAAACGGAAATTGATTATTTTGCAGAGCTATTCAGAAACTGGATAGCTTATTATAGACCTCTTGCAGGTGGATAAGTCCAATGGCCTGCATAATATAAGGCATGGTGAATTATATTCGTGCTTTAAGCAATCCAAAAAACCGACGCTCTACCGCCCGAAGCCTCCACTTTTGCATTTAATCCTCACACTCCAGCAACATCGTGCCTGCCCCCGTGTTCGATATCGGAATATGATAATTCTGGTGCAAAGGCGTCACTTTATCGCCCAGCGCCCCGCGCATCATCATCCACATCAAAAATTCCGTGCCCTGCGCACCCGCTTGGCGCACCAACTCGTGGCGCGATATTTTGGTCAGGCTTTCGGGATCGGTTACAATCTTTTCCATACACATCCGGTCAAATTCTTTATTGATAAACCCCGCACGCGCCCCATCCAACTGATGCGACATGCCGCCCGTGCCAAGTACTACAACCTTGATATCTTCGGGATAAGACCGAATGGCTTTACCCAAAGCTTTGCCAAAATCCAGCGCACGTTTCAGCGTCGGGATCGGATGTTGTACCGTATTTGCACTGATCGGAATAGCCCGTGGCAAGTTCGGATTATCCCCCAAGCCTGGCCAAAACAGCTGCATCGGCACGGTAAACCCGTGATCCACAGGCAGTTCCTGGCATGATGTAATATCAAATTCATCTTCAACCATGCTTTCAATAATATGCCACGAAAGCGGTGCATCGCCCTGAAACGGCGGAATTACCGGCAGGCCCCAACCCTCATCCTCATTTACATATTCATGGGCAGCCCCAATGGCAAAAGTCGGCATTTGATCCAGAAAAAAACCAAGCCCGTGATCATTGTAAATATTGATCGCCACATCGGGTTTATGCTTATCCAGCCATTCACGGATCGGCGGATAGGCATCAAAAAACGGCTTCCAATACGGGTCATTCGTCTGCTCGTTGGCAATCGCATTGCCCACGGCGGGAATATGGGATGTGGTCAGGCCACCGATAATTCTAGCCATATCAATCCCCTGCCTTGCGCAATTTTTCTTTGAACGCATCCACAGACATGCCCGTCTGTTGCGCACCGATATCCTGCATATTCATCTTATAAATCCCCGCCAGCTTGGCCAGATAATATATATTGCCGCCCTCTGCGATCATTTCCAGCACATTCTTATTACGACAAGCCTGCTTTTGCCCCTCGTTCAACTTGAAGCTATCCATATAACTTTCAGGATCAGCCAGATAAGCCGCCCGCGCATCCGCCTTATTGAACGAGAAACACATCTTGTTCAGCGCATAGCCCTTCATCGCCATTTTACCATCAAAAAAGGTCGTGCCTTCTATGGGCGTATGGTGGTCAAATTCGTCAATTTGCATTTCGCATTCTCCTATTCAGACCAGTATAGCCGCATCGGATTTTCCACCAATAACGCCTGTTGTTTTGCCACGCTCGTGGCAATACGCGGGATCACGTCTACCAGATTTCCGTCATCAGGCATATGGGATTTCATATTCGGATGCGGCCAGTCGGTTCCCCACAACACGCGGGTTGGAAACAAATCWACCAARSMRCGKGCAAAMGGGATCACATCATCATAAGGCGGGCCRGCTAGTGTCAGCCGCTCGGGGCARGTCACTTTCGTCCAGAAATTWTCGCTTGAAGCCATMAGTGMGATRAATTCCTGAAAATCCTCATGMYCCACAGGCTTCGATACATCAGGYCGCCCCATATGATCSACMACAACCRYYGTTGGCAGTTGCKTMARRAACGGGATCAAGTCATGYAAATCAGCGGCTTCAAAGTAAACYACGATATGCCARCCCAGTTTTTTCACCCGCTCGGCAATTTYCAGAAACACATGTTGCGGTGTTGCMTCCACCARCCGCTTCACAAAATTAAACCGAACCGCACGCACCCCAGCGCGGTCCATATGCGCCAATTCTTCATCACTGACATCAGGCCCAACCACAGCCACACCACGCGCCAATTCACCCGCATGATCCAACGCATCTATCAAAGCTGCATTGTCACGCCCATGACAAGACGCCTGCACAATCACATTACGCGAAAACCCCAAGTGATCACGCAGCGCGAACAACCGTTCTTTACCCGCATCACAAGGGGTGTATTTGCGCGTGGCGGCAAAAGGAAAATCGGCCGCAGGGCCAAACACATGGCAATGCGCATCCACTGCCCCAATGGGTGGCACAAAATCCGGCTTTTTGGGGTCAGGGTGAAACACCATCCAGTTTGCATCCATCATGCAAACACCCTGCCATCAAAAAGCTTTCGCGCGGTGCGCAAAATTGCTGCACCTTCAACACTGCCGTCATCCCCAAGCTCTACCATAATCGTGGTTTCCCCCAAAGGGTGTTCAATCTGCAAAGCCTTTAATTTTCCATTCGGTACCACAGCCAAACCTGCGGCAACCGACCCTTTCAGCAAACAGGCCGTCGCCACAGAAACCGCCCCCAAAACCCCGATAGAGGCATGGCAACGATGCGGAATAAACGTCCGCGTTGCAATCGCGCCCCCATGGCGCCCAGCACTGATCATCGTCATTTTAGGCACAGTTTTATCGGCTACATCCCCTAAGTTCATCATCGGCCCAACCTTTAGACGGATTGCTTCCAAACGCCCCCGCAGGTCGGCATTAGCTTCCAGCTCCTCACGGGTCTCAGCCCCCGTAATGCCCAAGTCAGCAGCACGCATCACCACACAAGGCATCCCGTTATCAATCAAGGTTACATCAATCCCGTCAACCTTGTCGCACACATTCCCCGTCGGCAGCAAAGCCCCACAACTTGATCCTGCGGTATCCTTAAATGCAATTGAGATCGGGCTGGAAAACCCCGGAACCCCATCAATCCGCGCATCCCCTTTATAGGTTACTTGCCCGTCAGGCGTCTGCACCGAAAGCACCGCCGTTTTACCTGTATTGAGCATATGCACAGCCACACGGGTTTCATCACCACCTATCTCAACCAAGCCCCGCTCAACTGCAAACGGCCCGACACCTGCCAGCATATTGCCGCAGTTTTGTGCATCACTGACAAGCCCCTTATCAACTGACACCTGCAAGAACAGGTAATCCACATCTGCCCCTGTTTCAGATTTACCCACCACTGCCACTTTAGATGTCAACGGATCAGCCCCGCCCATCCCGTCAATTTGACGCGGATCAGGTGATCCCATCACTGCCAGTAAAACCGCATCGCGTGCGGCAATATCTTCGGGCAAATCATCCGCCAAAAAGTACCCCCCTTTCGACGTGCCGCCCCGCATCCACATGCAAGGAATGCCGCGTTCAGACATATTTCAAACCCTTATCTTTCAAACGGCCCCGCATGTCATACATATCCAACCCCAGCTCACCGCCTGCAAGGCGCGCACGCTTTTGTTCTTCATTAGCCAATCGCGCCTGTGCATTTGCTAAAACCTCAACCGCCTCTGCGCATTTTACAACACAAACCCCGTCATCATCCGCCACGATCACATCACCGGGGTTCACTGTTGCCCCTGCGCAAACCACAGGCACATTGACCGAGCCAAGCGTTTCTTTCACCGTACCTTGCGCACAAATTGCCTTGGACCAAACTGGAAAACCCATCGCCTGCAAATCACGCACATCGCGCACACCTGCGTCAATAATCAAGCCCACACAACCCCGCGCCTGCGCCGATGTCGCCAGCAAATCCCCGAAATAGCCCGCGTCCGAAGGTGAGGTCACAGCCAAAACCAAGACATCCCCCGCCTGCAACTGCTCAATGGCAACGTGAAGCATCCAGTTGTCACAAGGTGCCGCCAAGATTGTAATCGCCGAAGCCCCAACAGAAGCCCCCCCATAAATTGGCCGCATATAAGGCGCCAACAAGCCCTTGCGCCCCTGCGCCTCATGCACTGTGGCCACACCGCATTTACCCAAAGCTTTCACAACCGCAGGATCAGCCCGTTCGATATTTTGAACCACAACATTCATGCCAATTCATCCACGCATGTCGGATAAATCGCCTGAAACCCTTCGGCATAACGCGCAGGCGTACCCCCCGCCTGCCCGCCAGAATTGCGCCTGAAATGATTGCCGCGATTTTGCGCTACATTGGTATAAAAATCCCACAAATGCTGCTGCCCCTGCATACACTCGATGGCGGCACGCTTTTTGTCCCATACATCCGTGATGTCCAAAAACACATTCGGCTTCCAGCCCATCTGTTCGGTTTGATGCGGTTCAAACAGGTATAATTGCGGCGCACCCAGCACCTTTTCCCCCGGATTATGCCCCCAGGCCTGCGCTATCATCCGGCATTCCATCGCCACGTCGGTGGTATACATATGATCGGTATTATAGGGGTCATATTGTGAGTGGCTCATCATGAAATTCGGCTGCACGGCACGGATCACATCAACCAAACGATATTTATCATCGCGTTCCAGAACCAGCGGATAATCCCCCAGATCGAAAAACTGAATGTCATGCACATCTAATGCAGCGGCGGCATTTTCCGCCTCAACGCGCCGTGCCGCTTTCACCTTTTCCAGCGTCATATCTGCCTGCTTCCACAGCTTTGCACTTTCGCCGCGCTCACCATATGACAAGCAAACAACCGTCACTTCATAGCCCTTAGCCTGATGCTGTGCGATTGCACCACCCGCCCGCCAGACAAAATCGGCAGCATGTGCGCTGATCACAAGGGCGGTTTTTTTGTCGGACATGCATTTGATTCCTTATAAATTTAGCAGGCCCAATCAACATCCGTCGAAAGCTGCACAATTGCCAATCGAAAAACCTTACCTCCTATAATAAAATACTATAGACAAGGCATATCGAAAGGTGACCAATGGAACCCGGACTGCCAAACATCAGACACTTACGCGCCTTTGCAGAGGTCGCCCGCCAAGGCAGTATCAGCCAGGCGGCAGAGATTGTTTTTCTGTCACAACCCGCCATCACCCACGCAATATCCAAACTGGAAACCGCCCTGAATACAAAACTGTTCACGCGGCTACATAAAGGCATGTCGTTAACGGATACGGGCAAATCTTACCTGAAACGCACAGAACGCGCCCTTGCTGAAATTGCAATTGGCACAAGGAAAGTTACCAAAAACAGCTCTGAACGTATCGACCAAAAACTAACAGTTCCACAGCTTCGCGCACTGGTCGCCCTGGCCACAGCCCGCAGCTTTTCGATGGCGGCATGGAACATCGGTATTTCACAACCCTCTATCCACCGCGCCGCACGTGATCTGGAAAAAAACATCGGCCAACCGCTGTTTTTGGCATCGGGCAAAGGCATCACACTTACCCCCGTGGCTGAAATACTTGTACGTCACATTCGCATTGCCGCCGCTGAATTACAGCAAGGATATTATGAAATATCCGCCCAACAGGGGCACGACACCACCAGAATAACAATCGGCTCATTACCCCTTGCACGCTCATGGTTATTGCCCCAATCCGCCCATAAATTTCTTGAAAACAAGGAATTCGTACAAGTTAAAACTGTAGAAGGCCCCTATCTGAAACTGCTGCGCGACCTGCGTCACGGCCAGCTGGATTTCATCATCGGTGCCTTGCGCAACCCACCGCCACATGACGATATTATCCAAGAACCTTTATTCAAAGACCCGCTGGCGATTGTGGTTCGCAAGGGTCATCCATTGTCAAAATGCGCAAAGATCAATCTTGAAGACACACTGAATTACCCATGGATTGCCCCCCCCAAACAAACCCCGACCGGCACTTATCTACACAACGTGTTGAATATATCAGACATGGAAAACACGCCCATAAAAGTCGTATCCAGTTCTTTGGTTTTAGTGCGCGGCATGTTGCTTGCAGGTGACTATGTAACCATCACTTCCGTTAACCAAATCCGCTTTGAATTGGAAAATAAATCTCTTGTGGCACTGCCGATTGATTTACCGAAAAGCACACGCCCCATTGGCCTGACCTTTCGCAAAGACTGGCAGCCAACACCCACACAAAAGCTATTCCTAAACATCATCAGGAAAACCCATCTGGATCATTCCGGATTGGTTACGATTGATGAATAGCTATTCAAAACTTTGATAGGTAAATTGGTTTTCCGATTTCATCTATCGCCCAAGCATAGAATAAAGATAACCCAAGAAAGCCACATCAAACGGCACTTCCAACACTTGTAAGGACTAGATCATGAAAATTTGCGTGGCAGGTGCCGCAGGTGCCTTTGGAATGAAACATCTGGATGCCTTAGCAAAAATCGACGGCGTGACAGTCACATCCGTTGTTGGCCGCCAACAGGCCGCCATTGAAAACTTCGCCAAAGAACGCAACATTGCACATGCCACAACCGATTTGGCCGAAAGCCTTGCGCGGGGTGATGTGGATGCCGTGATCTTGTCCACGCCCACCCAAATGCACGCCGCCCAAGCCATCCAATGTATGAAGGCGGGCAAACATGTGCTGGTAGAAATCCCCATGTCCGATACCCTCGCAGATGCTCGTGAAATCGTACAGGTGCAACAAGACACGGGGCTTGTTGCAATGGCGGGGCACGTACGCCGTTTCAATCCGTCACACCAATGGATCCACAACAAGATCGCCAAGGGTGAAATCAGCATTCAGCAAATGGATGTACAAACCTATTTTTTCCGCCGCAAAAATATCAACGCGGCAGGCAATGCCCGCAGTTGGACGGATCATTTGTTATGGCATCACGCCTGTCACACCGTTGATCTGTTTCAATACCAAACCGGTGAAAAAGTGTCAGAGGTTTATGGCGTTCAAGGCCCCAAACACCCCGAATTGGGCATCGCAATGGATATGAGCATCATCATGAAAACCCCGAACGGGGCGATTTGCACCCTGTCCCTGTCTTTCAACAATGACGGCCCCCTTGGCACATTTTTCCGCTACATTTGCGATAATGGCACATGGATCGCGCGCTATGATGATCTGGTAGACGGCTACGAAAAACCCGTCGATCTGTCGGGGGTTGCCGTATCCAACAACGGGATCGAGCTGATCGACCGCGAATTTATTGCTGCCATCCGCGAAGGCCGCGAGCCTAACAGTTCGGTGCAGCAATGCCTGCCTGCGATGGAGACACTGGATCAGATTGAACAGATGATGAGCCATAAATGAAAACCCAAGTCGGTATAATCGGCGGCGGCCCATCGGGGCTACTGTTATCACAGCTTCTGGATTTACAGGGCATAGGCAATATATTGCTGGAAAAACACACCCGCGAGTATGTGCTGGGCCGCATTCGCGCGGGCGTTCTGGAACACGGCTTTGCCGATCTTATGCGCGAAGCCCAATGCGGTGACCGCATGGATACGGAAGGCGAAATTCACGGCGGGTTTTATATCGCCCACGATGACACCCGGGATCGTATAAACCTGAAGCGTCTGACGGGTGGCAACTCGGTTATGGTTTACGGCCAAACCGAACTGACCCGTGATCTTTATGAAGCCCGCGAAAAAATGGGCGGCAAAGTGATCCATGAAGCTAGGCATGTCATGCCTCATGACATCACCACAAACGCGCCTTACCTGACCTATAACACGGGCGGCAAAACCAAACGTATTGATTGCGATTATATCATCGGGGCCGATGGCTTTCACGGCATCAGCCGCAAATCCATCCCCGCAAATAAAATCCGCACGTTTGAACGGGTCTACCCGTTCGGCTGGTTGGGGGTGTTATCAAACACCAAACCCGTATCGCCGGAACTGATCTATGCCAAACACGAACGCGGCTTTGCGCTATGTTCTTTACGTTCGCAAACCCTAAGCCGCTACTACATTCAAGTGCCGCTAACCGATACGGTTGACGACTGGCCGGATGATGCATTCTGGGCTGAACTAAAACGCCGCTTGCCAAAAGATGTGGCAGACGCTTTGATCACCGGCCCCTCGATAGAAAAAAGCATTGCCCCCTTGCGCAGTTTCGTCGCTGAACCCATGCGCTACGGCAATATGTTTCTGGCAGGTGACGCGGCCCACATTGTGCCGCCCACAGGCGCGCGCGGCCTGAATTCTGCGGCGTCCGACGTTTACTATCTTTATCACGCCATGCTGGATCACTATAAAAACGGCGATGATACCGGGCTTGAAACCTATTCCCAAAAAGCATTGGCACGGGTCTGGAAAGGCCAGCGTTTCAGCTGGTGGATGACCACATTACTGCATAGCTTCCCTGACAACAGCCCGTTTGATAACCGCTTGCAACAAACTGATCTTGAATATCTTTTATCCTCCGAAAAAGCGATGGCATCCTTGGCTGAAAACTATGTGGGCTTACCGTTTTAAAACGGTATAGTGGCCTGAAAATACGACTGTAAAGGGCCGCCGATGATCACCATAACGCAGCACAACGATATCGCGATTGTCACAATCAACAACCCGCCCGTGAACGCCTTATCACAAGCGGTCAGGCAAGGCCTGCAAGATGCGGTGCAAAGCATTGATGCCGATGAAAGCGTGAATGCGGTCATTCTAACCTGCGCGGGCCGCACGTTTATCGCAGGCGCGGATGTGCGTGAATTTGGCAAACCCGCCCAAACACCGCATTTGCCCGATGTCGTTAACAGTCTTGAAGCCGCCACCAAACCATGGATCGCCGCAATGCACGGCACCACCCTTGGCGGCGGGCTGGAAGTGGCCCTTGGCTGCCGCTACCGCATTGCCGACAAAGCCACAAAAACGGGCTTTCCAGAGGTCAATCTGGGCCTGATCCCGGGGGCAGGCGGCACAGTGCGCCTGCCGCGTTTGATCGAAGCAGGGGCGGCCCTTGGTATGATTGCGGGCGGTAAGCCTATTTCAGCACAAAAGGCCCTGAAACTCGGGCTGATTGATCGCATTGCAGACGATGATCTAGTGCAGTCTGCGATTGCATTTGCGCAGGATATTAAAGTACAATCCAAACGCACCCCGATCATCAATATGCCTGCCCAACCCGTGGCAGACCCCGCCGCATGGGACGCACAAAAATCTGCAATCCAAAAGAAAGCACGCGGGCAACTGGCCCCGCTTTCCGCAATCACGGCTATCGAGAACGCCCTTAACTTACCCGCACAAGAAGCCTTAGACGCAGAACGCGCCCTATTCACCACCCTCAAATCATCACCCCAATCCGCCGCCCTGCGCTATATCTTTTTCGCCGAACGCACAGGCGCGAAAATGGCGCGTTTAAAGGATGTCAAACCGCGCACGCTTAACCAAATCGGCATCATCGGCGGCGGCACGATGGGGGCGGGCATCGCCGTGGCTTGCCTGCTTGCAGGCTTCACGGTCATCTTGCTGGAACGCGATACCGACAGCTTGGCGGCAGGGCTGGCACGCGTCAACAACACCTTGGATAAAAGCCATGCACGCGGGTTGATCACGGCACTGTCGCTGGCAGATAAACAAGCCGCCCTGACCGGGGCCACTGATTATACATCCCTATCCGATGCCGATATGATCATTGAAGCTGTGTTCGAAGATATGGCCGTCAAATGCGATGTTTTCACCCGTCTTGATGCAGTCACCCGCCCCGATACCATTCTGGCCACAAACACGTCCTATCTGGATGTCGGCGAAATTGCCCAAGCGGTTGCGGATCCATCACGCGTCATCGGCCTGCATTTCTTTTCACCTGCCTACATCATGAAACTGCTGGAAATCGTGCATCCGCCGAAACTTGCGGATGATGTGCTGGCCACGGGCTTTGCCTTGGCCAAACGCTTGGGCAAAATCGCCATCCCTGCCGGTGTCTGTGACGGGTTTATCGGTAACCGCATGATGTCGGCCTATCGCCGTGCTTGCGAATACATGCTGGAAGACGGCGCACTGCCCCATGAAATAGACGCCGCCATGACCGATTTCGGTTTCCCCATGGGGATTTTCACCATGCAGGATATGGCAGGCCTTGATATCGCATGGGCGATGCGCAAGCGTCAGGCCAAAACCCGCCCAAAGGATATGCGCTATGTCGATATTCCGGATCATTTATGCGAAATGGGCCGGTTGGGGCGTAAAACCGGTATGGGTTGGTACGATTACACAAATAATCCCAAAGGCAGCCAAGACCCTATTGT
The DNA here is from genome assembly GCA_016764475.1 of Amylibacter sp. Taxonomy (GTDB): domain Bacteria; phylum Pseudomonadota; class Alphaproteobacteria; order Rhodobacterales; family Rhodobacteraceae; genus Amylibacter. The sequence goes on from JAESRV010000048.1 coordinate 12,630, forward strand.
TGAAAATCTGATTATCAATGAAGCCGTGCGCAAAGGCATTATCAGACAAGCTTTCACATCTGAAAAAATCATCGACATTATCCTGACCACCATGCAGCAGGAAGGCCAAAAAATACTGGATCAGGGCATCGCCCAAAATGCGCAAGCCATAGATGTTGTCATGGTCAACGGTTACGGCTTTCCGCGCTGGCGTGGCGGGCCGATGTTTATGGCGGCAAATGCCTAGATCATCTTGATCACATCTTTTTCTATTGCCAGCATATAGCCCTTGCGGCTGATATTCTTGATCAACAACTGTGACATCATCTGGTTGCCCAGATGATCGCGCAACCGTTTGATCCGTGTAGCCCCCGCCGCCTCATCACTGTCCACCCGACTTTTGCCGCTGATCATCGCCTCCAGATCAGACCCCGAAATCACCTCATCATCCAGACGCGCTTCACACAGCACGGACAGGGTTTCACAAATCGCTTCAGTCAGATCAAACTCCATATTATTGATATAAACCACCCGCTCATCGCGGTTCACCACAAGGCTAGTAATGTGAATACCAGAGCGTTCAATTTCGGTCATACGCTGGTTAAGCCCGTAATTAGTGATCAAAAAGTACAAGGCCGAAATCAACAACGCAGAAGACAGCACCAACAACACGAAAATAATAAACCGATAGCCCTGCAACACTTCGGCAAAAGACGTGCCCGATTGGGCCAGAATTTCCAAAAGCTTGGTTTCATTCGGGCTGGTCAGCGCATCGTTTTCAATAAAAATACGTTCAACACGATCATTGAACATATTCGCGTCAGGCAGGTTCACAAATAAAACGATGGATGCCACCAACAGCAATCCGATGATTAACAAACTACCCCAAAGCGCTATTGATCGCGGCTTGAAACGGTTGGTTTCAGTATTTAAGGAAGTACGCACCTGCATTGGCTTGCCTTTGTGAAAGTCCTGACTTGTCAAACCTTGACATAATTGCCAGCAGCTTCCAACCACCTTGCGCCAAACGTTTTGCAACAACCTGTTGAGCTGCCGCATTATTATTACATGCAGCGCCCGGCAATTTCATCACACCGTAGTGCAATTTCAAACCCCCTGAATTTTGCTTGGCTTTATAATCCACATAGCAAGCGGCACTTGCCATTGACGGCATTGCCACCATGAATCCCAGGGTCACAACAGGTATTATTTTTTTCATAAAATTTTCCATAATCCCAACGTGGTCTTTTCCTGCATGATATACAATAACAGTTAACCATTTTGCCCATGTTATCCAATAACAACGCGCTGTAATTGCCTATCTTTGCCATATCCCCCAAATTTATTTCAGAACAAGTGCCACATCATATGGCGACCATTTAGAAAGGATAACAAAATGAAAACTACAAACTTTATAGGGGCGGTACTTGCAGGGTCCATCGCAATTACATCCATATTTGCAGCACCTGTAGCTGCTTCTGGCAAAACTGATAATCTTGCTAAAATTCTACTAGGTGCTGCCGCAGTTGGTTTGGTTGTATATAGCGTTAAGAAAAACAAACGTGCCCGACGCGCCAATGTTGCAAGACAAGATTACTACAGACCGCAGCAACCGCGCGTGGATCATCAGTATTACAAGCCAAAAATATGCTTGCGCAAAAGATACACTTATAATGGTTGGGAAACTTTCTATTCACAAAGATGTTTAGACAGAAATCGCCACAACCACAACGGTGGCTATGCGCGCACGAATGACCGCTACGACCAGTATAATCGCCGCAACACGCATTACGCGAACTCTGATCGTTATTACAAAAAAACATACGAAAGTGAGAAATAGGCGCGCGGAATTTAATTACGCAAGACCGAGCAGCAGAGGCACCCCAGTGGTGCCTCTTTTTTATTTTGTCGGGGTTTACTAAGGAAGCTCTGAACAACAACTTTTAGGGCTGTGATATTGGTAGCTCGGTCGTTTAATTTTGTATTTCTGGCCCATTATGGTTGGCTGGGTACTCGTTTCACCTTGCATTTCCTGTTTTCAGACAGACCCCACCCTCAAATTTCGTCGCGCGATATAGAGGTTGGCCAGAGCCATTAGGCTGAACATTTGGGCAGCGTTTTTGAACAACCCGTTGTATCGGACCTTGCGATAACCGAACTGGCATTTGATGACGCGGAAGACGTGCTCCGCTGCCCAGCAGTGTATGCCTTGGCATGTACGAGTTGGGGACATTAAAGGAAAAACAAGTTGCAAGCCTGGCTGGTCTTGCACCGATGACACGCCAGCCAGTTTCTCGGTGATGCATGCATCACCTGTCAACCGACGGGCCGATGGGGTGGCAAAGCGTTCATACAAGGCGGTCGGAAACACCTGCGGGATGCGCTTTATATGGCTGCCGTCGTTGCCGCTCGACACAATCCAGATATGAAGCGGTTTTATGAGCGGCTCATCAAAGCTGGAAAACCCGCGAAAGTGGCCTTTACCGCCATCATGCGTAAGCTTATTATGTTGGCTAATACGTTGATACAGCAGAATCGTATGTGGACCCAAATTAAAGCTTGATTAAGACGGATACTATTCAATTCAGTCCATTCATAAACGTGTTGACAAACACCACCTACATAGGATGTACATAAGTTCGATTTTACCTAAATATATTAAAGTTGGATGTCAAAATGAAGAAAAGCACTCGCACTATCACGAAAGCTTTGCGAGAGTATTTTGACGCTGAGTTTTATATGAGACAGCTTAAAGCTGAAAAAAGCTCAACGATTGATCCCGTTTTCCACTACGTTAAAAAAGGTTGGGCTGAGGGACTTGACCCAAGTAGGGATTTTTCAAGGAAGCGTTAGAAATTCCGTGTCATTTCTGTAAACTGAAGAAAAGGAATGACGCATGCGAGAAGAATTTGATTTTGATGTAGCTTTGGCGGCTTTGCAAGATGGGCAAGGTCTCACCGGCAAGGATGGCATCCTGACACCGCTGATAAAGCAGCTAACCGAAGCCACTCTACAAGCTGAAATGGACACGCATTTACAAAATGCCAAGTCTGCCAATCGCAGGAACGGGTCTGGGCGCAAGACCATCAAATCCACCACGGGCAGTTTTGAGCTGGCAACGCCCCGCGACCGGGACGGCTCTTTTGAGCCGCAACTGGTGAAGAAACACCAGACCCATATGAGTGACGAAATCGAGCGTAAGATTATCTCCATGTTTGGCCTCGGCATGAGCTATCTGGACATCGCTGGGTACATCGTTGAAATCTATGGGCTGGATGTTTCGAATGCCACAATCAGTGCCATCACAGACAAATTAATCCCTGAGATCAAGGCGTGGCCACCGCGCCCCTTGGACAGCCATTATCCGTTCGTCTGGCTGGATGCGATCCACTACAAGGTCAAGCAGGACGGACGTTATGCGGCCAAGGCGGTTTACACCGTTCAGGGCTTAAATCTTGAAGGCAGGAAGGAAATTCTGGGCCTGTATCTGTCTGAAACAGTCCCTATCGGGCATTTTGCAAATGCCCTGCCGGTCAGTGAGGCGCGAACTTCTGGCTGTCGGTGCTGACTGACCTGAACAATCGCGGGCTGCAAGATATCCTTATCGCCTGTGTGGATGGGCTGACGGGCTTTCCCGAGGCGATCAACGCGATCTTTCCCCAGGCCGAGGTTCAGCTTTGCGTAATACACCAAATCCGCAATTCCCTGAAGTATGTGGCCAGCAAAAACCAAAAGGAATTCATGGCCGATCTGAAGCCGGTTTATAAGGCTGAAACCATTGAGGGGGCCGAGGCAGCGCTGGACGATCTGGAAGAAAAATGGGGCAAAAAATATCCGATTGTCATCAAATCTTGGCGCAAGAAATGGCCCAATCTATCGGTCTACTTCAAATACCCTCCAGACATCCGGCGGGTGATTTACACCACCAATGCGGTCGAAGCCGTGCACCGCCAGTTCCTAAAACTGACCAAAACAAAGGGCGCGTTTCCCAATGAAAACAGCCTGCTCAAGCTGCTCTATATGGGCATCCAGAACGCATCGAAAAAATGGACCATGCCACTGCAAAACTGGAATTTGACACTGTCGCAGCTTTCGATCTATTTTGAGGGGAGGTTAGACGACGTGCTGGATATCTAGACTAACCCCGTGACACGGAATTCTGAACACCCTCCGCCATTAAGAGAGGTTGTATTTAGCAGCAAATATATCGGTAATCCCCCCATTAAAAATGGGGGGATTACCAGGGGCCGGGAAACTTTTTGATCATCGCGAATGCTCTGGTGGCAAAAACAACTCTTGAGATCACATAAAAGTTACTTGTTGTGATATCCACGATAATCTATTAGATAATACTTGATATTTATTATATTTATTATGGGGGAATGTTTATTATGAAACACACACATGCCGATCTGCACGACTTTAAGCCCGATTATGAGGCCATTCTTTCGATCTCAGGAAGCCGCGTGTTTTGGTTTTATAAACGGGTTTTTGACTTGGTTGTCTGTATTTGTCTGCTGCCCGGTCTTATCGCTTCTTGTATTGTGTTGCTTGTTCTAAATCCATTTCTCAACAAAGGACCTTTGTTTTATGTTCAGATGCGCATGGGCAGAGATTGTCGCCCGTTCCAGGCGATTAAATTCAGAACGATGTCCTCCGTGCCCAAGATTACGCGCGGCCATGACGATCCGATTGAGGCCGACAGGATAACGCTGTTGGGTGGGTTTTTAAGAAGAAGTCGGCTTGATGAAGTGCCGCAGATTCTGAATGTTCTTCGCGGGGATATGAGCCTTATCGGCCCGCGCCCGGACTATTATGAACATGCCAAAAATTACCTTGCACTCATTCCCGGCTACAAAGCCCGGCACCAAGTACGCCCGGGGATCTCCGGTCTGGCGCAGGTCAGTCTTGGATATGCTGAAGGCATAAAGGCGACGCACAAAAAAACCCATGCGGATCACTATTACATAAGCAATGCCAGTTTTCGAATGGACACAAGGATTTTGTATCAAACCCTCGTGACAGTGGCTACACGATCCGGTGCCTAGGGTCATTTAAAGACATCAATGTTTAACGGCTACCCCATCCCGGTGCTAAACGGCTTCGGGATGAAGTGTTTGAATTCTACAGTTTCCAGACATCATTCGCAGGCAATCCCACCTTGGTTTTCCGGCCAAATAGATCAAGCAGCATCCAAATTCTCTTATCACTGTCAATAAATTCTATCGTCGCGACAATTTTGGAAAACGGGCCGTGCAAAACTTCAACTTTATCGCCAACCTCCAAGCCCGGTTGGGCGCATAAAACACCATCGGGGTCGCAGCGGTCAATCAAAGCAGACATAAAGCCCTGCGGGACCGCATTTGGCCCTTTATTAGGGTTCAGGCTGATAAGCCGTGAAACACCGTAAGTGCTGTTTATCGCCCGCCAAGGTTGGCTTTCCTCGGCTACAGATATAAACAGATACCCTGGGAAAAGCGGTTGTTTTTCGCTTCGCGCCTTTACGCCCGATAAAGTCTCATGCATCGGGCAAAAGACTTTAAAGGATTGTCGTTCCAGATTTATTTTGGCAGCTTTAAGCCCATTTGGACGCAGTTGCGCCAAATACCAAAGCGACGGGAGATGTTGATTTATACTCTCGGTCATCTCTTAGCCTTTAAAAATAAAATTAATAAAAAATACTCTCATATAACGCCAAACATTTTTAAGAATAACAGTCAAGTTGTCATATGGTAATCCCCCCGGAAATTAGTGGTGATGGATTCAACCGGTCACTGCAACACTTCGTTCAACTTATAAGCTGGCGTTACAAATCCCAAGGTTTTTCTTGGGCGAGTATTTAGGTGTTCTGCGACCTCGTCGAGTTCTGTCTGGGAATAGCCTGACAGGCAGCTACCCTTAGGGAAATACTGTCGCAGTAGGCCGTTGGTGTTCTCATTGGTGCCTCGCTGCCACGGGCTACTCGGGTCGCAAAAATACACATCCATATTTGTGGCCACCGAGAATTTTTGGTGTGCAGCCATTTCGGTGCCTCTGTCCCACGTAAGACTTTGCTTCAAAAGCTCCGGCAATTTTGCCATTTGTCTAGACAGCGCAGAGACTAGACCTTCGGTCTTCTTTCCCTCGACTTTGACCAAAATTGTAAAGCGCGATTTTCGTTCAACCACAGTTGCGATGTAGCTGTTCCTGGACCCACAGATGAGATCACCCTCCCAGTGTCCGGGGATAGCTCGATCTTCAACGTAGGCAGGTCTTTCTCTAATTGAAATGCCTGCGATAATTTGTTGCCCGGTAGCGGGCTTGTGCTTTTTAGCATGCCTGAATTTGCGTTTGCTCCTCAGGTGATTACGTAGGTCTTTACGGAACAAGCCACGGGCTTGTATAAACAGGCTTTTGTAAATCGTTTCATAAGACACGCGCAGGCCTTCGTCATCAGGATATGTCAGTTTTAGCCACCCGGATATTTGTTCCGGCGACCAATTTTCACCGAGCTTAGCAGTAACCAGCTTTTTTAACTTGATATTTTGTGCAAGCAAGCAGGACTTTGGTCGCTTGGCACGTTTCCATGCGAATTTGTCGGCGACAGTAGCGCGGTATCGTTGGGTGCCTCCATTATTGTTCACCTCGCGGCTTACTGTTGAGGGGCTACGTTGCAAGAAACCGACAATAGTTCGCAGGCTACGTCCCCTTGCCAAGCCCCTCGAAATCTCCTCGCGCTCTTCTAATGACAGCGATTTCAGGCAGCGCTTGCGCTGGCGGGGTTGAATACCGCCGTGGTATTGCAAGTAAAAATACACCGTTGCTGGCGGTTTCTCGATGGCCCGAGATATTGTTATCATCGGAGTGCCGTTTTCCCATTCCCGCCATATTACGGCTTTCTTTTGGTCATCCATAAGCGCTGATTTCTGCATACACCGTATCCTCCAAAAAATTAGATATACATGGTGTGTTGCAGTGACCGGTTGAATCCATCACCACTAATTTCCGGGGGGATTACCGGGCTAGGCATTCTTAAGCTGAAAAAATTTGGATTATTATCGAAAAGATTGAAATTCGTATGCAAGAAAGAGTAACTGCAAACAAAAGCCGTGCACGTTTGTCAGGGCTCCGCGTGGTTTTCGCTCTTATAATACGTGAAATGAGTACGACTTATGGCCGATCTGCAGGCGGGTATATTTGGGCAATATTAGAACCTGTTGGTGCTATTGCGTTGATGTCTTTAGTGTTTTCATATGCATTCAGAACACCTGCCTTAGGGGTTAACTTTCCGTTATTTTACGCAACAGGCTATCTTCCTTTTATGTTTTATCTCGGAACATCCAACAATATATCTAACTCTATCCGTTTTAATAAACAATTACTGTTCTACCCGCGCGTTACATATATAGATTCAATTTTTGCTCGTTTTTTGCTAAGCTTCGCCACGCATGTTCTGGTTTTTTATATTATAATTTTTGGCATATTTATATTGACAGAAACACGCAGCACTCTTCAGTTTCAATACATATTCTCGTCTTTTTCCATGGCGGCGGCATTGTCCTTTGGCGTTGGCGTGTTGAATTGTTTTCTGTTTGAGATATCCCCGTCATGGCAGCGCGTGTGGTCTGTTTTAAACCGCCCCATGTTCATTCTGTCTACTATATTTTTTACTGTTGAATCAGTACCGGATCCGTTTCGGACATTTTTATTGTATAACCCACTGGTTCATATCGTAAGCGAAATGCGAAAGGGATTTTACCCCTACTATGACGGTGTTTACGTTTCACATGTATATATATACGGGATTTCTATATTGTTGACAGCTACAGGTTTATTTTTGCTTAAACGGTATAATAAAGATATTTTGGACATCTAAAAATGAGTGATGCAAAATCAAAGGATTCAGAAGTCATTATTCTTCTGGCCCTTTACAACGGTGCCAAAAATATTGAAGCACAACTTCAAAGCATTGCGCGTCAAACCCACAAAGAATGGTCGCTGATCGTCAGTGATGACGGGTCAGTGGATCAGGGCCCGGAAATCGTGCGTCAGTTTTGCAAAGCCCACCCTGATAAAAAAATCACCCTTATGGAAGGCCCAAAAAGTGGATTCGTGGCAAATTTTTTAGCACTTCTATCTGTGGCTAACCCAAATGCGCCTTTTATTGCTTTGTCAGACCAAGATGATATATGGCTGGAAGGTAAAATAGAGCGTGCAATAACGATGCTCCGAAAACTTCCCGAAGACACCCCAGCACTTTATTGTAGTAGAACATGTATATGGAATGAGCACCTGGAAGCCAGTTCACTATCAACCCTTTTCCCCAAGCCCCCCAGTTTTCAAAATGCTTTAGTGCAAAATATCGCAAGCGGTAATACAATGGTTTTTAATAATACCACCTTGGAAATGCTACAAGCGGCAAGCCCTACGTCTGCGGATACGGCTTGTCATGACTGGTGGATTTATCAGATGGTATCAGGTGCAGGTGGAGCAGTAATTTACGACACAGCGGCGTTTATTAAATACCGCCAGCACAGTGAAAATTTGATAGGCGCAAACAACACTACACGTGCATCGTTATCTCGTGTTGGCATGATGATGAAGGGTTATTTTAAGTCTTGGAACACGCGCAATATTGCAACCCTCCAGGCAAACGATAAATGGCTGACACCCGAAAGCCGCGCGGTGTTAGCGCAGTTTGTGGTGGCGCGAAACACATGGCTTTTACCGCGTATCATTGGCATATATAAATCAGGCATTAACCGACAAACCCTAAAGGGTAATATCGGGTTGATACTGGCAGTGCTTATGGGGAAAATTTAACGATAAGGTAAACGTTAACAGATCCTAATCCAACGCTTTAAGATAAGCACCATACCCATTTTTACTATATTGTTCGGCAAGCTGGTGAAGCTCTGCTTTTGTGATCCATTGCTGTTCATAGGCAATTTCTTCAGGGCAACCAGTTTGCAGCCCTTGGCGTTTTTCCAAGGTGCGCACGAAGTTACCAGCATCCAATAAACTGCCATGCGTGCCTGTATCAAGCCAGGCATAGCCACGGCCCATACGTTTTACATTCAAAGCATTTTTTTCAAGATATATTTCCAAAAGTGTCGTTATTTCCAATTCACCGCGCACAGAGGGCTTTACCTGTTTGGCCAGCTCTGGGGCTGATCCATCCATAAAGTATAACCCTGTTACCGCATAATTTGATGGCGGCTTTTCTGGCTTTTCCATAATTGACTTAACTTGCCCCGTATCATCAAATTCTACCACACCGTAGCGTTCTGGATCAGATACGTGATAACCAAAGACAGTGGCACCATCTGTTGCTTTGCCTGCGTCATTAAGTAATTCCCCAAGCCCATGCCCAAAGAAAATATTATCGCCCAACACCATTGCAGAAGGGGCCCCATCCAAAAAGTCTTCTGCCAGTATATATGCTTGCGCCAACCCATCGGGTGAAGGTTGGATAATGAAAGTCAGCGACATGCCCCATTGTGAACCATCCCCAAGCAAACGGATAAACTGTTCTTGGTCATGGGGTGTTGTGATAACAGCAACTTCGCGAATGCCTGCCAACATCAGCACGCTTAAAGGATAATAAATCATCGGCTTGTCGTAGATCGGCAATAACTGTTTAGAAATCCCGATTGTAACAGGATACAACCGTGTGCCAGAACCGCCAGCCAACAATATGCCTTTGCGTTGTTTCATTTTAAATTGCTCCTAATTCATTCAATACTTTATTCAAACTTATGCGCCAATTTGGGCGTTCAACACCAAAAGTGCGGGTTATATTATTACAATTCATTCTAGAATTTTCAGGACGTGCGGCAGGTGTTGGATACTGTGCAGAGGGTATACCTGTTACATCTACAGCTAAATTGGCTTGTTTGAAAGTCTCAACTGCAAAATCTGCCCAGCTGGCATCAGGCCCGCCTGCGAAATGATAAAGGCCGGATTGCCCCTGTCCCTTATAAAAACTTTGCGCCATGCGCATTAAGGCATCCGCAATATCTGCGGCAGACGTTGGCCCGCCAATCTGGTCGTTTACGATAGACAAAGCATCACGCTCTGCCCCCAAGCGCAGCATGGTTTTAACAAAGTTATTCCCGTGACTGGAATACACCCAGGAAGTGCGCATCACGGCATATGTGCCGCCTGCGGCAGTAACGCCCAACTCACCTGCAAGCTTTGATCGCCCATAGGCACTGATTGGCCCTGTCGTGTCATTGGGCTGCCAAGGCTTGTTGCCCGTGCCATCAAAAACGTAATCGGTGGAAATATGCAAAAACGGTATATCGCGCGCGGCGGCTTCGTGCGCCATTGTTGAAACAGAAGTGCCATTGATGGTGGTTGCCAATGCCTCTTCTTCTTCGGCCTTATCAACGGCGGTATATGCTGCCGCATTGATAATCACATCTGCATCTGTTGCTGCAATAACCGCAGCACAGGCGGAAGGGTCTGACAGGTCAGCACTATCGCGCCCCAAGCAGGTCATATGATCCCCACCTATACGGGCCAGTTCCGTAGCAACCTGCCCGGATTTTCCAAACACCAGAACACGCATCAGCTTTTACCCAATCGTTGGCCAACCCCTTGGCGGCTTTGCAAGGCGCGCCACCAATCTTCATTATCCAGATACCATTGCACGGTTTTACGCAGCCCCTCTTCTAAAGTTACCGAAGGTCGCCAACCCAATTCATTACGAACACGCGTCGGATCAATCGCATACCGCAAATCATGGCCGGGGCGATCTGTTACAAAGGTAATCAGCTTAGCATAAGGCGTATCAGCGGGGCGTAATTCATCCAGCAGGCCGCATATGGTTTTTACCAAATCAATATTCGCAACTTCGTTTTCACCGCCAATATTATAAGTCCGCCCCAAAACCCCTTTTTCCAGAACGGTTAATAATGCGTCCGCATGATCTTCAACATACAGCCAGTCACGTATATTTTCACCCTTGCCGTAAATTGGAATGTTTTTGCCCGCAATCGCGTTCAAAATCACAACAGGGATCAGTTTTTCAGGAAAATGATAAGGGCCATAATTGTTTGAACAATTGGTTAGCACAACCGGCAGGCCATAAGTCTCTGACCATGCACGAACCAAATGGTCTGATGCGGCTTTTGAGGCAGAATAGGGTGAGTTAGGCGCGTAAGGCGTGCTTTCGGTAAAAAGCCCTGTTGCGCCCAAACTGCCATAAACCTCATCGGTTGAAATATGATGAAAGCGGAACGTGTCTGGTTTGCCGTTTGCTTGCCAATAGGCCCGTGCCGCTTCAAGCATTTCATATGTGCCGATAATATTGGTCTGCATAAATTCCGCAGGCCCGTCGATTGAACGGTCTACATGGCTTTCCGCTGCAAGGTGCATCACTGCATCAGGTCTGTGGGCTGCAAATACTTTTGCCAATGCGGCCCCGTTGCGAATATCAACTTGCTCAAATTCATAGGCGGGGTTGTCTGCTACAGATGCCAGATTTTCCAGACAGGCCGCATAGGTTAACACGTCTATATTAACAACGGAATGGCCGTCATGAATTGCCTGGCGTATAACCGCAGATCCAATAAAGCCCGCGCCACCTGTTATTAAAATCTTCATC
>JAESRV010000111.1 GCA_016764475.1 Amylibacter sp.
CAGAGGAACCGGACAATCTTGCGCGCACGATCAAAGCGATGGAACTCAATTATGTTGTCGTCACTTCAGTCGACCGCGACGACTTACGTGATGGCGGTGCCGAACATTTTGTCCAATGCATTAATGCCATTCGCAAACAATCACCAAAAACAAAAATAGAAATCCTCGTCCCTGACTTTCGCGGTCGCATGGACCGTGCGCTAGAAATTATTAAGCAATCTCCACCCGATGTCTTTAATCATAATTTAGAAACCATTCCACGCTTATACAAAGCCGTGCGCCCTGGTTCCGACTATGCCTGGTCACTAAACCTTATCAAGCGTTTCAAAGCGTTATACCCTAATGTACCCACCAAATCCGGGCTCATGCTAGGCCTTGGCGAAAGCTTAGAAGAAGTTGCTGATGTCATGCGCGATTTACGCAGCCATGATTGTGACATGCTCACATTAGGCCAGTACCTGCAACCCAGCAAACACCATCTTGCGGTTGAACGCTTTGTTCACCCCGACGAATTCGAAGAACTACGTATACTGGGTGAGCAACTCGGTTTTAGCAATGTCGCCAGTGGTCCACTCGTGCGTTCGTCCTACCATGCTGACCGGCAAGCGGCAGGTAAAGCAATTAGCTAGCAGTGTATCAAGCCGCATGATAACAATTAAACATCTCAGCTGAGAAAAGTTAACAGTACTCTGCGCTACCTCGCCAGCGTCATGAGACACTGCACTAAATCAACGTACGCAACAATTAAAACACACCCATAACCGCGTAACACCCTAATCATGTTAAGGTAAGCCTGTGACACGCCACTATGCTTACTGTTACGAGCAAAAGGAACCTTGCTACACGCTGTAAGTAGAGCTATATAGTTTGGAGGGATTCTATGCTAGCCAGCACATCCATTGAGAGCGTCGCTATCAATAAGGTAAAAATGATACGCGTTTTGCATATCGAAGACGATCATGTCGATGCCCGTTTCGTTTCTGAAGTGATCTTTACCCACGCAGACAACCATTGCCATATTACTCACGCCAAGACCCTAACCAATGCCATCAAACGACTAAGTCGCTATAAACACGATGTGGTGCTACTCGATCTCAATTTACCCGACTCAAAAGGTCTCAATACAATTGATAGCTTACGCGAACGGTTTCCCGAGCTGCCCATTGTCGTGCTATCTGGCAACAATGAAGAAGCGAATGCACTAGAAGCAGTGCGGCTTAGCGCAGCTTTCGACCTTCCGTTGTGTCTATACAATTACAAGCGGTAAACTTATGAGTGCCCCCAAAGAGGTGGCAGCAAAATCCCAGAAATCTCGCTGCCCACCAGTCATTGGATCAATGACCTCTTTCAATGCGCCGAGCATACAGGCGATCAGAATGGCAATCGAAGGGGCAAGACCATAGGCGATCAAGGTGCCTGATATTGCCATGCCAGACCAAAAATGGGCTTGTTTATCTAAGGGTGGAAGTTTCATTATATTTCCTTTCATTTAGGGTTTTAAAGCGGGGTATCCAATCTAGCGGGGATCAAGCCTACAACCCAAGGGCGGCTTTATATGCCAGCCCCTCGGCAACACATGTGGCCACATAAGTTCGGTAAGCGTCGACTGCTGGCCCAGCTGGCTGCCAGAGCATTTTTATCTCGTCGCTATCTGAATATTTTTCCCTGATTTTTGAGACCACACGCTCATTGATCAGTCTGACATGTGGGCTGGTTGCTTTGATTTTGGCCTTTATCGCAGCGTTCATAGTCACTTTTTTTACGATAATCTGAGTGGGCTGCGCCGGCAGCGTAACGGTGGCAGGCACGGCCACATATGTATCGCCCTCGATGGTAGCAAGTTCAACACAGCGATCAGCACCGTCCGCATAGTCCGGCTCAAAAAGCTGATATGTTGTATCGTCTGCGATAATTTTGCGGTATTTTATGATAGATGGCATGGTTATTCTCCTTTATGAATTTGACCATATGGTTAAGTGATTGAGTTTTGCTGGCGTGTCCGAGAGCCGAAACTACGCCTTCCAGTGACGATTTATTGACCGCGCGGCGGAATTTATAGAGACTGTGCTTGCGGATAAACCGCTTGCTGCGCCATGTGCGGTAGCCAACAAAATTCACGCCGCGTTTGATTTTCTGTGTGCGCGTCCAAGACAGGGATAGGTGCAGGCGTTCGGTCAAAAACTTGGTGATCCGCACTCTGGCCGTGTCGCACTCGGGCCGGGTTAGGCCGATCAGCAGCATGTCATCGACATATCTGGCATAGTGTCGGATTTTGAGAACCCGCTTGATGAACTGATCCATCGGGTTGAGGTAGATCAACGCATAAAGCTGGCTTAAAAGGTTACCGATCGGAACTCCCGTCGGGTCCTCATATTCCGCGAACATCATCATGCATTTAACCAGGCGTTTATCCTTGATCTTCATCTCAATCAGCAATTTCAGCACGTCACGGTCGATTGAATAAAAGAACTTCCGCACATCCAGATGCAGGGTATATTTATCGCCGTTATATTGCCGCATGGCCCCCTGCACATAATCGGCGCAAGCATGTGTTCCCTTACCATCGCGGCAGGCAAATGACGTGTCTACGAACGTGCGGTCAAACAACGGATAAATCCGGCGATAAATAGCGTGCTGAACCACGCAATCCCGAAATGCCGGGGCATAGATTGTGCGCCTCTTGGGTTCATAAATCACGAACCTGTAATAGGGTTGTGGATGGTATATGTCCGCCATCAGCTCCTCATTCAACCGATTTAGGTTAACGCCCAGGTGCCGCTCAAACTCAAAACAACCGCGTCGTGCGCGCTTGGATTTACGCGCAGCAAGATAAGCCAGGTAAAGATTTTCGACCGTGAATATCTCGTCATAGATATGCCCCGCCCGCCTCATAGTTGGCCACCTCTGATTTTCGCGTTTGCTACCAAAAAGAGGTGGCCTGTCGATTTTGCCATATGGCAGGACAAGAATATCCCTGTGGATCCACTATTTCCTCTTTTGGAATTTGAGGGGAAGCCAGAGTCGGACCGGAAGCCCACGTTGTCATTCGAGTTCGTCCGATAGTTGTTCAGGTTCGCGGCCCAGACACCGGCAATCGTGCCGTTATTCCAGTTGCCACCCGAGATCATGATAATACCTTGCCCTTATCGGCCTGCATCCAGCCACCGATCATGCGGCCCAGTTCGTCGATTAACGTGCTGATGGCAATATACCGGTGGGCCGATTGCAGGCCAATTTCGTCAACATTGATGCGGCCATCCTTGTAGCCTAAATATCCCAGCTCATTTGCCAGATGCATCTGCATTCGCAGCTGCTCATGGGTAATATCGAGATTTACCAATGTCGTTTTCTTGTGGTAGCGTTTTTGCGCCTCCGTAATCAGATCATAAATCTGGTATGCGGTGTTGCGGATGCGCGAGCAAAGCGCATATTTTTCATGCCGTGGAAAATGGTTCAGATAGATGTTCAGGAGTTTCATCATTTCGACGAATTTCCGGTTCATATTTGCCTCGGCATGGAGTGTTCTGTTGATCATGACGCCCGCTAAACAGAGTAACAGGCGGACCGGAAGCCCACGGCGCCATCCGAGCTCGTCCGATAGCCGCTCAGGAGCGCGGCCCAGACACCGGCAATCGTGCCGTTATACCAGGCGCCACCCGAGACCACGGTGAGGTTCGACCTCCAATATTCGTAAATCCCGTCTACCCCGAACAGATTTGTGCCACCCGCTGATTTAGCATTGGCGTCTTTGTAGATGCCGAGGCCGGTCAGGGTGTTGCCAAACCCGCTCGCCGCGCTGTCTAGCACCTGGTTTGTGCCGCTCCCAAACCGCTGCCAAACTCCGGCAGAGTTGGTGATCATAGAAAGGTCGGTCGCGTCAAACAGGGTGGCCAGATGCGTGGCATCCCCCCAGTGATCGCCGACACTGTTCCAACCAGACGTGAAATCCTGCATCCTGACAGATGTTTTTGCAACATAGAAGGCGGTCGTGCCAAGTGCATCATTGATCGCCTCGGCCGCCGTGGTGCCGGGACGGGTCAGGCCAAGGCTGACCTCTAACATATTGCCGTTCAGATCGACCACGCCACTGCCTTGGCCATTATGTGCTGTTTTGGTAAGATTGTTGGCACTACCTGTTTTAGCGGCGTTGGAATAACCATCCGAAATAAATGATAAGCTGCCATCGTTGCTATCACCCAACGCATTGTTGTTGCACCCCTTCGGATAGTTTGTATTTCCGGCGGCATCATACCACGCACAATAAGTGGCAGCGGTTGCCGCTTGGCCGTGCGCCAGTGAAAGCAGGGCAAGGGCGGCGTAGATAAATCGGCTGGTGCAGAAGAATTCCGCACCACGCGTTTTTGCGCCATCGACCGCGCTGTAATGTTGGTTAATCGTGATGCCGTTGAGGTTGGCAATCGGGTTGTGGGCGGCACTGGTGCTAATTGGTAGGCCAAGCTTGATCGAACTGGCAATGCCAGCGTTGTTGCTGCACTGGTATTTATCGACAAAGAAGCCTTCGTGGTTCTGCCCGCCGTCTTTGAACGCCCGGTGCAGGGCATATCCGGCGGCGTTTGCCACCGCCTCATCGCCGTAATCGCCAACATCCTTGATGTCTACACCCAGCCCGGTGATTTTGTAGTAAAATGCAGGGATGAACACCATCACCGACCCATCGGAATATTGATAATTCCCGTAATTGGCGGATGTTATATCCTCGGACCCTGTCATTTTTGAAAACCCGAACGGCAGGCTGGATGGTACGCCGACGCCAAATCCCTGCTGACCTGTAGTGCCGATGCGGCTGACTGCGGGCCGTAAGCCGAAGCCCACGCCAAATTGCAGATTACCGTCAAGGGTGGTGGTATTACCTGATTGAGGCATAATTTTATTTACTTTGATGGTGCTCATTTTTCGATCTCCTGATTGTTAAATAACAGCCCAAACGCTGCCGTCGCTGATTGTAAGAATGACGCCAGCCGATATTTCAATCGGGCCAACGGACATCCCGTTAAAACCCGGTGGCAACGTCAAATTTCCGGCCAGAATGTTATCATTCTTGATAATTGGCCCATATCCTGCCGCGAGGGCAGCGGCGGCGGCACTGGCAGCGGCATCTATCTTATCCTGTGTGGTTTGCAGCCGATCAGCGGCGGTGGCCGCTGCATCCAGCCCTGTTTTTATTCGGTCGCCATAGGTGGCCGCTGCATCCGACACCGTTTGAATGCGGTCTTGGGCGGTTTGTGTGGCATTGGCATTGGCGTTGCCCGCCGCTGTTTGGGCCGCATCACGCGCTGCTTGAGCCGCAATAACCTCATCCGCTGTTATAACAGTCGGGGCCGCATTGATTAAATCAAATAGCACTGCCGTGGGGGCATCTGGAACCGCCAGGGTGAAACTTTCGGAAAAAGGTATCAGCAGGATTTTTGCAGTGTAATTTCCGGTGAACAGGCTAACCGTGATTGTGCCATTTGCATCGGACGTGGCCTGCACCACCTTTGGAATGATTGTCGCCCCATCCTGACCAAACACGCCGGGCCGGTGAAACTCGACCAAAGTATTAGGCTGAGTGGTGCCAGTGTTGTCTTTAAGTGTTCCGGTTATCGTGCAAATTGTCATTTCATTTCCTTTGCCAATTGGCATAATTAACGGCCCGCATCGTGACATGCTGAGCCAGGGTTGTCGGATCGTGCCGAGCGGACTGCACTTCAAAAGGCTGGGCCGAATAGCTGTTGATTGCGCTATTCCATGAAATCACATCCATGGGTTCAATCCCGGCCTTACGAGCGGGGAAGGTCAAACTGTGAACACGTTTTTGCCGATCATCTGCAAGGGCAGACGCCTGCAAGCTGGCCACCTGTGCTGCGTCCGTCACGGCAGGCATTTGCAAAGCTGCAATAAGTCGCCGACCGCCATCTTCGGCTTGCGCCACAGGGTCGATGTACAGGTCGGCGTCTTTCGGCTGATATACGTCCGCAGGCGATACGTAGGATATGGAAACCGCGTTATGCAGTGACGAGATTGATTTCACCGGCGACAGCGTTCTGCTTTCGCTGACCAAAATATCGTCATCTGTGATGAACAGCGTTGGTTGTTGCGGGGCCCCGCTGTTGATAATCCAGCGACCGCCCACATCCGCTATGCTTCCGGCGAATGATTTCAACAACTCATCGACGACGATTGCGGGGTCATCGTCTAATTTAGCCTCAAACCCCGATTTGTATCCGGCACCGTCAGCGGCGTCCATCGCGGCAGACCAAATCGCGAAGGGTACATCAGCCTCGGCAACCTGTCCGCCCCATATGTCATCGCCAGACGTGGTAATACCCCTAAGAATATTGTAAACCATAACCACGCCGTTTTCTGTGGCCGCCCATGTTGTATCGTCGGACCAACGCTGCAACCCCACACCGCCCGCCGTGGTATCCAGTCGGGGGTCGTAAAGCGGGATACTTCCCAATTCAAAAAGGATTTTCGGGTTGCCCGAAAAAAGCGTAGTGTTGGCTTTCAGCGTCACAATCGCGTAACAATTCCCCGCGCCGACCATATCAGTTGTGTATGGAAAATCAGCATGCGCACCGTATTTCGCCACCAACATAGGGTCGGCCACGGTTTGTGTACCGTCATAGTATTTAACCCACCCAAAGCCCGCGTATTTGCCACCCAGCTCATTACCATAATCAGCATGGATGGTTGTGGTTATCTCCACCCAGGCCCCGTCAATCGCGATGCGTTCAAGCGTAGCACTTTTTTTCGCGCAAACAGCTATAACAAAAACCTTATAGGCTGTCGGCCCGTGGGTCAGTGGCGGATAGGCCAACTGCCCCGATGTTGCGTATGTCCCCATAATAAAAATCTGCGGATTTATATCACCGGTCAGGAGTATCGGGGTTGTCAGCCCCTGCTGACCCCGGTCTCGCTTGCCATTAATTACCCGAGATAAAAACCCAAAAGCTGTCGAAAGCGCAATACGCCCGACGATTGCAGCTAAGGCGGCTGCCGTCGCCGCCGACGCCCCGACCGAAACAAAAAAACTTGTAATGGCGGCAGTGACTGGGTCAGCACTTGCCTGCGCCGCAAGACTGATAAGAAAAATAAATGCCCAGAAAATTACCCGCATCGCAGCACCCGCGTAATCTCGGAAACGGGCACAAGCCCGATGCCGCCCATCGTCCTGACATAAACCCACGCGCCCTGAATAACACCCAACGAAGAGCCATCCTCGGTTGCAACGACAGCAATATCGCCAACGCGGGGGCGGTTTGCGTCAGGCATGAATGATGCCGCCGCCGCAATATGGTCGTTGTGTCCCGACTGCCGCAAAACACGCAATCCGCCTTTCAACGTCGTGTATCGGCCACGCCAGTCACTGGCCGTATCGGTTCCCGTCATAGCCTCGACTGCACCCGCCGCAAACAAGGCGCAATCGCTCGCACCGTAAACAAACGGACGGCGCGACTGGTCTGATGTATATTGGGCCAGACACGCTTGCCAATCGGGTTTTCTGATTAAGCCCATTTTGACGTGACCTCGCCTGCCGTGGCCGTATATTGGAAAAACCTGTCGGGAATGGGCGCAGAGTTCGCCACAGCAACACCCACATACCCGTCCGCCCCATCAACCCCCAGCGGGGTGCCCATTCCCCCGGCGCCGCCCACACCGATTGTAAGAACAACAGAGCCGTTGTTTGCATCTGCAAGCCCCGTGACAATGATAGGTGACGCACCTACAGCCGTGTAAGTGTGGATCGTCGCACCGCCCGCATCCTTAACAACACAGGTGGTCGATCCGCCTGGTTGCCCGGGTGCACCGTTTTCGCCAACGCCATCTGTGCCGTTTTGCCCAGCCATGACTGTTAAATCCAGCGTTGAATTTGGTCCAAGAGAGACGGTTTGGGATGTCGTGTAGGTCGTATCGGATGCAAGCGACACGCCTGGCGCATCGCGTTGTTGTGTGGCGTCTGACCATTTGCGATCAAGACTCTGCACCAAATATATCGCAGTTGTCGCAACCGTCAAAACAATTTTATTGCTGTCGCCAACCTTTCCGGTCTCGATTAATGCACCGTTCACAACCCCGTCAATATCGCGATAGGGATCGCCGACAGGTGCCACAGGGTTAAGCACCACGCCGTAAACCGATATTTTGGCAGATTGTAAATCGTGGTCGCGAAGCATCGTTTCAATATCACCCGCAGCCGTGATCGTAATTTGGTAATACCGCACCCCCATGCCCACAGAATATTCAATCGGCTCTGACTGGATGGCCCCCTGGATACCCTCGAAGATCATACCAACACCGTCTATTGTAAAATTCGTGGTGGTATCACCCGTCCAAAAACGTATAGGTTCGATCTGACCTGTTGCTGTATTTCTAGCGGCAATCGAAACCAGCCGCTTGGCAATGATGCCGGATGTTGCCGCCAGATGATTTGTTGTGCCTGTTCCTAATGCCCGCATATCAAGCCCTCAGCGTTTGAATTGCGGTGAATGTCATGCCGCTTGTTATCGCCGAACCAAAAGACCCCTCATTCAGCGTTGACGGGTCAATAACCGCCTTCATCGTGGCATCAACCAATGACACAACTTGGCCTGTTGCAGCGTCAGAGCGAATGGGCGGTACAACATCAAGTGCGGCCAACACCCCAGACGCATCCGCCTGCCCAGACACCCCGAATTGGTGTATGTGATAGATGCCGGCAACCACCCAACTGACATAATCGCCCTTTGAAATTATGTATCCCGGTTGCAGGCCGGACAGGCCGAGCGTTTCAGAACCAGCTGGCAGTGATCCAATCGTTACCGTGCGCCCCAAAACGCTGCCATGGACATCGCTTTTAGGGGTGCGGCGCAAAATTGGCGAGGCAAGGAAAGAAGCACCTGGGTTGACCAACATGCGCAATGTAGATTGTACAGCCACCGCATCATCATTATTCTCGAACGCCAGCGTCACATTGATCGTCCACAACCGTGAGCCAAGTAATGCAGTGGTTATTTCACCGCCATGCGTTCTCGACAAATTGGCGGCACTCGGCAAGCCGAACGATGCCCGTGATTTTCCAATCTCAAACCAAAAATTCGAAAGGGGAAGCGGGTATATCATCAGCCGGTCACCATCGGATTTTTTGCAATTTGGTTCACGCGCAGAGGTAGGCTATGCCGGTCATAAGTATCAAGGGCATCGTGTGTTATTTCAATGGACTGGCCGCGCGCGTTTTCCAGCAATTCGGCCTCAAGCCCCGGTGTAAGGCTGATCAGGATACTTGTTTTGCCATCACCACTGTCAAATGAATTTTGGGAGCTGTTTGAATAGGACGGTGTGACAGGCCCACCCGCTGCAAAGCCGGGGATATTGCCGCCGCTGTTGATGGCTTCAAGCAAGTGGCGGTGCTTTTGGGTGGCTTTCGCATTCACCATGAACTCGCCCGAGGACCCCCACATCAAAATATCGTCGGAAGTGCCGGAACCCGGGCCAGAGATCAGTCCAACATCGCCACCACCGGCAAGGGCTGGCGTGGAACTTTTCGGGAAGATAATCTGTGCAAGGTCTCCCAAAGCCCCACCACCGCTTTTACCGCCCAGAATTGACCCAAGCGGGCCCGTTCCCAACAAGAGTGCTTGGGCTGTCGCGCGGATCATGGCTATTACAATGTTTTTCAGAACATCCTCGACCCGTTCACCCTGTAAGATCAGACCTTCAAATGCGTCATATAACGTGTCTTTTAACAGCTCTTGCTTGCCGGTAATCTGGTCAATCGCCTTTTGTTCATTGATACGCTGGGCAATGATCGCCTCCACGGCCGCGCGTTCCTGATCCGTGGCCGCAGCCAGTGCTTCACGGTTGCGCAGCATTTCCTTTTGAAGCGGGTCAGTCTCGCGCAAAAGGGCGATCTGCAACTGTTCTTTTTCGATCAGTTTGGATAACGCATCGACCTGTTTCTGGGTTTTACGACCGCCACTCTTTGCGTTGTCGATCTTGTCCCGGCGTTCTTTTTCAATCTGGGCAATTTTGGCTAAGGTATTGCCATAATCAATCGCCTCATCATTCAACCGAGACAATTCACCTGGTCCGGCCCCTTTGCGTAATGCGGATTGGCTACGCCTGATCTTGTTTTCACCCAGACGCCGTGCCAGCTCCACCGGATCATCGACGAACTTCAGGCGCAACTTTGCACTTTGAAGTGAAATGTCGCCTTGTGATGCAAGCTTTTGTGACGCACTGACGGCACGGTTAATCTCATCCGCGATACGCTTGGCTTCATCAGCCGCGCGTTTGATACCGTCCGACATTTCGGTGGCGTTCAAAACCTGACCGGCTTCCCACGCACCGCGTATTTCGTTCTTGATGCCTTCGCTGACATCCAGCTGGGCAAGCTGCTCTTCTAGGATCGCTTTTTCGCCTGCCTTGCGCAAAAATGCGACGGCGGCACTTTCTTCACCAAACATGTTAGCCGCTGCACGAATGGCATTTTGCTCGCCCAGTGTTTGGAGCATTTCTTTTGCAGAAGCTAGAGCCGCTGCGCCGCTGTTTTTTTGTGCCGCAACCAGTTCAAGTGCTTTCACTTGTGCAGTGCTTATTGCTGTTGCAACTCCTACCAATGTTGTGGGTGGGTTACTTATATCTGAAACGATTGACGACATCAGTGCGCCCAGTTTTGCAGCGGCGGCAGCTTGCTCCTCAATGCCTTTGGCAGAGGTCAAACTCGATAATTCTTGGCTCAATAGCCTTGCCTGCACTTCAGTCAAACCGTATTCTTCGCGCAGCAACTTCAGCTCTTTGCGCCTCAACGCTGTCATATCACCGCCGAAAGAACTTCTCAGGTTTAATGTGTTCAGAGCAATCACACGAACTTTCAGCCCATCAAAGGCTTCGCCAATCTTTTCTATTGAGGTTTCAAGACCCGTCTTCGCTTTAAGCTGTTTGTATTTAGCTATTGCTTCAAAAGCAGCACGCGCCTGAACAGCTTGATCACCAAAATCTTCCTTGATCGTTTTCATCGGTGATTTTGCCAGCTTCAGCGCACTCGTATATTCGCTGACACTGCCCGTGAGATCGCTAATGATTTCGTCTAGGGTTGCGACTTCTTCGTCAGCACCGGTTAACCAGTTCGAAAACGCGGCAGCCGCCGCAATCGCACCGATAGTTACAAAGCTAATGGGGTTCAGCATCCTGACAAAAGCCGTGCTAAGAGCTTTTGCGGCACCTGCGGCACCCAATGGGCCGATCACCTGTGTGATTTGTGTGCCTTGCTGCAATGCAAGCTGCAGGGGGCTTTGCCCTGATGCCATCATCACACCAATATCGTTAAACTGGGCCATTAAGTTGGCGGTGTTTGCAGTGGCGCGCCTGTTGGCTTTGGATAATGCGATAGCTTCTTTTGCTGCCAGCCGTTCGGCCGCCGCCAGTTGCTTCGCTTCCGTTTCAGCAGAATTGGCGGCCGTGGCAAGCATTTGCAGATCGCGCACCGACGTCTTATGCGACCGGTTCATTTTGTCTGAAGATTGTTTCACACCATCAACGGCTTTTTTGGTGCGCCCAAGTTCAGACTTGGCACCTTTGGCATCAAAATCGATCACACCTGATAGTTTAAAAGCCACCGTTAATCCTCATTCATAGTGCTTCGCGCACCTTGTTCAATCATCCGCAGTTCAGCCCAAAGCACCGCATTCGGCTTGATCCCTGCAAGCTTCAGCCCCGATTTGGCACCTGCATAATCCAGACCCGTGGCCAGTAATTTGCCGTTCGGTAGGGCCACCATCCGCCATTGGGTTGTTACGGTTAGAAAGGCTTTCGCGGCAGCCACATTCTCGGCCCAGACCCCCACATTTTCGGCGGCATCATCAACATCGAACTCAAGCCTTAATCCGAACCGTTTCGCATCACTGGCCGCACCATCAACTTCTTCCGTGCCGTCAAGCGTGCCTGTCGCCCAAGCCCGCCCGACCCACGTTAGTTTCCCACACGAGCCTTGGTTACCGCTTCCCGATAGGTTTTAATTAACGCAACCCGTACGTACCCGACCGCGAGCATCTGGTCGCGCAAAGCATCGTTGTAGGGTAGCGGTTTTTCGTCTTCACCAATCAAATCTTCCATCCCGACAATGAGGGTCTTCAGAAGATCAGCTGTTCCATGTTCATTATCATGGTCGATTTTAATCAGCTCTTTTTCGGCTAGAACACGGAAACGTGCCTTGAAGGTTTGCTCTTCATGGCCACCATCAACGGGCACATTGACTGTAACATCATGCGTGAACTCTGGGTTATTTACGACTTTAAACATGCTTCAATTCTTTCAGATTAGGTGAGTGTAAGTGTCCACTGGTCGTTGCCGACATTGGGCAGTGGCACGAAACGCAACTGCCATTCTTTAATGCCCTGGGCTTCTTGCAACCCTTGCGGCCGCTGGATTTGTGCGGTTGGCACATTCAGCGATGTGATCTTGCCGGCACCGGTGCCATGAACCAGATCAATCGCAACATTGGTTTGGGCCTGAGCCAGACCGAACGGATCGAACGTGGTCAGCGGAACCGCTTCGATCACGGTCTCAACAACATCCGATTTATCCGTGATCAGAATGCCTTCAGAACCAATCAGGAAGCGGTTTTCCACCTGATTGCCCAGATCAAGACTGAATGAGCGCATAACGAAGTCGGCAGCATCAATCGTGAAGCCCGGTGTGTTGGCGTTTGTCGCCACCTGTGGCTTCTTGAACCCAGTTAATGTCGGTGACACGCGCGCGGTTTCTGCGGGTGTGCTGTACAATCCGGTAAATTCAAATTCCAGATACGGGACACCTTGGGCATTTACAGTGATTTTGCAATTCCCGCGCGCACCTACCATCAAGTAAAGTGTATTTCCGATCCAAAGGTTGAATGTCATGCTTTCGTGGCTGTCGGATATAGGGTTGTAGGCAACAGAAACACCGGCAGAGATCACTTCCGCAACGGCAGAGGCCCGCAACAGTGGCCCCCACGCGGGGGCAGTACCTGCCGCACCCGATGGTGACAGCTCGACCTTAAAGGCCAGTTTGGCGTGCAGTTCGGTTGGGATAGTACCCTGCGAACCCATAAAAGGTGTTTCCAGTTCGCGGCTGACATCACTGCCTTCCATCGGTGTCCAGACGACCTCTGTTGCCAGAATTGCATTTGCCGCCCCTGTTGGAACTGCATCGGTGCCATATGTGGCTTCAAGCTTTCCAAGCAGGATTTTGGTTTTCCATTTAATCGGCATTTAAGCCTCCTTTACAGGCGTTTTATCTGCACTGTCTTTTGCAGTTTCACCCTTGTTCGGTTTGTCGTCTTTGGTCATATCAGGGCCTTCGATCTGCTTCAGCTTGCCTTTGGCGTTACGGATAAAGCTGCCGCCACCGGCAGGCATCGGGATGGGCTTTTTGTCGGTCATGATAAAATCCTCAGTTGATCAGTGATTGAAAAGTCGAGCTGGTAGACAATCGTGCCGGCACTCATGTTCACCAGATTGCCGCGCGATAGCTGGAACACACCGATCTCGTCGTTGGGGCCCCATCCGCAAATGGCCTCAATGACCGCGCGGATCACGGTGCCAATGTCCTCAAGTGCTTTTTCGCCGGTACGGCCGTAAGTACGGAACGTCAGTATGACGCCGATGGTTTCGGCGAACATCTGGGTGAACGCGCCACTGGCTGAAGTGGCCGCCCCGCCTTGCAGACCCAGCGGAATAACGTGGGCGGCAGGTGTAACTGTCGGCAATGCTTTACTTTTCATCAGGTTGGCAAAACTGGCAGCACCTTCCACGCGTTCTTCAAGAACGGAAACCTGCGCCTTCAACCGTGCTGTAATGGCGTCGATCATCAAATAAACCCACCCATTTTGTCGGCACTCAATGGGCGCGCACGATCTGTAATCCGCACACCCGAGCTGCCGGTGCCGGCAGGTTCAACACCTGCAACATCCAGCCGGATCGTACCTGTCGAAATATCGCGCAAACTGCGCATGGCCTCTTTGTAATCGGCTTCGATCTTGGGATCGGGCTCGGATGTGTGCAATTTCCAGATCGCAAGCGTTTGTGCCAAATCGGTCAGCAAGTCCGGTGTTTGTGCCAGGGGCAATGTGTAACGGCCTGCCAGATAGCCGTTGATAACGGCGTCAGCATCGGCCAGTGCCTGATCAACCACACTGACGTCGACAAGACCTGTGGCCACATCCGCACGATCTGTCAGCGCGATCAACATGCGCTCCCCAAATCGTTCTGTCATTTGTGCAAGGCTTGCGTAGCTCATGATATCCTCGAAAATGGTGGGGGCTTATCTGCGGCACGCCGCCCCCAGTTCGTGCCTGTCGGGTATTAGATGATCGAAATTGCCAGAACCGGATCGTCGTGAAGTGCCTGCTTGTCGTCCTCGCTCAAATCTTCAAGCGGGATAGATGTCTGATCCGGCCCGAAATGACGGCCAATGCGCCAGCGGCCCTGTTTTGGGCCGATCACAACAACTGTGGTGAATTTTGCGCCGGATTTTGCTTTGGCCTCTTCCTCAGCTTTCAGCTTTGCGGCATCAGCGGCTTTGGCTTCAGCTTGAGCTTTAGCCTCATCCTCAGCTTTCAGCTTTGCGGCATCAGCTTCAGCTTGTGCCTTGGCCTCTTCCTCAGCTTTCAGCTTTGCGGCCTCGGCGGCTTTGGCTTTTTGTTCGACGGTCAATTTTGCCATTTCCATACTCCTCAATCGGTTTATAAAAACGGGCCGGTCAGGCCGACCCGTTCATTAAATCGACTGTTTATGCCAGCCAGGGAACGACCAGCAGTTCGGCTGTATCTTTCCAAACGTTGGTGGCACCGGCTGCGTTACGCTCGGCGTTCAGCAATTCCAGACCTTTACTGCGCAGCGAAGGCGGCACAACCAACAGGTCAGGCGTCAGGCCCAGCGGACGGCCATAATCACCTTTCATACCTTCGATGGCGGCGAACGCCGTTTCAAAGTGCGCGGCATCCAGTGCCTGCTTGGAACCCCAAGCCATTTGCCAGAACCCGTAACCCACATTCCAGCGGCCATCTATGCCGTATTCAAACAGTTTGTTAGTAAAAACATTACTGTCGTTTGGATTGTCACGCGCGACAAAAACGGGCTTTTCGCGTTCCTGATAGATGATCGGTTTCAAAGATCGTTTTGTTGACAACAAGAACCACGGGGTGCCGGCACCGCCGTCCGTGTTTGCAACAACACCGTCGTCGCCATTTTCATCAAGAACCGGATGATCCGTATCAAAGAAGCTCTGGCCGTCATAACAGTCAGTGGTAAAACCGTTCTTCAGGGCGTCAAACACCATAATATCTGGTTTCGCGCTGACGCTTTCCCCCATGTCCGTGAACATCGGCGTGTAAGTGCCCAAATTGTCATCCTTGATGTCGTCACGATCAACGCCAATGGTTAGTTCGAACGGCACGTTCTTAATCGAATAGTCATGCTCGGCCATGCTGTGGACAACACGCGCACCGATCCATTCACGCATACTTGGCATTTTGCCCAGCCAGCCGTATTTGTTTTCCCGTGTGGAAGACGGCACGGTTGTCGCGATCCGTGCGGACTGCCGATCAGCCATGCCAAGACCATTCATATAAGCCGCACTAAAGCCCACGCGGATGGCATTCAGGTTTCCGGAATTGATAATCATTAGGGTTTACTCCTGTTAGACCGCAGCTGCGGTAAGGGCTTCGTCAAAGCGCACCCAGACACCTTGCGGATCGACATTGTCGATGACGCCGGCGCGGGAACGCGTGTTTGTGCCGTTCGTTTTGGCCACGGTCTGGTCGTCAACCGCCCAGGCAATCGAACCAATGTCAGCGATGGTGATCAGATCGCCAGCCGCAGAATTGGCGTAGCGAAAGTTACCGGGCAGAAAATCGACATTCACAGCACCATCGGCACCTGCGGTGTTATCCACCTGCGCTTCGGCACGACCGACGCCGACCTGATTAAGGGTTGTGGTTGCGGGCAAAATATAACCGGCAGCATTACGCACCAGCATCGCGCCCGCATAAATTTTGACACCGGCAGCAACAGCACCGTTTCGTTTGTCACCCAGCGATGTGGGCGTGTTGCGATCTTTCAAAAGTGCAGTCATTAGAGTGCCTCCTCATGTTTGCGATCTTCGGCCAGTTGTGCCGCATAATCTTTGTGATCAAGACCAAGCTGGTTCGCTACGGCAACCTGTTCGGCATTCAGGGCGATTTTGCCGTCTTTGGTGTCAGGCGGTGTGGCCAGAATTGTTGTGCCACTCAGAACCGGCAAAGCACTGATTTCTTTTTCGACACGTGCGGCATCTTCCATGTGCATGTCGATATAATGGGCACGCAGTGGTTTCACACCGGCACGACCACGTTTAATCTCGCCGTCAATAAATGTTTCGGCGGCATTTTTGTTTGTGGCATCATGCAAACCGTTCAACTTTTTGGTCAGGTCGACGACTTCAGACTGCAAAGCAATCATTGCTTTACCACCGACACCAACTTCAGGTTTTACCTGCGCGGCTGCCAGAATGTCCGCATGTTCGCCACCCTCGACACCAAGGGCCACACCGATTTCGGTGAGTTGCGATTGCATATCAACGCGGTTTTGCGCCTCAACGTCGTCAGCATCACCAGCTTCTTTAAGTGCTGCAATCGCGGCGGTAACATCCGCTTCGGTCGCATCATCTTTCAACCCAAGGGCCTTCGCCAGTTGGGCAATAAATTCTTCAAGCGTCATATCGCTCTCCATGTTAAGCGCGGTCAGCCCGCGCAGGTTGGGCCTGTTGACCAGGCTGGCACGCAAGATGCCTTCGATAACTTTGTTTTCATTAAATCGAATTACGGGGGAAAGGGCGCGGTAGGCCTGTGAAGATACCAGTTCTTTGCCAGCATCATTCCATTCCACACGGCCCCAAATACCATCGTCACGGGCTTGCATTTCAATAATCCATCCCCGTGCAGGTGATGGCTGGCCGCCGGGGGCAGCCAGATCAATCGAATGGTTTTCGTCAATCGGTAGCCGGTCGTTTTCCGCAAAGCTGGCCGCGATGATCATTTTCGCATCTTTTACATGATATGGTCCTCGTGCATCACCGGTTCGAATTCCGTTAGCATCGCCTGCCGGCAACAAATGAACCCATTCAGGCACAACAGCACCGTCTTTGGGTGCTGCGAACGTGTGGGCGCTCATAAGTGCTATTTGGGAAGCTTTGCTCATGGGGTGATAATCGCGGCACTTGGCCATTGATTACACCCACAACGTCTTGCGGGTAATGCGTTTGACCGCCTGCCGACAACGTGCCAGCGACAAGCCCGCGCGTCAATCCTTGGCTTTGGATACTTGTTCCAGCCACTCGTAAACCGTGGCTTTGATATTGCCGCGATCCTCATCTGAAATGCCGATGAAGGGTCGTGCCGGTATATTGCCCCAGGGCAATGCCTGACCATTGGCACCCGTACCGAATTCACCTTTTCCCGCACCAAAGTGCATCACGGCCGCTTGAATAAGGTTTGACCCCCATTCAACGCGGCTTTCCGTTGTCTGATAGTTAATCTCGGATGAAAGGCGTTTGGTCGGGCCAAACAGCGGGCGGAAATCCACTCTGTCGCCACGTGCGGCATAGGCATCCAGCGTAGTTTGCGATTTAGGGGCCCATGTTTGGCCTTCAGGTGACACACCCTTGATGAACCGTTGCTTGGTGCTGTCGATCAACAATTCGCCGACCTCAGACATAACCGGCGTCATATCCGTCAGGTGGCGGGCAAGCCGATCCAGAACGGCTGTGATCTCGTCTTCATTGATTTTTATGCTAACCATGATTATATTCCTTTTAGCAGGTGCGACACGGTGATATTCTCGCGGCCGTAGCACGACCTTTCAGGTCGGAGCGCTTTGCGGGGTTTCTGGGTTATCCTGGGTGCGAGGCCCCGCCACCTGCAGTCACCCTTTTCGAAGAAGTTGCGCAATCGTACGTTCACGGCGCGCCAGATCACGGCTGATACGGCGAAAACTGGTCACGAACAGGCCTTTGCCGGTCTGTGTTGCTTTGACCACAAGAACGTGACCTCCCGTGTCCACATCTTCCAAAATATATATAAAGCTGTTCACACCGTCTTGAATGCTGTTTGTGGCCTCGCTGATCGTGCGTTGTGCCTGAGCGTAGTCGCTTGTGATCAGTTCCGGGTGTCGATGCAGTTGTTTTCGTGCCGTGCTTGCGGACATATCGGCCACGGTTTTCTGTGATCCGATCAGTTTGGCGTCTTTTGCAGGGATGCGCACCAAAGGCCAGTTGCCTTTTGGCGATTTCAGCCAGTTGGTGAACGCCGCGTTACCAAGCCAGTTCGCAATAAGATCGACCGAGGGGCGTTCCGGCAGTTGATCCAGCTTATCCCTGAAGGCAAGGATCGTATCTATCGCACTTGCGCCCGGTGCATGATCCCAGCCCTTGTCGATGCCGTCCGGCGTTCCGGTGCGCGGGCTGATCTTCTCCCAGCCCGGTTGCAGTTTATTGTTGGGGTTGCCACCAACACGGCGCGCACCGGCCAAAGACCGCGCACCGATCACATAACAACTGCACCCCCAACCGTTCGGGGGCCCGTGTGTCACCCAGAACGGATGATCAGGGGGCAGGATTAACCCATCCCAGGCTAAATGTTGCGGTCGCGGTTCCAGCGATCCGCCGTGACGATAGACCCAGAATTTGAAATTGCCCTCGTGAAGTTGAGCAAGCCGACCCGCAGCATAGCTTACTTTCGCATTTGTCTGGTAAATAATACGGGTGCGCCAGGCTTCACCCTTTTTACTGCCTTCACCGGTCCAGCCATGCCAGCCCCGGTTGGTCACGATCTGGCGAAAGTCGCGCCTGAATTCTTCCAGACTGGTACCTTGCGCAATGGCTTTGTCCACCGCTTGCGCCAGATCGGCCAACAGATCGGCCTTTACCGCACCTGCAACCATAAAACCGCGATCATGTGCAGCCCCCGTAATATCATCCCAACGCGCGGTCGGCACAAGATTGCCCAAACGCACCCGAAATGCCGCAATCTGTTCCGGAAACGGTTTGCGAAACGTGGCCGACAGGCGATCAGCCACTGTCTTGTTCCAGTGCCGCGCGTCCGCCCGCATGGGCCGCATTCAGTGCAATCGACATCACATCTGCCAAATCCGTCCCGTCAAGATCAGGATATGCCGTCAGCAACATTTCTCGAAGCTCGGGCAATGATCCGGCGGTCTCAAACATGGCTTCGATCTGCAAAAGCATCTTTTCCATCGCCGGCGCGGCTTCATTATGCATCCGATCCGCCAGAACAGCCTCTTGTGACGGGGGCTCCGTAACGCCCGCTGAAGCCTCTTGGGCGTTCAAGGCGGCGGTTCCCCATATCAAAGGCTGACCCCTTTTAAATTTCGAACCTACCCTATAAAGAATTGAATTGAGGGCTTGGGTGTCGGTCGGATTTGCGGAATTCGGGTCTGTTGGCGTAACCTGGCCCAGAATTTCATCACCTTGCTGCGGTTCATCCAGCCCGAACTTATCCAAAATCTGCTTGGATTTCACTTTCAAGCCCA
The DNA here is from genome assembly GCA_016764475.1 of Amylibacter sp. Classification (GTDB taxonomy): domain Bacteria; phylum Pseudomonadota; class Alphaproteobacteria; order Rhodobacterales; family Rhodobacteraceae; genus Amylibacter. The sequence continues at coordinate 19,545 of JAESRV010000111.1, forward strand.
AGGGAACCAATGCACCAAGCGCAGAAGACAGGGCGGCAAGGTCTTCAGGTTCGGGCCGTTTGATCTTCAGGCGCGGGTAATATTTTTGCGGCCCGTATTCCAGATCGCACCACGGGCGGATCAGGTCGCGGTTCAAAATACCTGCCAGGGCTGTTGCATCAGCCCGTTCAATATCTTGCTGCACTTCGCGGTGTTCCTTGCCCGATCCCAGCCCGCCGACAACCGCGTCGGTCGTGCCGGTTTGCCCCAGCACCGCTTTCGAGATCTGCTTATCAAGCCAATCGGATCTGTTTTCGTACAAATCGCTGCTTGGCCCGATGCTTTTGCTTTCGATGAACTCTATGTTCATGCCTTCAGGTATAATTGCGGCGCAATCGCCCGCGATATTGGCAACCGCGTCAAACAACGTGTTCTGGTCGTCTTGACTGGCACCAGGGCCGAATTTTCCGATCCGGATCGGCTGGCCGTAGGTTTGGGTGAATATCGCCCAATCGCGTTGCGTGAACGCCTTGAACATCCAGCCCCATGCTGCCACCCGTGCCAAACCGGATCGCAGGGCCAGACCAGATTTGGCCTTCATTTGCGCATGGATGAATTTGAAGGCGGGCAAAGGCTCTTCTTCACCATGCTCTCCCAGCTTCATCGGTGTTGCCAGATCGTGGCGCGCAAAACGGAACCATCGCGGGTCTCTGTATTCCAAACGATCAGGTTGCCACTGGCCTGTCGATGTATCCCAGATTATTTCTGTGAACGAGTAACCCTTGCCGATACTGTCCAGTATGCCGAACAGCTCGCTGGACAGCTCGTCACGGTTCAGCCAATTCCGCACCATGGTTGCTTTTTCTTCGCCTCTCGGATCGTCTTCACTGGCCTCTACCGTGATCTCGATCTGGCTGACACACCGTTTGCGCGTGCCCAACACACCCAGATAATGCGGGTCACGCTCTTCAATGGTCTCGGCCAATTCCAGATAGCGGATCGGGTCGCCCTGATCTGCCTCACGCAAAATCTGCGCCAGACGCAGCGGGGTCAGCCCATCGGCGGGATAACCCGAAATCGGCGAACGCACACCACCGAATGTGGGCGCGGACACTTCGCGGCGCAGATCACTGCGTTTCAAAGCGCGGCCATAACGGTCTATTAAGACGGGTTTACGATCCATTTAAATACTTCCTCTCAAGCCTGCACCAAGTGGCGGTTTATACGGGTCGCGCCTGCCATCATCGGGCGTATCGCGCATCGCACCTGTCGAGCCATCCAAACCGCCTGAATTGCGCACCGGGCGATACGAAGGCGGTTGATAGCCCATCTCACTGGCAGAGGTGGCAAGGGCGGCCGCCCAGAACCGATCCGCGTGACCATCCGTGTCGCTGTCGGCAATAAGCCGGCGTATGCCCGTGGGGCCGGTCACAGATTTGATCGCGTGCAGATCGGCCCGCAATAGGGGATCACCTTCAGGAATAACGATAACGCGATCCTCAAAGCTTTCTTTCAGCGATGTCGCCATATCCAGTTTGGATGCAGCACTGAACAAAATACCTTCGACCCGATCTTGGCCATGATTGCGTTTCGCATCTTCGACAGGTTTTTCACCCATGCCGGTCTGATCCATCCGACACCGCACAACGCGGTAACGCCGAAATACATCAGCCAACAGGCGATCCTGTTCGGCGAATTTAATCCGTTTGCGTGCAATCACTTCGCGGGTGATCAGCTTGCCATCCACCAGTTCCAGGACCCAGATCACAAACAAATCATTCCGCGCCGCAATATCGACCCCAACAAAACATGGGCCACCTTTATAGAATAGTGGATTACCGGCAATGTGGTGTTCGCATGTTGAAATCAGATCGTAAGCCAACCAACTGGATGCTGCATCCAACCATTCCAATTCAAATTCTTGTTTCCATGCATCCTCATCGGACAGGCCCGAGCGCAACTCGTCAATATCAATATCAAGCCCTTGCTTGACCGCCTGATAAATATCGACATGGTGCTTTGACCAGACGTTATCTGTAGCGGTCATCAGCTCGAAGAATTTATTACCCTTGCCGTTTGGCGTCGAGATCACACGAATTTTGTGACCACCCCGCGCGGCAACAGGAAAGGCCGATCCCCAAATACGCCGACTGTCGGCATGAAAGGCAAACTCGTCAAACAGCATATTGCCACCAAACCCACGCGCCGCATCGGGTGAAGCCGAGATCGCCGTCACCCGCGATCCGCCCGGAAAGCGCACCTCTTGGGCTTTGTAAGTGGCTTGTTCCACATCCACCTGATATTCCACACCCTGTTGAACAATGGTTTTTTTGTGCGCAGGAACGTGGAAGTCTTCTTCACTGAACTCTGGCTGACCTTTGCGGGCCAATGTTGAATAGGCCGCGTAAAATGCTTTTGTCATGGGCTTTAAAGCGTCTTCAATGGCCTCTTTGGCAGTGGCTTCAGAACGCGACAGGATTGTCCAACGGGTTTTATGGCCTTCAATCTCGGCCTCAATGCAATCATCTACAATCTCACCACCAGCACCAAAGGTTTTACCGCCACGCCGCGTGAACATGCCGATTTTAAAACGGGCCTGATCCTGTATCCATGCCTTTTGATACGGCAGAAAATCTATGACGGGTTTGCCGCTCATCACGCAAACCCCATAATCTCACGGGCTTTTTGTGCAGCAGCTTTGTCGATGTCGCCAGCTTCAACAGCCTGATCGAGTTTAGCACCTTGTGCTTTTTTGTGATCTCTAAGCATATTCTCACGAATGCCGCTGGAAGCCATAATGTCTTTCATCATCTTACCCAAGAAATGCAGCTCTTTTGGATCCACATCATCATCACTGCCCATACGGTCTTTCATTGCCTTGAAGGCCAGTGAGGTCAGCATTTGAAACAGAACACTGTGGCGTTTGGCTTCGTCTTCAAGCCCCTGATCCTGCATCCATTCCACCGCCCACGCGCTGGCTTCTTCCTGGTACTTCACGAATGTTTGGTATTCCTGCCCGAACCGCTGGACGCTTGCGCGGTGGATGCGCAAAGACACCCCGTCCACTTCGAGTTTGGCGTTTAGCTGATCTGCGATTTCCTCATAGCCGGAAAACCCACTCTCTTTCAGGGCGGTTTTCAACCAGTCGCGTTGTTCGGCTGGCAACATTTCGACTTTGCTGCGGGGCGGCATCGGTCAGACCTCTGGGCCGGGACGTTTCACACCATCGTGACGCGCACGGCCTTGTGCAATGTCGACACCATGTTTTGTCGCCGTCACAACTGAAAACCCAGAGGTTTCATCAACTGTGGCCATTCCGTTCTCACGCAACCAGGCCAATTCGCCCGTTACCTGATCATGACTGGATGCCACACCGAATGTATTGCAAACCTCGACCAGAATAGACCCGTTGCTGGTATATTCAGGGCTGTCCGACAAGAACCGCAGGATCGTTAGCCGACGATGCTTTGAAATTGTCTTTGTATAATCTGCCATTAGTTTTTGCTTCTTTCCAATAGGTGTTCTTCGTGACGCCCGACAATACGTTCTGTTCTGGTCATACTTTCCGACATGCCGCGCATCGTGGCGCGTATTGCCTTCATGTCACCGCCGATTTCCTTGAGCGTTAGTTCCAGTTGGTGCATGTCGTCTTTGCCCGGCAGGTCGTTGACCGATTGCTCCAATGCCTGAATACGCAAATCATGTGCATCCATGCGTTTTGAACCTGCCTTGAATGCGCCTTCAATGTGCTGTTTACGGGTGCGAAAAAATGCAATCGCAATCGCAATGAGAGAGATCAAAAGACTTGTCAGCTTTAGACCCGTGTCGATCCATTCCACACTCATATCGGCACCTTGGGTTGCAGCCGCGACAGGGCTGCATAGCGAAAGTGAGATCGCCGATATCAGTATCAATAGAACCCTCACCCGCGTGCCTCACTTCGTATTTTAGCAATCGTTGCATCTTTGGTTTTTGAACCCGACGAAGACCCAAAGAAGAAATTGCCGACTTGCTGGGTCATCGCACCGAGTGCGCCAATCATAAGCAACAGCACTTCTTTACCTGATGCGGGAAGGCCAAATTTGAACAGATAGGCCAGCACACCGAAAAATCCTATGATGATTGCCAGACCTAGCACCGAAGGCGTCCAGTCTTTCATTTTCACCTGTCGGTCACGCGCACTGTCACGATCATCTGCGGCGATGCGTTCCAGCTCTACACCCGCTTTTTTCATATCCCTTGAAAAGGTGACATCCAGCTCCTTCAGCTTGACAAGGTCGGCAGGTGATGCACCCATAATTGCATCAATGACTTGGGTGTCTGTGGCCGTGCTTTTACCCAGTACCTTCTCTGCGATGGCTTTGGTTGCGATGCCAGCCAATGGCCCCCCAAGGGCTGTAGCAAGGCTCGGGGCCACGGTTGCGATCAGGTCACGCGCAAATGTAGAGTTTTTTAGGCTTTTGAATAGTCTCGACATTTAATTTCCCTTTTTTATCTAAACTGCAGCATCAACGAGCGCGGCAACTATGAACACAAGTCCCAAGGCACCTGCGCATAATGCCGGAACAGCATTCCCGTCATCAGGCCCGAATAGAACCATCACCACGCAACCAAGTATTAAAATTGCACCCACAATA